>VGXU01000007.1 GCA_016873215.1 Planctomycetota bacterium
CCTTTACCGCCATAAAACATCCGGCGACCTGTTCGCCATCGAAACCGACGACCGGGGCTGTATCGTTTCATCCTGCGGCCCACTGTTGTGCGACAATCTCGACCCCAGGGCATTGGACTACGATGATTATTGGAATGCCGAACTGTCCGCCAAACTGGCCGATTTCGACCGGATCACCAAAGACGACTATCTCGAACTGCTCCGTAAAAATGGTTTCTTTCCACAGATCACCCAGCGTCATTTATTTTAATGGAGGGTTGAAGTTGCGTAATATATTTGACCAATATGACCAACAAGAAAATAAACTAACTCATGCCCTTATGTCCACCCTTGACCATGAACCTAACCTCATAAGACCATTTTTGCGGTTTCTCAAGATTAGCAGCATTCCACCCCTTAAATTCATTGAAATCGGAATCCAGGGTCTTCCAGGACAGGAACAGTTACTAAATCAGGAGAATCAGGGCAGTGTGCCGGATGCCTATTTCTGCGACAAAGAATCATGGGCGGTCATTATTGAGTCTAAAGTACAGGCGGGTATTTCCAATAAACAATTAATACGACATAAACAGAAAGCCATAAACTATGGCTACATTAATAGTGTCGTGGTCGTGATTGCAGTTAATCCTCCTGCGATACAGTTATCAGAAGTGATTTATGTTACTTGGAAATCGGTATATAAATGGTTTGTCGCAAAAACCTCAGAATCACCTTGGGCTGGGTATTTTGTTGATTATATGGAAATTTACGAATCAAAAATGTTGGCACAAAATTATAATATAAAAGGAACGCTGACTATGTTCTCAGGATTTCATTTTACAAAGGATGCTCCTTATACCTATCGGGAAGGAAAGCGTTTAATTAAAGTATTAGGCCAGGAATTTCGAACCAACAAACGATTAGTGGATGGTCTCGGAATCGATCCGGAACGTGAAGGCCGACCGGCAATAACTCAGGAGGAAAATGGAGGCGTCTGGGATTTCATTTATCTCAAGAAGGCTGCATCAAAAAACTTTACTTCGTATCCGCATGCTACAATCGGAATCCGCCCAACAAATGTGTGTGTGGCAATTACTATTCCAAATGCAATAAAAGGTGGTGTTAAAACGAAACTCAAGAATAAGCGTATAGATAGTTTTTATGCCTTATTAGAAAAAATTGAACGTAACCTTCATACGTCGATTGGAAATGTGCCTGATGCGAAACCTCTTATATATCTTGATCAGAAGTATTTTAAATCACAGCGTTCGCAAGCACGTACAGACGGAATTATAAAGGTTGATTTGCGCACATTAGTAAATAAAGCTGATAATGGCCTTAAGCATCAGCCAATGTGGACAGAAGCTATTTATAATCTTTTGACAAATAAAAAAACAAATATGCAGTTCGGTGTCGAGGTTGAAATTCCATTTTCTGCACCATGTATGAAGTCTGAAAAAGCAATTGATGTTATGGTAGATGCCTGGATAGCATTGAAACCAATAATTGAATTTATTATGGACTGATTCATGGGCCGGAGTTACCCGCTAAAACCTAACAGCTAATAGCCGCTCTTCTGCGTATAAAAAAGCCGCCTGCAGGTGAGAGTAAGAAGTCAGGTGACTTCCTTTCGGGGTCGGACAACCACAGGCGGCAGAAGAAGGAGCTTTTATTATGCCCTCATTATACTTCTTCCCTGCTGTAAGTCAATTGCTCTGGTATCATTCTTGGCCGCTGAATCTGCCATTTTTACATCGGTCGATAAATTCGTCTAGATCTCTTTTGTCAAACCGGATAATTCTACCGAATCGTATGGCTGGGATTTTCTGTTCTTTTATCATAAAACATACAGTTCGTTCGCAGATGGCCAAATATTTGGCTGTTTCTTTGACTGTTAGTAGCCGTGCTTGAATTTGTTCTTTTTCCATAATTGATCTCCTGTGAATAGTAGGCCCCCGTTTTTCATTATAGAGGCACTTTTGTAACTTTCCTTGTAACTTTATGCTTTATTTTGTGTGACAGCGGGATATAATAAGATTCAGATTAAGCGTAATAAGTGGTTACAGTATAAAAAGTTACAATTTGTAAGCTGATAATTTGCAAGGTGTTAAAAACCGCCCCGGTTCGATTTCTAATCCGTAGGTCAGGAGTTCGAATCTCTTCGGGCGCGTTTCAAAATTAAAAATCGGATTTGTCAAAGACTCAAAAGAATCAGAAACAGGACACTATGGCACAAGAAGAACAAGTACTGGTAGTGGAGCGTAAAGTTGTGGAGCAGGTTGGCATGTTCCACGGACTTATGTTTGACGTGGGAAAATATCTGGGCCGGCTTTTTGCAGCGGGGGTGCCGCGATTTATACCGCGCTCACAGGCGGAGAAGAACCTCGACTATAAACAGCTTATTCCTTATGTGATTATGGCCTGTGACGGGAAAGTCTTCAGTTATGTTCGCGGAAAACGGGCGGGCGAAACCCGACTTGTCGGCAACCGCTCTATCGGTATCGGAGGTCATATCAATCCCGCCGACGATATGCCGCTGTTCAGCAATTTTTATGACGCCTATCGTGCCGCGGTGGAGCGGGAAGTTGCCGAAGAGGTGTCCGTGGAAACGAGTTATGCCGACCGCGTTGTGGCGCTGCTTAATGATGATTCCAATGAAGTGGGGCAAGTACACCTCGGTATAGTTCATTATTGGAATCTGGATGAACCGAAAGTCAGCCGCAAAGAGCAGATGATAACACAAATGGCGTTTATGACGCCGGTGGAACTGCAGGCGGTCAAAGAAACGCTTGAAACGTGGTCGTCGCTGTGTTTGGCCGGTCTTGACAAAATGGCAGCATCCGTAAATGCCGGAACCGGCGTTGAAAAATCCGGACGGGATGGGATAAAATAGAGACTATCCGTGACAAGGAGAATGCAATGAAAAAATATCGATGTTTAATGTGCGGCTATATTTATGACCCGGCCAAGGGCGACCCGGATAACGGCGTCGGGCCGGGGACGGCATTTGAAGACCTGCCCGACGGGTGGGTTTGTCCGGATTGCGGCGCCGGCAAAGACGAGTTTGAGCCGGTGAACTGAACGGACTAAAAAGCCCCTCGCACTTTTTTCGATGGGTTTTATTTTTTTACCGAGGTGTCTGCGATGCGGACGATTGAGGCGACAGCGGATAAGCTGGAAATGGTTTGTGCAGAAACTCCCGCGGGGCCGGTGTCGCTGGTTGTTTTTGGCGCCAGCGGCGATTTGGCGCATCGCAAGCTCTATCCAAGCCTTTATGCATTGTATCGGCGGAATCTTCTGGCCGGCGGTTTTTATCTTCTCGGCTGCGGAAGGGCTGAATTTTCCGATACGCAATTCCGGGACACCATCAGGCAATCCCTGAAATCCGCGAACGCCGCGGAGCCTGGGGAGTACGACGCGTTTCTGGCCCATTTTTATTATGTCAGCGGAAGCTATGAGGAATTTGCATTTTACAGTCGTATTAGTCAGAAACTGATGGCGCTGGATGAGAAATATCGTCTGGGGGGATGCCGGATTTTTTATCTTTCTCTGCCGCCGTTTCTGTATCCCGTGGTTGCCGATAAACTCAGTCAGAGCCGCATGGCCTGTCCCGGCCGGGGTGGACCGACTCAGGATGTTCGGCTGATTGTGGAAAAACCGTTTGGACACGACTTGGACAGCGCAAAACAATTGAATGACCAGCTTGGAGGCTGTTTCGACGAATCTCAAATTTATCGTATCGACCATTATCTGGGCAAAGAGACGGTGCAGAATCTGCTGGTATTCCGTTTTGCCAACAGTATTTTTGAGCCACTTTGGAATCGCGATTTTATTGACCATGTTCAGATTACAATCGCGGAGAGCGTAGGCGTCGAACATCGGGCGGGGTATTACGACACCACCGGCGCACTGCGGGATATGTTCCAGAACCACATGCTTCAAATGGTTTCGCTGATGGCGATGGAGCCGCCGGCGGCGTTTGAAGCCGAAAGTGTCCGTGATGAAAAGGCCAAATTGCTGCGATGTATCCGTCCTTTCTCATCTGAAGATATGAATACAGCGATTATCGTGGGTCAATACGGCTTCGGTAAAATCGATGGGGCGGCTGTGCCGGGATATTTACAGGAAGAAGGGGTCCGGGAGGATTCCCAGACAGAAACCTTTGTCGCGGCCAAACTGGCTGTCGAAAACTGGCGATGGAAGGGGGTTCCGTTTTATTTGCGTACCGGCAAACGTCTGGCTCGCAAGCTGACGGAGATCGTGATTGCTTTCAAACAGGTCCCTCATTCGATGTTTGCCGCGGCGGGTCTGGATTTTCTGGAAGCCAATCAGTTGCGGTTCCAGATTCAGCCGGAGGAAGGGATGTACCTGAGTTTGCAGGCCAAACGTCCCGGCTCCAAACTCTGTATGAGCGGTCTGGAGTTGGCGGTCGATTATCAGAGGGTGTTTGAGACCAAGATGCCGGAGGCGTATCAGAGACTGCTTCTGGACTGTATGACTGGCGACCAAATGCTCTTTGCACGGCAGGACAGTATCCTTTTGTCGTGGCAATTGCTTCAGCCGATTCTCGATTATTGGTCACAACAGGATAAAAATTTGTTTGTTTATCCTGCGGGAACATCAGACATCAAGCCGGCGGAAGAGTGGATAAAAAAGGACGGTCGGAAATGGAGACCTCTCTGAAGATGCTGCCGGTTAATTGCCAACGAAAATACAAGAGCGAGAGAACAAGGCGTCTCTCGCTCTTATAATTAGCAATTGAAAACTTACAATCGCACTGCCCAGGACTGGAGTTGAACCAGCACGAGGTATTAACCCCATCAGGCCCTCAACCTGACGCGTCTGCCAATTCCGCCACCTGGGCCAAAAAAAGTTAAAAGTAAAAATTCAAAAGCTAAAATTAAGGACAGCCCTAAAGGCTGACTTAATTGACTCAAATCGACAGAATACGGCATTATAAAGCCGATTTTTGATAATGCAAGCCCTTTTTTATTCCGACAATCTATGTCCTTAAATTTGACAAAATATGAATAATATTTCGATTTATAAAATATTATCAAGATTATATTTGACTTTCAATGTCTTTGGTATAAAATATATTATATGAGCAAGAAAACAATTACAAGCAAGTGTCCTTATTGCGATTTAACGATGCAGGTGGAGATGATGAGTTGTCCAACCTGCGGGGTCAAAGTAGAGGGAGTGTTTGTCCAGTCGATGATTTCTCAGCTCGGGCCGGAAGACCAGCAATTTCTGGAGGAGTATCTGCTGGCCGGCTTCAGCATCAAAGCCCTTGAGGGAGCCAGCGAGATGGGTTATGTGGCCATTCGTTCGCGTTTGGACAGACTGATTGAGAATTATAAAGCAATCCGCAAGCACGACGCCCATAAGAGGGCGGTACTCGAACTATTACGAAAAGGGGAGATTACTGTAGCCCAGGCCCGAAGCAGGCTGGAAGAATTGACAGGAGCATAGTATGGAACCCATTACAAGCGAACAGGAATTGAAATCACTTCTGGAAGAGGGCAAGATTACTCACGACGAATATCAGCAGCTTTTAATAGCGATGTGTAAACAAAAATCCCGTTCAGGGGAAGACTTCAATCCTATTCTCAAAGCGACTGACATTTCATCTAAAAAGGTTCCGTGGCAGATATGGGTTGTTGTTGTGTTATTGGGATTGGAAGGGATTGAAAATCTGTGTGCAATTCCTGGTAATTTTGCAGCCCTCGGATGGTTTTTAGCCAAAGTTATTTTCATTTGTGGTTTGTTTAAGGCGTGGAAGTGGGTGTTTGTTGCGTTTCAGATCATTGCCGGAGTTCATGTTTTGTATTTTGCCAGTGCAGGAGAAGGGGTTGTATCTTTGATAAATGCGGTGTTGATGATTTTATGTTTTACTGCCTTACGATATTATTTTCCAGTCAAAACACAGGTAAATGATTTGTATCATCGGTCCATTCCACAGGAAGAACAATCAAATTAAAAAGCAAGGGCATGTCACATGGAACCAATCACGAGCGAACAGGAATTACAGACCCTTCTGGATGATGGCAAAATTACGCAGGAGGAATACAAAGAGCTTCTTGCGGCGATGAAAGACAAACCGCAGGCGTCACCTGTTTTGCCTGTCGGAGGAGTTATTCTGTGGGGAGAATATAAATCCAAACGTCGGATATTTGATTTGCCGCTGGTGCATATCGTTTATGGGCCTGCGATTGACCCTGCGACAGGAAAACTTCGTGTTGCTAAAGGAATTATAGCGATTGGAGGTATTGCTGTGGGCGTGGTGGCATTAGGCGGGGCGGCCTTTGGGCTTGTTGCTTTGGGGGGGCTGGCAGTAGGACTATTGGCGGCATTGGGTGGAGCGGCCATAGGAACGGGAATATCCATAGGAGGATTTGCGGTCGGAACAGCTGCCCTCGGCGGATTTGCATTCGGATATTATGCTCTTGGCGGGGCGGCATTTGGGGTTTATGATTTCGGCGGCAACACGCCGTTTGAACAGTGGCCAGAGTGGTTCAAGCGGTTCAGGCGGTGATAAAACGTTGTTACGGGTTGTTAAAAATCTCTTTTAACGGTTTTCGCAGCAGGTCCGCTTGCCAGGGGAGGATAGAATCTTCGCGGACCATTTCGTCCAGTCCCTCCGATCCTGCCCGGGCGAGTTTTCCAATTATGGCGCGAGACAAAATCAATTCCACGGAAAGATTATTTTGTTCGGCTATTTTTTTGCACACATCCCTGATTTTTTCCACACGTTCCAGAAATTGTTTATCGGGGCGAGGTGCGCGGGAAAAAGCCTTGGTTTTAGGCCATTGAGCGGGCTTTTGTTCAAAGGCTTTTTTTATCGCTTTGCACAGGGCGGCCAGACGCTGGCCTTTACAATGCTTAATATCGCGGCATAGAGCATCGAAATCCAGTTTGGTTTGGGATTCCGCCCGGATAGCAAGAGCAACCAATCGTTCATTAAGAAAGATTCGGAATGGCGGCAGGTCGGCGTGCTGCGCCTGTTTTTCCCGCCACAGCCAAAGCTGCTTCAAAAATGCCAGTTGCCGCGGTGTCAGTCGGGAACTTCCTTTAACCCGCCAGTCTTTTTCCGGATTGAATTTTTGCGTGTGATTCATCGCAGCCTGGACGGAACGCCGGCACATCTGTTGATGCCAGCCCGTCTGGTTTTGTCCCCGCAGTTGTTGTTCCAGTTTTTCAGCCAGTTCCAGCAGGTGGTGTGTATCCATCGCCGCATAGCGCAGCAAAGATTCCGGCAGGGGCCTTCTCGACCAGTCGGCCTTTTGACTGCTTTTGGAAATGGAAACATTCAAAACTGTCTGCAGTATTCCCGCCAGGTTTAACGACTCAATTTTCAGCAATTTCCCGGCCAGCATTGTGTCGAAAATTTCACCCTCGGGTTCAAATCCGAAGCTCAGCTTCAGCATTCGCAGGTCATAGCCGGAGTCATGAAAAATCAGGTTTTTGGTTTTCAGTTCTTTTAGAAAATCGGACAGGTCCAGCCCGGCCAGCGGGTCAACAATATAATTATTTCCGTCAAAACTAAGCTGAATGAGACAAACCTTGGGGTAATAGTGATGAAAACTGTCGGCTTCGATGTCCACTGCGACATTAGATGCGGACGAAAGCTTCCCTGTCAGGTCGCTTAGTGCCGTCGCGTGGCTGATATAATGAAATAAGGGTTCCGCGTTCAATGTTGTACTCATCGTAGAAACAAGTTACATATAGTATACTTATCGATCTTTATTTTGTCAAGCGGCAACGGATGGGGCGACCCTCCACATTTTCCGGAAACACAAATGATGTTGGCGGCAAAAAAAGGCCCGCGAAGAAAATCTTCGCGAGCCTCAAACATACACAAGGAGTGAAACTATTTGACTTCCGCGTCAATCCAGCTCAGCAGTTCTTTGAGGTCCTGCATCGTGTGGTCGCCCATGTGAGCGATACGGAACGTGACGCCCTTAAGGTCGCCGTAGCCGTTGCTGATAATCACATTGTGATTGGCCTGAAGCGATTTATTCAAGGCGCCAATGTCGATGTTGCGGGTATTCTTGACGGTTGTCAGGGTGTTGGTGCAGTATTTTTCTTCACAGAACAGGGCAAAACGGTCTTTCGCCCATGCCCGGCAGTAATCGGCCATCTCTTTATGCCGTTTCCAGACATTTTCCATGCCTTCCTTCAACAGACGCGAAGCCTGATAATTGACGGCCACAATGTGCGGAATGGACGGCGTTGTCGGCGTATTGTCTTTTTCATTATTTTTGACAAAATCCACGAAATCAAAATAATAGCCGCGTTCTGGCACGGTTTTGGCTTTTTCAATGGCGCGTTTGCTGACTGCGGCAACCGTGAAACCCGGCGGAATGGCGAACGCTTTCTGGACTGAGGCGAAAGTGACATCCCATCCGAGCTTGTCGAAATGAATCGGCATACCCACCATGGCACTGACCGCATCTACAAATACCAGCACGTCGGGGTATTTCTTTTTGAGCATCTCACTGATTTCATAGACCGGGTTGGCCATGCCGGTACTGGTTTCGCTATAGACGATAGTGACAGCAGCGTATTTGCCGGTAGCCAGTTTCTGGTCGATCAATTCGGCGGTTGTGGGCTTGCCCCATTCCACTTTGAGAGGTTCCATATTGCGCCCGCACGACTTGATGACACTGCCCCACTTATCACTGAACGCACCGCACATACAAGCCAGCACGGTTTCATCTTTGGAGACACAATTTCGAATACTGGCTTCCCAGATGCCCGAAGCCGACGACGTGACCAGAAAAACGTTTTGCTCGGTGAACAAGACCTGTTTCAGCATCGCGATGGTTTCATTGTGAAGTTGAGCATATTCTTTGTTGCGGTGTCCCATCGTGGGACGGGCTAACTGTTGCAGCACCTCCGGCAGTACATGCACCGGCCCGGGGATGAACAGTTTCGGTGGGTTTTTCCAGTCAACCATAAGTTTTACTCCTTTCCAATACAAAGTGTTTGTGAACGATTTTCATACGGTTCCATCGGGTCGATGGGTAATATATTGATGGTGACGCCGGAGAAAACTTTTGGGTAGAAGAATGTGGATTTCTGCGGCATTTTCTCTCCGGCTGCGGCTACGGCCCCAACCTGTTCAATCCGTGTCGGGTTGACAAAAAAGACCGCCTGACTGATGCCGCTGTCCACTTTGTTAATGGACTTGTCTATGGCGTCGCCAATGTCTTTGATATATTCGATATTGCTTTCGGCGGCAAGCTGCTTTTCGCCGATGCCCAGATGTTTTTCGAGAATCAGAAGATGCAGAACATTCACGTCCAGCCCGCGAGCGGCGTCACTGAACGTCGGGAGAGCTTTTTTCATCGCCGCGGTATCACGCAGCGCAGCCGTGTAAAATGTTCCATTGGCGGCGTAAATCCCAAAAACATTTTTGCCTTGGCCGCCCAATCGTTTGAGCGATTTGAACATTTCCGTTTTCGCCTTGTTCTTCGACGCCAGGTCGGCAAAACCAAATTTCTGAATTTCAAATTCCGTCATTTCGCTCAGCAGCTTCTGTATGCAAAAATTCGCCAGCCCGGCGACCAGGCGATGTGTGGGCTGAATAACCAGACCTTCATTCCGCATATTGACAAACGTCATCATCAGATACTGAGCTTCGGGCCGGCCGGTTTGTTTCCAGTAATTCAGCGCCGTTTCGTAGCGATGGTGTCCGTCGGCGATAACGGTTTTTTGCATTTTCATCATCCGACCGAAAACGTCGATTTGCTGCGGCTGGTCAATGATATGCAACCGATGACGAACGTTTTCGCCGTCGGTATAATCCAGGACGGCAGGCCCTGTTGCGGCTTTGTCAATAATTGCTTCAGCGGTTTTTTGGGTGTCGTCATAGAGCATAAAAATCTGGCCGAACTGAGCGGCGGTGACCCGCGTTAAACGCAGCCGGTCGGCCTTGGGACCTTCCAGTGTTTTTTCGTGGGGCCGTACACCCTTGCCGAACGGTTCAATTTTGCCCAGCGCGATAATGCCGCTGCGGCGATGAGATATTCCGCGGATACTGAAATCCTGAATATAAGCGTAAATTGCTTCTTTGAGGTCTTGTTTTAAGGCGCCATCAGCGACGGCCTTGTCCAGATAGGCCCGGGCACGGGTGTACTGATTTTCCTGTTTGCTGTCCGATGGAAAAATCTGTCCCCGAATGGCCCTTACGATATTATAAGGGTTCAGGTGATAAAGTTCCTGCTGAAGATTTTCGTCAATGACATCGTAAGGCGGGGCGATACATTGGCCCGCATTGCTTGTCACCGTGCCGTCAAAGCGCCATGCTCTGAAAGGTTTAATTTCCATAGACTTGCGAGAGTTATTATTGTTTCGGTTTCACATTCAAAAGCGGCTTATTATTCTTCGCAGAACAATAACCCGCTTTCCTATCGCAACGGGAATGTCACTATAATAAAAAAATTATACATTTCAATAGAAATACGGGAAAAATTTGGTAAATAAATCAAAGGCCCCATGCCGAGGGGTAAAGTCAGGCAGATAAGGTCTTTAGGAACGGCATACCATTTCTGTTTCTGTTTTTTGAGGTATTATAATGGCCAAGCGTGAATATACCAGTTATCAAAAAAAAGCAATTTCGAATTATTATCAAAATCTCGACCAAATAGCCTTGCAGCGATTGCAGGAACTGGTGACGGAATTGTATCTCGCGGATACGGATAAAAAACGGGACCGGCTGTGGGAGCAGGTTCAAAGGGCGATGAAAAATCTCAACGTCCAGCCGGCGATTGCCGAGCATATTCTCAAAACCAAAGACGTCCAGGTGCTGGCTAAGAATCTGCAGGACTGGCTGAAGAAAAAGTAAAAATTAAGACCACAAAGCAAAGTACTTGAGACAAAAGACCTGGGTTGAAAAAGCATGAAACGCTTTTTGTATTTATCCGGCAAATCTCAAGGTTTATCATTTTATCGCCGGTTAAAACGCCTGATTTGAAGGTGTTTAAACCCCAGCATCCCATATATCCCATCGCAGTAATAAACGCCGAAAGCGTGTGAAATTATCGGGCGAAGCGTTTTTATCGGGTAGAATTTTCTTTCGTTTGCAGTCGGTTTCATCTCTTTTTACAGGACGTCCTTATTTACCTGCCTAAGTCAGTCTTCTTATGTGCCGACGAGAACAGGGAAGATATAGTTGAACAAGATACGGTCTGGATAGAGAAAATAGGTGTACGATTATGAGATTACGTGAACGAATTCTGATACTCCTGTTTCTGGCCTTCTGCGGCTATCTGGGAATGGAATATGTCATTCATTGTAATGTCGTTAAGCCTAAACTGGAACAAATGCAGCAATTTGCCGCCCGACAGCAGATACAGCGATGTGAGAAAGGATTGAACGGAGAGGCTCGCAAGCTGCAGCAGGTTGCCGAGCAGCTTGGCTATTCGGAAAAACCGCAGGATATTTCACGGTGGTCCGATTTGCCGAAAGACCTTTCCGAAACAGTGGATTTCGTTGGAGTGGTTGGTGAGACGGGACAATGGAGTGCCTTTATAGTACGCAAAGACGCGTCCACGGTTCCGGACGCCAACGCCGTGCTGGTTGAATTGAAAAAGGGGAAAACTCCTGTCATCGCCGCAGAGCCTTCCAAATTTTCGCGAAAAGGAATCATTTCTTCTAACGGTACATTGCTGTTCATTGGCGCAACTCCCTGCGTAATTTCTCAAGCCGGGAGTTCCAGACCGGCGACGGTAATCGTCGGACGGCTTATCAATGCGGAGTTGCTCTACAGTCTGCGAAGTCAGATTTTTACCGATTTCAGTTGTACACCTTATACCCCGCGATCGGCGGCGATGCTGACCCGGCAATTGGGATATGAGGCCAACGGAGGACAGGATGATATTTATAGCCGAAAACTCGGTGATGAATTGCTGCAATGTTATAAGCTGCTGTCAGATATAGAAGGAAAACCCGTTCTGGTTCTTCAGACGGATGTGGCCCGGGATATTCTGAATGAAAGTCAGCGGATTTTGTATCTTGCCGGTTATATTCGGCTTGCTACGGTGTTCCCGGCTATTGCGATTTTAACGACAGTTTTTCAGGTCGTGGTGGTTTCTCCCGTTGTGCGATTGATACAAAATATCACCGCGATTGCCAAGGGACAGTTCGTCCGCAGCCAGCGTGTGCTGAAGCGACGCGACGAAATCGGGATTCTGGCTTACGAATTTGACCAGATGATGGAGCGACTCGATGCGGTGCAGAGAAAGCTGGTGGAAAAATCCTATATTTCTGGCATGGCGGAGATGGCCAGCGGTATTCTGCACAATGCACGCAACGCGTTAAGCCCGCTGGTGTCCGGGATGGAGCGGATGGGCGAAAAAATCACGGCGATGGACTCCTCGGAACTTCGGTGCGCGGTACAGGAAATTCAGCAGGATAACATGGATCCGAAGCGAAAAGCGGATTTACAGCGGTTTTTGGTTTTATCCCTGCAGGACCAGCAGCAATTTATGCAGCAGACCAAAGAAAATCTCGACGTTCTGGCCAAGCAGGTGTATCAGGTGGAAGAAATGCTTAATGGGCAGAAGTTTTTCAACAGCGCGGCAAGGCCTCTCGAAAGTATCGGTCTCAAACAATTAATCGAGGAGTCAGCGGCGCTGATCCCAGCCCGTCTGCGGTCCGAAGTTCATGTTATTATCGACCGGGAGATTGAACAGTTTCGGCCGGTTCGTGTGCATCGCGTGGTCTTTCTGCAAGTGCTTGAAAATCTGCTGGTCAATGCCGCCGAGTCACTGGTAAAGGCTAAACCGCTGTATCCGAAAATTCGAATCTCGGCGAAGGTCGAACCGATAGACAATATCGAAATGCTGCATTTGCGAATTGAGGATAATGGGACCGGGATTGAACCGGAGATAATGAAGAAATTATTCGAACGAGGCATTTCTTCCAAGCCGGAAGGGATGACCGGTATCGGTCTTCACTGGTGCGCCAATACCATCGCGGCAATGAAAGGCCGAATCTGGGCCGAGAGCGAAGGAAAGAATCGAGGCGCTTATTTCCATATCGTAATACCTGTTTGGCAGGACAAAGAAACTCTGACTATCAATGAAGAAAAAGGGGCAGATTATGAATCCGGACATGAAGCGTAAGATATTACTGGTGGATGACGAATCCAAAATACTTGATGAACTGCGGGAAATTCTCTGTCCCGACATCGGTGGGCGGGAATTGCAGGAACTGGAAAAACACCTGTTTGGCCCCGGCAGTTCCCGGTCGGCGGAAAAAGTGCAATACCAGGTCGTATGCTGTCAGCAGGGCGAAGATGCGGTCGAGCAGGTACGGCATGCCCGGGAAAAAGGCGAGCCGTTTATGGCCGCATTTTTGGATATACGGATGCCTCCGGGGATAGATGGTGTAAGCACCGCTGAGGAAATCCGTAAATTCGACTCTGACGTGGAACTGGTGATCATGACCGGCTACGCCGATTATGATGTGTCCGAAATCAGCCGGCGAATCAAGCCCGAGGATAAGTTGTTATATCTGCAAAAGCCCATTCACGCCCAGGAAGTCAGGCAATTCGCGCTGGCACTGTCGAGCAAATGGCTGATGAATCAGCAGATTCAAAACCAGACCCGGGCGCTTCTGGAAGCCAATGAACAACTGAAGGAACATGACCGACTCAAGAGCGAATTTGTTTTGACCGTTTCGCACGAACTGCGTACGCCGCTGACCATTTTCAAAAATATCCTGTCCAACGCGATGGCCGGGGTGGCGGGTAAAATACCGCCCAAACTGCGCGGCAATCTCGAAATGGCTGACGAAGCGGTAAGCCGACTGACTTCGATTATCAGCGACTTTTTGGATATTTCCAAGCTTGACCTGGGTAAAATGAAATTACGCCAGGAAGCAATGAGCATTCAGGATATGGTCGGTAAAGTGACGGAGATGCTGCGGCTGATGACCAACAGCAAGGGCATTGACCTGCAGGTTCATCTGCCGCAGAAAGAAGCCTTGGTCTATCTCGATTATGAGAAAATGGCGCAGGTGCTGACCAACCTGATTGATAACGCAACCAAGTTTGTCCCTGAGCAGGGCGGTCAGATTGTGGTGGACGTCACAGACCGGATGGATTCCATTCGTGTGAATGTCAGAGACAACGGTCCGGGAGTTCCGGAACAGGACCGAGATCGTATCTTCGATCGTTTTGAGCAGGTGGAAAAGAACCTCACCTCCGCGAAACGCGGCACGGGATTGGGGCTGGCTATCTGCAAGGAATTAATTAGTCTGCACGGCGGACGCATCTGGGTGGAAAACAATCCCAAAGGCGGGGCGAATTTCCAGTTTTCTCTGCCCAAGTATGTGCATCAGGAAGAGGAAGAGTCTTCTCTTGCCGGAGTCGGCGTACAGGAATAACCCGACTCTTACAAAAACACAAAAAGGGCGGTTTATGCCGCCCTTTTTTATTTTAAAGGGGGAATTTTTACCTTCTGTGGCTTAATTTTTCCGCAGCCATGCGGGCGTAGCCTTGGGAGATATGCGTGTTTTTGTCGAGACCCAGTTTATCCATCACCACGGCAATAGTTTTCTCATTCGGGCCTTCGATTTCGACAAATGTGCCTAATCGCCGAACCCTGTCGAGGCAAATTTCGCATTTGCCCAATTGCCAGATGTGGCGGATTTTATTGACTGCCAGGTGCTTTTTATATCCCAACCCCAGCAGGATATTTTTTGTCGCGTTAAAATCGCCGACTTCGACCTGAGCTTCCTGCCGGGATTTGAAAACAGATTTGCCCCGCGGGCCTTTGTAGGTCAGGATGATTTTTTCTTTCGCTTTCTGTCTTTTGCCGTTTACCGGTTGCCTTTTCCTTAACCGCAGCCCACGGTCACTTTTAATTAACGTGCCGTTGTCGCTGTTAAAATAGAGGTCTTCTTCGCATACGGTTTGCAGAAATTTCGCGCCGCAGCGTCGCAGTTTTTCCGCCACGGATTCCAGGCGGCCCACTTTCACCTTGGCTTCAATTTCAAGATTCATTTTTTCTCGTAAGCCTGCTGGGGGTCATAGACTTTTTCAGCGATGAGCTTGAGTTTGTCTGGGGAATCTTTTTTGACCGCGCGGTAAAAGCAGGATTTATAGCCGACATGGCATTGCCCCTCATCGACACGCACTTTCAGGACTAAGCAGTCCTGGTCACAATCGACAAGCACCTGTTCTACTTTCTGGACATGGCCGCTTTGCTCGCCTTTTTTCCAGAGTTTTCGGCGCGACCGGCTGTAATAGACCGCGTTGCCCGTGGCCAGCGTCAAATCAAGCGATTCCCTGTTCATATACGCCACCATCAGCACATGGCCGGTTTGAGCGTCCTGTGCCACGGCGGTAATCAATCCGTTGGAATCGAATTTCGGGGCAAAATCCAGCCCTTCTTCAATACGTTTATCAGCGGCCAAAATGGGCCTCCAAAAGTTTTCTTCAGTCTTTGTCCAGTAGTCTCTTGCAGAGAGCCTTTTTACACGCTATGCTTAACAAAAACAAGTTTTTTTTGAGAAGCATACTTGGCAGACGAACACAAACGCGCAGCGAAAAAATATCTAAGCCTTACCATGCGGGCTTTGGTGGCAATTATAGCCTGCTGGTGGGTTGCCAAAGGGATGGATTTTGGCAGAATTGGTGAAACTTTCTCAAAATCATGGCTGGTTTTGACGGGAGTTGTCTTCGTATTTGTTCTCAGCCAGATTATCCTGGCCATACGATGGTGGCTGTTTATGAGGGCTTGGGATATTCACATCGACTGCTGGTCAGCTATAAAATTGACATTTCTGGGTCTGTATTTCAATAATTTTTTACCTGGTTCAGTTGGGGGGGACTTGGTTCGGGCTTGGTATGTCTCACAGTACACACAGAAAAAAATGGCCTCCGTGATTAGCGTATTTATGGATAGAGTTCTTGCATTATTTGGCACTATCTTGATAGCTGTCATAGCCTTGATGATGACAGGTCAAAGAGAAATTTTCACAAGACAAGAAAAGTCCGGAATTCTAAGCGTATTTTCCGAAAACAGGACAGTTATTCTGATTGTTGTTGGGGTTGTTGCGGCAATGGCTGCAGGGGTGATTTCTTCCCAAAAAGGAAGAAATTTTCTTAAAACCCTGTTTGCGAAAATGTTATATCATGGAAAAAACGCTGCCAGACAGGTCTTACAGGCGGGGTTAATGTTGATGCGGAAGCCCTGGCTGCTTCCGGAATCGCTGTTGCTGACGTTTTTTTTACAGGCAATGGTAGTCATTTCGCTTTGGATACTTGGGCGGCAAATGGGAATTCCAACAGAATTAAAGATGTATTTCGTGTTTTTCCCGGTGATGTGGGTAGTTGGCTCAATTCCTATTAGTATTGCCGGCGTTGGCATTGTGGAAGGGGGACTCATTATGTTGTTTATGCAGTTTGGAGCGGTGCAGTTTGGGGCGTTGTCGCCAGACTTAAAGCCGTTGGTGGATGCCCTGGTTCTGTCGCAGCGGGCGGTATGGCTGATTGCATCCCTGCCGGGGCTGGTGATTTATCTGTCGGGAAAATATTTGCCGGCCAATTTCGACCAAGAGTTTTCTGTTGACGAAAAGCAGACAATGCAATAGAGTAAAATCAGAATATAACTGCCTTTTGCTGGCCGTACTTAAGAAGAATCATTCAGGTTTTGCTGAAATCGCCTGAAACAGGATTGTGATAACCAAAACCGGGTCTGCAGTGAGATGACTGCAGAATGCAAGCATCAAGAAACTTCAAAAGGCATCGTTTTGGGGGGTGGAGGATGATATTGTATTTTGTTCTGAGGCATGTTGACGGCGAGGGCGGATGATTTCGTATCCTCAGGACAAAAAAGAAAGGGTTTCCCGGCCGATGAAAGCCGGAAAACAAATGGGATGTAATGGTTTTCTGGATGAAGATTTTTGAGTCCGAAACCGCAAGTGCCGAAGCGATGGAAACAATGCGGAAGCCGTAGCTGTGGAACAGATAAAAAAAGTCTGGAGATGACTTATGCTTTTTACCATCACGGGAAGACACATTGAAATTACCGAAGCGATTCGTTCTCACGCCAAGGAGAAAGCGGAGAAGTTGCCTCGATTTTTTGATCAGATTTCGCATGTCGATGTAATTGTCGATGCGGGGCAGGGCGGAATGCCGAGTGTGGAAATCGTTGCCCGAGCGGAACATTTCGGCGACATCATAGCTCATGAAATTGGGCCGGACGCCTATACGTGTATCGATTTGGCAATGCACAAAATGGAAAGGCAGTTGAAAAAAGTCAAAGAAAAGCATCGCGACAATAAACAGACTTCCACCGGTCAGTAATGTCTTGTTGCCGGCGTGGTCTGCTCAGGAAAGAACACGTCCGGGTTACGGCGGCGGAATGCAGCTTTCAAATACAGGAGTTGGTATGAAACTTACAGATATCGTGTGTTTTGATGGAATCGTAGCTCAACTGAAATCAAAACAACGGGATGGTGCGATTGGTGAGTTGGTTGGGGCTTTGGCTAAGGCCAAAAAAATCCCGGCTAATTCAGCGGATGCAATCACCAAGTCCGTCATCAAGCGGGAAAATGAGGCCAGTACCGGTATCGGTAAAGGCGTTGCGGTACCTCATGTTAAACACCCGATGGTCAAAGAGCCGGTGGCGGTGGTCGGCTGTTCAGCGGAAGGGTTGGATTTTTCCTCGCTGGATAAGCAGCCGGTTTACAGCGTGATTCTGCTGGTCAGCCCAATGGATAACCCGGATAAACATTTGCAGGCGATGGAAACGGTGTTTCGCAACCTGCAAAAAGATGATTTTCGACGATTTTTACGTCAGGCTCAGAGCGTTGAGGAAATTCGGGAAGTTATTCTCGATGCCGATGGAGGCGGTACGGATTAACACCAGGCCGACCTAAACGGAAGGATCAATTGGCGGTGACGGATGTGGTTCATGAAATTGAGGTGGAAATTCGGAACATTCAGGGACTGCATTTGCGGCCTGCGATGCAGATTATTGATTTAGCCGGCGGGTTCAAATCGCAGATTACCGTTAGCAGCGATAAAGACACCGCCGACGCCAAAAGCATTATGCAAATGATGTTGCTCAGGGCGACATGTGGGACAAAACTGAAGGTTCGAGCCTGTGGCAACGACGCCAAGGAAGCGCTGAAGGCGATCCAGGAACTGGTGGAAGAAAAACATTTTGATGAACCGTTGCCGGGACTGACCGCATAGTCAAGCAAGGGGTAATGGACAGGTATGGAAATCAGGAAAGGAATCGGGGTATCGCCGGGCATCGCGATTGCGAAGGGCGTGGTCATTGACTCCAAAGACTACCGCATTCCCCGCAGGTCGATTTTGGATTCGCAGCGCGATAAGGAAATCCAGCGGGCTCGAAACGCCTTTGCCGCGGCCATCCGAAGTCTGACCGAAATCAGCTCTCGTAAAACCATCGAGGAAGGCAAAATCAAAGATATCTTTGCCGTCCACATGCGATTCCTTCAGGACAAAACTTTCCGCAAGCGAATTACTGATTTTATCGACAAAGAACGTGTTACAGCGGAGTACGCGGTTTCCGCCATTTTGCGGGAAATCGCCTCTCATTTTGAAGGCATTGACGACCCCTACATCAGCGAACGTGCGGCGGATATTTATGATATTGAAAAACGTTTGCTGACGCACCTGCTGGGCAAAATGCGGGAGGAAATGGAGCATCTGCGGGAGGAAGTCGTTGTTGTTGCACATGACCTGACCCCAACCCAGACAGCCAGCTTCAACAAAACATTTGTCAAAGGGTTTGCGACCGAGGCCGGTGGCCGTACCAGCCATACCGCCATTATTTCCAAAACGATGGGAATCCCCGCCGTAGTGGCGCTGGGCGACATGACTTCGGCGGTAACGGCGGAAAGTCTGGTGATTATCGACGGCAACCGCGGCGTTGTCATTATCGACCCGGACGAGGAAACTCTGCGGCAGTATCGCAATTACGCTCAGCAAATCAGTTTGTTTGTTCATCAGCTCGACGAACTGAAAGACAAACCCGCGCAAACCAAAGACGACGTCAGGGTGCAATTGCTGGGCAACATTGAATTTCCTGAGGAATCGCAGGCCGTAGCGGACAAAGGCGGTGAAGGCATTGGGCTGTACAGGACGGAATTTCTGTATTTATACGGCGGCGCGGAGCCGACGGAAGAAGACCATTATCAGGCGTATGCCCAGGCGGTAAAAGTTTTTTCTCGCCAGCCGGTGGTGATTCGGACGATGGACCTCGGCGCCGACAAATTGCCGCAGACGATTCGACAGGCTCCCGAGACAAACCCCGTTCTCGGACTGCGTTCGATTCGATATTGTCTGCAGAATATGGGATTGTTTAAGACACAGCTACGGGCGATTCTGCGGGCCTCGGTGCTGGGCGATGTGCGGGTGATGTTCCCTCTGGTGACCAATCTGCAGGAACTGCGTCAGGCCAAAATGATTCTGCGGGATGTGATGGAAGACTTGGATGAATACGCCGTCCCGTACAATGCAAAAATGCCCGTGGGAATTATGATTGAAACGCCCAGCTCGGCCCTGACGGCCAACCATCTGGCGGCGGAGTGCGATTTTTTCAGCATCGGCACCAACGACCTGATTCAATATACGCTGGCGGTGGATCGCGGCAATGAACACGTATCGTTGTTGTTTTCCGCGGCCGAACCGGCGATTGTCCGAATCTTGCGCAGCGTTATTCACGACGCCAACAAGGCCGGGATTGGCTTGAGCGTCTGTGGCGAAGTGGCGTCAGACCCCGAATACATTATGCTGTTGCTGGGGATGGGGGTTCGGACGCTCTCGCTGGCGTCGCCGATGATTCCGGAAATCAAAAAAATCATTCGGTCTGTTACGATTGAACAGTGCAATGCGCTGGCCCGGCGGGTGGCAACGCTGGATTCACAACGGCAGATTAAAAATCTCCTGCGAGATGCGATATCGCAGATTCTGCCGGAAACGGTCTAATGCGAAACAAAAAACGGTATGACGGTTACGTCCGACAAATCGGCGGTAAAACGCCTTGCGGGACAAAACCGGGATAGATGATGCAGTCGAATAAAACACTGATGATTCGATTCTCGATAGAGGGAGGCCTGTGCTATCTGTCGCAGCGCCAGACGCTGACGATGTGGGGGCGATGTATTGCACGAACAGGGGTAAAGGTGTTGTTTTCCGAAGGGTTCAATCCACATCCGAAAATTTCATTGCCGCTGCCTCGCTCGGTGGGCGTGGAAGGGGACGAGGAATTGCTGCGCATCGGTTTTGGCGGCGATGCGGATTCCGTCCCGGATGTACAGCATCGGTTGAATCAGCAGCTTCCGAACGGATGCCGGGTCTGGAAAACAGAAGTATTCGACAAAAAAATCGGATGTCAGCCTCTCAGCGTTCTGTATGTTATGTCGCCCCATCTGTCATTGTGGGATCGGGACTTGCCTGAGAAGCTGATACGATGCAAAGAGGCAATTGCATCGTCGGAATCATGTATCGTGTCCCGCGGCGGGCCAAAACATAAGACGGAACGCAGAATTGATATTGGCGTATACTGGCAGAGTCTGGATTGGGACAGCGAAAATATTAACGTGCGATGCCGGTTTACGCCTCAGGGAACGGTACGGGCGGAAGAATTGCTCGACCGCCTCGGCCTGACACGAAGCGATTTGAAGCGGCCTGTGCTGCGAACGAAAATCGAATGGCAATTTCAATAAAATAACAAGAACGGAATACTCTATGTCTAAAGAAATGCTGATTAACATTAGCGAAGGCGAAGAATCCCGCGTGGCGATAGTCTACGACAACGTGCTGGAGGAATTATACATTGAGCGGGCCGGGACAGCCAGCCTGGTCGGCAATATGTACAAGGCCCGGGTCGTGAACGTGGAACCTGCGATTCAGGCGGTTTTTATCGATTTTGGGGTGACCAAGAACGGCTTTCTGCACATCAGCGACCTGCATCCGCGGTATTGCGGCGGTCAGAATCAAAAGACGACGGAAGAAAACATCGGCCGGCGGAAAAGCGTCACTTCACGACCCCTCATCCAGAAATGTCTCAAGCGAGGCCAGGATATTATCGTACAGGTCATCAAAGAAGGCATCAATACCAAAGGACCGACGCTGACGAGCTATTTGTCGCTGCCGGGAAAATATATGGTACTGATGCCGTGGATGAATAATATCGGCGTATCACAGAAAATTGAGGACGAAGAGGAACGAAAGCGGCTGCGCGAATTAGCCGGTGACTTGAAATTGCCTAAAAACGCGGGCCTGATTATCCGCACCGCCGCTTCCAGCGCCACCAAACGAGATCTGCAAAATGATTTGTCGTATCTGACCCGCCTGTGGGAGGCAATTAGTAAACGGATGGAAAGAGAAAAAGCCCCGGCGGAATTATACCGCGAATCCGACCTGGTGCTGCGGACGGTCCGGGATATTTTCGACGGCCAGATTTCAAAAATCGTCTGCGACAGTGAATCCGTGACCCGACAGATTTGCGATTTCATCTCCATTGTCCAGCCGCGGCTGAAAAATCGGGTGGTTTATTATGATGGCAAAGCGCCCCTGTTTCATAAGTATAACATCGAAAAAGAAATCGAAAGAATTCAGACCAGTCGGGTGGAATTGAAATGCGGCGGGTCACTGATTATCGAGCAGACCGAAGCGATGGTGACCATTGACGTCAACAGCGGAAAATATCGAAAACCTGACAACGCCGAGCAGACAGCGCTGAAAATCAATCTCGAAGCGGCCAAAGAAATCATCCGCCAGTTAAAACTGCGCGACCTCGGTGGCCTGATTGTTTGCGATTTTATTGATATGCGGGACGCGAAAAACAGGCATGCCGTCGAAAAGACGTTTCGGGACGAATTGAAAACAGACCGGGCCAGAACCCGGGCGCTGAAAATGAGCGCCTTCGGATTGATAGAACTGACAAGACAACGACTGCGTCCTTCCCTGCAGTCCAGTACCACCTATCGCTGTCCGCACTGCCGGGGCACAGGGACGATTAAAAGCTCGGAAGCCCAGGCGGCTGAGATTCTGCGTAATATCCGGATGGCGCTGAGCCGTGACGAAATCAGCCGCGTGGAAGCGGTGATTTCGACGACCGCGGCGGAGTTCTTGCTGAATCGCCGGCGCGCCATGCTGGCGACGCTGGAGCAGGAATCTGGAAAACAGATTCTGATTCACGCGGACTTCTCGGTGCCTTCATACAGTTGCCAATTGATTTGTTATGACGAACGCGGCAGCGTCGTCAAAATTTAAAAGTTAAAAGTAAAAATGATGGAATCCGGCTAAAGCTGGAGGAAAAATTATGTTTGATTTGGAATATGCCAAAACAGTATTGCGGGCCGAAGCGGCGTCAGTGTCGGCAATGACGCATCTGGTCGAACAGCCTGCGTTTGAACACGCCTGCCGGATGATCTATGAATGTTCCGGTTCGGTCATTGTGACCGGCGTAGGTAAAGCCGGCGTGGTCGGCCAAAAAATCAGCGGCACGCTGGCTTCAACGGGAACGCCGAGCCACTTCCTGCATCCAACAGAAGCGGTGCACGGCGACCTCGGCAGGATACAGAATAACGATATCGTTCTGTTTTTGAGCCATAGCGGTCAGACCGACGAATTACTGCGTCTGGTTGAACCCCTCAAGCAAAGAGAAATCAAGCTGTTGTCAATTGTCGGCGACGGCCAAAGCCGCCTGGCCCGGCACAGCGACATCGCGTTGTGTATGGGTAAACTAACCGAAGCATGTCCCCACGGTCTGGCGCCGAGCGTTTCGACGACGTGTATGCTGGCCCTGGGCGATACGCTGGCGCTGACGATTATGAAGGCCAGACAGTTCAGCGTGGAAGACTACGCTCGGTTTCATCCGGCCGGGGCTTTGGGCGCCCGTCTGATTACCGTCGGACAGACGATGTGGTTTAAGTCCGGCGAGGAATTGCCGCTGACGCAGATGGAACAAACCGTTGGCGATATGCTCACTCACACCGCGCATCAAAAACGCCACGGCGCGGTGATGGTCGTGGATAAACAGGGCAAACTGGCCGGCATCATTACCGATGGCGATTTACGCAGGGCCGTGACCAACTTCGGCAAAGAGGTGTTTAACAAGCGGGCAGGGGAAATTATGACTGCCGGCTGTAAGCGGGTCAGGGAGGATACACTGGCGGCTGAAGCGATGGCGACGTTGCACAAATATCGCATTGACGAACTGCCGGTAGTAGATGCGAAGGATCGGCCAATTGGTCTGATTGACGTACAGGATATTGTTGCGATTAAAATTGTCGAGTAATCATTATGGCCCAAACAAAACCGGATTTAAGTCAAATTAAACTGCTCATTATGGACGTTGACGGCGTGCTGACCGACGGGGGTATTATAATTCACTCCGACGGGTCGGAAAGCAAACGATTTCATGTCCTTGATGGGCAGCGGATTACGGTATGGCATCGGGCGGGCTTCGACAGCGCCATCCTCAGCGGACGGGATACGCCGGCGACTAATATTCGCGCCGAACAAATTGGCATCAAATATGTATTACAAGGCTGCAAACAGAAATTACCCGCTTTCGAAAAACTCTTAAAAGATACCGGTTACAGCGCACAGCAGACAGCCTATATCGGGGACGACTGGCTGGATTTGCCGCTGCTGCGGAGAGTGGGATTCGCGGCGGTAGTGACAAATGGGGTCGAAGAAATCAGACCTTATGCGCATTATGTTACTCGCCGCCCCGGCGGCGATGGCGCTGTGGCGGAGGTGATTGAATATATTCTCAAGCAAACCGGCCGGTGGGATAAACTGATCGCGCGATATAGGGTCTGACGCAAGGATAGAAACGATGCTTCGAAAAGTGATTATTGGCGCCGCGGCCATGGGGGTCGCGATATTACTGTTTATCGGATATATCCGTTTGACGGGAACGAAGGGAATTCGTACTTCCGATACATCGGGCATTCCGGATATTCCGGATACAGGACTGATTGGCCAGGACCGCCGGATTGATAAAACCATGGTCCGCTCCGCTCAGCAGGCTCGCTATACGATTCTGGATCCGCTGACCAAGCGAGTCCGGCGGGAGTTTGGGTTTGAAAGTCTTCTTAACCCCGATGAGCAGTCCAACAACTGGCAGGTGCGAAAGCCTTATATGAACGTGTTTGAAAGCCGCTTTCGCTGCCGCCTGGATGCCGAAGAAGGTGCGGTGCAGGTGGACTATTCCGGAGGCAACGTTGTCCCCAAAGACGCCCGGATGATGGGCAAAGTCGTGATTCGTCTTTTACCTACGGACACAAAACGACTCAGCGAAACGGTAATTTTGATGGATGACTTAAATTACAGCAGCGAGAGATCGGAGTTTTTTACCGACGGCCCGGTGCAGCTTGTATCCGCTCAGTCTCGGCTCCTCGGCAAGGGTATGCAGATGATTTACAATCCGCAAAACGGGCGGATTGAATATTTCCGGATTAAAAAGATTGAATCCATTCGAATCAAAAAAGCCGTCACCGGCAATCTGTTGGGACAACCGCAGACGGAAGATAAGACCGTGCCTGTCATTGTGCCCGACAACGTGTCTTCGGAAAAAACGCAAGGTCAATCGGTACAGGTCGAAGACACAAACTCCGTGGCAATCTCCCTGCCCCAACCCGCCGAAAAACAGCAATCTGTTTCCGATGAAAAATTATATTATGAATGTTCCCTGCGGAGGGATGTCAAAATCCGATACGGCAAACAGGTGATAGTACGGGGGGCCGAGGAAATCAACATTCGCAATCTGTTGTGGGGTTCACAACCGGTGGACTCATCGCCCGCGTCGTCCCCGCAGACTCAGACTGAAACTGCGACCGGCCAACCGGCAGCTAAACAAAACGGCGAAACAGCAACTCCGACCAGTCCAGCCGTTCAAAATGCCGAACCGCAAATCGCCGACGATTGGAACCGAAGAACACAACTGCCGCAGACGCCTGCCGATGACGATGAAACAGATGTGTTTGTCACCTGCAGCGGCGGCCTGATTGTCAAACCGATTGACAGCGCCTTTGATCCGGCAAAGGAATCTGCCGTGAATAATCCTCCGCAGGAAGAAACCGCCGGTAACACTGTCGCCGCTGCATCGCAGGTTTCAACTCCTGCGATAGAGCCTGTGCAGGTTGAAGAACCTTCCGGTGCGACGCGAAAACCGGCTCAGTTTGAGGCGCGAAAACTGGATTATGATTTGAATACGGGTTCAGCCGCGGCGGATGGGCCAATTCGATTTACCTTTTATCCATCCGACCCCAATGACCCGAATTTGTTGCTGCCGGTGATTATCACGGCACAGAAAAATACGGAGTTTCTGGCCGGGACGGATAAAAAAACTATTCAACAGGTGGTTTTCCACAAAAATGTTATCGGCGACGCGACGGAAGAAAAAACGAATGAAAAAACAGTGCGTCGTTTCTACGGCGATACGTTGACGGTGGATTTGGCCGCCGATCCCAATGGCAGAACACAAATCAGCCATGTCGCCGTTGCTGACGGCAGCCCGAAACTCCAGGCGATTCGGTATCGCGACGGCGCAAAAATAAATCATGTGGAACTGCATTCCAAACGCTTTGATTATCAGGGTGCGCAGCAAACGATCATTGCCGTCGGCCCGGGCAAAATCGAATTGAATAATCAACAGGTTCCGACGGACGCCAAAACGGCGGCACAGAAAAAATCGTTTGATTTACGGCAGCCTTGTTATGCGCTTTTGGATGGATTCGATACCCTGACCTGGTATGTCGGCCTGCAAAAACTGGTTGCCGATGCGAAGAAAGACACACTGAACTTGTCTTATTTGACGATGAAAGATGGCCAGCCGGACAAACTGACCCGTGCGGCGGTGTCAACCGCAGAATTGCTTTTCGCCAAAGACGAGACCGGCAAAGAGATGTTGAGCGAGATGAACGCCGGCGGCGGAGTCTATCTGGAGCAGGAGGACAAATATGTATTAACGGGCCAGACCCTGCGTTATACCGGCGCCGACGGATGGGTGCATATTGAGGGCAGTGAAAATCGCCCCTGTCGCGCCAATGGCGCCTCCGTGCCGGTTATCGATTACAATTTTCTCACTGAGAAGTACAAATTCAAACTCGGCAAATCCCCCGGTGTTATCAGTCTGCCGCCCAAATAAATATCGGACGGATTTTTGCGTCAGAGGCTGATTCTGTTTTGTGAGCGGGGGTCGTCGATTTCGCCGGGGCCGTTGGTAAGCGAGCCGCCGATGGCTAAATCGCGGAAGGGGGCCGACGGGTCGTAAAATGTCTGCGATGTATCCACGCGGTTGATAATCAGGCCTTCCTTGTGGTCTTCCATCTGGCTGATGATTTCACCGTCGGGCTGAATGAAGCAGGATGGGTAGGGACAGAACCACCCGCAGGAATTGGTCATACTGACCCAGAAGTGATTCGTCGCGGCGTTGGCCTGCATCGTCTGACGCATAATATGCGTATGGACGCTCGGCCCAATCTGCCGCGCATTATAAAACGACTGAAAAATACACTGTACCCCCTCTTTGTACAATACGCGGTAAATCTCAGGAAATCGCAGGTCAAAACAAATCAGCAGGGCGCATTTGACGCCCTGAAGGTCAAATAGCGTGAAGTGATTGCCCGGCGTATAATTTTTCAAATCAGTTTCGGTACAGAAACGTTTGTCATAACGGTCGGCAATTTGTCCCTGCGGATTAATCAGGTACAGGCAATTATGCGGCTTCTTGGGTTCGGTCAGGGGGTGTGCACTGCCCAGAGCGACCCACAATTTCAATTTCCCAGCCAGCGCCATAATCTCCAGTGTCTTTTCCCGCAGCCATCCCCAGTCAAAATCTTCAAAAGAAGAAAAATCAAATCCCGCATAGCCGCTCAGCGCGCATTCGGAGAAATGAATAATATCCGCTTTGTCTTTTGCGGCCTGTTCCATCAGCCGGCAAATCGTATCGGCGTTGGCTTCAATATCCGGGCCAACGACGAACTGACAACTCGCAATGGTTAATACCCCGGCTGTCATGTTTGAGGTCTCCTTTCCTCTGTTATTTTAGTCCAAGTGTTTCTTCTATCCCGAAAATAATATTCATATTTTGGATTGCCTGTCCCGATGCGCCCTTAATCAGGTTGTCGATGGCCGAGAAGACAATCACCTTGCCTTTGGCAAACGTCGGGAAGATATGCACGTAATTGCTCTTGGCGACATTTTTGACCGCCGGCGGGGCGGACAAAATCTGCACAAACGGCTCGCCTTTGTAAAAGTCTTGATAGAGTTTTTTAAGCGCATCCGGCGAAACCGTCGTAAGGGGGTCGCAATAGACACTCGACAAAATTCCCCGGTCAAACGGTCCCACGTGCGGCTGAAACAATAATTCCACGGGCTTGCCCGCCACTTCGGAAGCAACTTGTTCAATTTCAGGCATGTGCCGATGAACACCGACGCCGTAGGGATAAATGTTTTCGTTCATATAAGGGAAGTGAAACCCCGCGCTTGGTTTTTTGCCGCCGCCGGAAACGCCGGTAATAGAGCTGACGACAATGCCGGCGGTCTTAATCAGATTATTTCTCAACAGCGGCGCAAGAGCCAGGCTCGCCCCCGTTGGATAACATCCGGGATTGGCGACTAATGTAGCTCCTTTAATTTTGGCTCGGAACAGTTCCGGCAGCCCATAGACCGCATGCGCCAGATTTTCCTTGTCCGTATGCGGCTCATAGTATTTTTCATACAGTGCCAAATCTTTAATACGGTAGTCGGCGCTGAAGTCAATAACCTTAACGCCGGTCGCCAACAGCTTGGGCACAAAGCTCATCGAAACCTTATGCGGCAGGCAGCACAGAGCCACATCGGCCAGCTTAGCCAACTTGTCCAAATCCAACGGCTCAATCTGCATATCACATCGTCCCCGAAGCTGGCCGTAAATGTCAGCAACGTGCCCGCACTCCTCCGGCAGCGCCGTCAGGTAGGTGAGCCTGGCCTGCGGATGCCGCAGCAGTATTTCGATGGATTCCACGCCGGTATAACCGCCGGCCCCGATAATCGCCACGCGTATCATAAAAGTCCTTTCTGAGCATTAAACAGATACTGAGATTAAAAATCTTCAGCGACAAAAATGCAACAAGGAATTTTTTTGTAAAACAGCCCGGCCCGGAGGCCCGACCTGAATTTTAATATAATAAAAAAAGGCCGCCAGGGTCCTGACGGCCTTTGAAATATCTCTGTAAGTGGATTACCGCTTGGAGAACTGGAAGCGTCTGCGAGCGCCGGATCTGCCGTATTTCTTTCGTTCAACCGCACGGCTGTCGCGGGTCAGGAAGCCGGTATCTCGCAGCTCATTGAGGAACGCCGGGTTGTAATTCTTCAACGCCCTGGCAATGCCAAGCATGACAGCACCGGCCTGTCCGGTGATGCCGCCGCCTTCAACATTGACAAATACATCAAATCCATCGGTGCCTTTGACGGTCTTGAGTGGGGCACAAACAGTGTTGCGGTCTTTTTCAAGCTTGAAGTACTCGTTAACTTTTCGCTGGTTGACCAATAATTCGCCTTTGCCGGGCTTGATACGCACACGGGCGATACTGGTCTTGCGCCGGCCGATGCCCCACCAAAAACCGCTTTTAGGTGCGGCAGGAGCTGCGTTTGCGGCTTTACCGACCAGAAGGTTCGGGTCGATCAACGGGCTGATATTTTGATTTTCCGCCATAACCTTTGTATGTCCTTATCCAATTAAATTACAGTTCCAGTTTCACAGGCTGCTGGGCGGCGTGCGGATGCTCGCTGCCTTTATAAACCTTCAGTTTCTTGAGCATCTGATGCGTCAGGGCATTATTCCGGGGCATCATCCGCTTGACGGCCAGCGTAATCACCCGTTCCGGATGCTCCGCAAGCCATTTTTTAATGGGGATGGTTTTTTGCCCGCCGGGATAACGCGAATAGGTCTCATACGTTTTGGTTTCCATCTTGTTGCCGGTCAAACGCACTTTTTCGGCGTTAATGACGACAACAAAATCACCGGTATCAACGTTCGGGGCATAGACGGCTTTGGTCTTGCCCATCAATATCGTCGCAATTTTTGAGGCCATCCGGCCCAAAACCTTCCCATCAGCATCCACAAGGAGCCAATTGTGCTGGGCGGTTTCTTTTGTCGGCATATAGCATTTCATAGATATATTGCTCCACTGAGTTAGCGAAAGCGGCCTATTATAGCCGCAGGCGGTTTGCTGTCAACCAATTTTGGGTAAAATTATGCGGAAATCAGAAAAAAACAGGCCCGGATCTCAATCTGTGTCTATTATAAATCAAGGCGTATTTCCTCAATTTTGCCTTTTTACCTTCAACTTTTAATTTTCTTACGAGCAGCCCATTGAATTACCGCAGTTAAAGCACTTGTAGCAGGCGCCGTTGCGGACGGTGATGGAGCCGCAAATGTCACAGGCCGGGGCGTCATCCTGAAAATGGTCAAACTGAGCGTTAAACTGCTGCATAACCACGGCTTCCGTGCCTGCGCTGTCATTGCCAAGGACGGTATTGACCAATTCAGCCACGCGCTCGGCGGTCAGTTCTCCGGTGAATCGGCCGGCTATAGATTTTGCGGCGGGGCGACTGGCAGCGGGGTCATCGCCGTTGCCGCCGGGTTTTTCCGGCTGTTCCGTGCTCTTTTTACGGATTGCACGGGCCTCGTCGATTTTCCTGGCCAAATCCTGCGTCTTTTCGACAATCTGCTTTGCCGCGGTGACAGCAGTTGTCTGGGCCGGGGCCGACTCGCTGCGGTTGGGTGTGTTCTTCTCAGTGTACCCCGGAATGAACTGGCAACCCATCCAGCAGAAAATGTAATCGATCAAACTCTTGGCAAAGGGAATATTTTTGTTGGAGGTCATTCCTGACGGCTCAAAACGGGCATGGCGGAATTTCTCGACCAGTGTAATCAGCGGCACGCCGTATTGCAGCGCCATCGAGACGCAGGTTCCGACCACATCCATCAGGCCGCCGACGGTACTGCCTTCCTTGGCCATCGTGATAAACAATTCGCCCGGCTGGCCGTCCTCGTACAGGCCGACGGTCAGGTATCCCTCATGTCCGGCAACGGAAAATTTGTGGGTGATACTATTTCGTGTCTCCGGCAGGCGTCGTCGGAAAGGTCTGGGGGAAGCAGGATCGTCGGTTCGTGTAGTTTTTTTCCCCTCTTTTTTGGCTTTGCTGTCGGTATTGACCGGCTGCAGGCGTTTGGAGCCATCACGGTAAATGGCCACGGCCTTAAGCCCCATCTTCCAGCCTTCCATATAAGCGTTCAGAATTTCTTCGGCGGTACTTTCCTTGGGCATATTAATGGTCTTGCTGATGGCGCCCGACAGGAACGGCTGCACCGCGGCCATCATTTTGATGTGGGCCATGTAGTGAATGTGCCGACTGCCGTTTTTGGGTTTAAAGGCGCAGTCAAAGACCGCCAGATGTTCCGGACGCAGCTTCGTCGCCGTTTCAATGGTATCGTCTTTGTCAATCGTGTCGCAAATGCTCTTGATGTCGTCGGGACCGTAGCCGAGCCGTTCCAGTGCCATCGGGACGGTGCGGTTGACTAATTTGAGCATCCCGCCGCCGACCAGCAGTTTGTATTTGACCAGCGCGATGTCCGGCTCGACGCCCGTGGTGTCGCAGTCCATCATAAAGCCGATGGTGCCCGTCGGGGCAAGAACCGTCGTCTGAGCGTTGCGGAAGCCGCGCTGGCTGCCGAGCGTATAAGCTTGGTCCCAGGCGTTCTTGGCGGCGTTGAGCATATAGGCCGGGCAATACACTTCGGGGATATTGTTGGCGTGCTCGCGGTGCATCGAGATGACGTTGAGCATCGCCTGATGATTTTTCTCAAATTCACTGAAGGGCCCCTTGATGCCGGCCAGTTCCGCGCTGACGGCGTAAGCCGTGCCTGTCATAATCGCTGTAATCGCCGAAGCCCAGGTGCGGGCTTCGTCTGAGTCATACGGCAGCGACAGGCTCATCATCAGGCAGCCGAGATTGGCGTAGCCTAAGCCCAGCGGACGAAACTTATGGCTGTTTTCAGTGATGGTCGCCTCGGGATAACTGCCGTTGTCAACCAGAATTTCTTGCGAGATAATGAAGATACGAATGGCACGTTTGAAGCTTTCAAGGTCAAATGTCCCATCTTCCCGGCGGAATTTCATCAGGTTTAGCGACGCCAGGTTGCAGGCTGAGTTGTCAACAAACATATATTCGCTACACGGGTTGGATGCGTTAATCGGGCCGGAATTGGGGCACGTGTGCCATTTATTAATCGTGCTGTGATACTGGACGCCCGGGTCGCCGCAGACGCGGGTGCCTTCGGCAATCAAATCCATCAGTTCACGGGCCGGGAATTCCTCAACGGGCTTTTCGGTAGTAACTGAAAACGTCGTCCATGTCCCGTCTTTTTCGACAGCCTCCATAAACTCGTCGGTAAGCCGCACCGACAGGTTGCTGTTCTGGAACATCACACTGCTGTAGGCGTCGTCGGGGGTATAGCCTTCTTCGATTAAGGCCCATGCCTTCTTTTCTTCCTCGGTTTTGCAGGTGATGAACTCCTTAATGTCCGGGTGATGGATTTTGAGCGACTGCATTTTGGCCGCCCGCCGGGTTTTCCCGCCGGATTTGATAACCGCGGCGATCTGGTCATAGACCCGCATAAAGCTCAGTGGGCCGGAAGGTTTTCCGCCGCCGGACAGCTTTTCTTTGCTGCTGCGAAGCGTCGAAAGGTCGGTTCCCGTGCCGGAGCCGTGCTTAAAGAGCATCGCTTCGCTGCGGGCCAGACGCATGATATCTTCCATCGTATCGACCACCGACTGAATAAAACAGGCCGACGCCTGCGGAAACTCGTAACTGCCGGCGCAGGGCGCAGCCTTACCCTCGGTTTCATCCCAGTGGAAGTTGTGTTCGCTGCCCTTGATGCCATAGATGTCGTGCAGACCGACGTTGAACCACACCGGCGAATTGAATGAGCCGTATTGGTTGACGCACAGCCAGGTCAATTCATTGTAGAAATTCTCCGCATCGGCGTCGGTATCGAAGTAGCCGTCCTTTTTGCCGCGGTCGGCAATGGTTCGGCAGACGCGATGAATCAGTTGCTTGACGGAGTTTTCCCGCTGGCCCGCGACGTCGCCGTAAAAATACTTGCTGACGACAACCTTGGTTGCCAGCGGACTCCACGAAGCGGGAACCTCGATATCTTTTTGCTCGAAAATGGCCTTGCCGTTTTCGTCGGCTATTTTAGCCGTCCGGTTTTCCCATTCGATCTGCTCGAACGGGTGCACGCCGGGCGTTGAAAATCGCTGCTCAATTTTCAGACCGGGACCCTTTTTGCCGTGCGAATTAACCCACGGCTGAAACCCCGAGCCTGAATTGTTCTTTTCGTGTCTTGAAATCCGTTCATCCGACATGAATACACCTCCATGTTGCTACTATATATAGTTAATTCCCCTTTTATAAAATCAATATATTGCCATTTACTACTACGTCATCATAATAGCAGAAACTTGAGACTCAAGTCCAAAAAATCAAAAAAATTATTTGGTTTTTGTTAGTCCTTGTGATTATTGAACCTATAGCGAAAAAGATTTTTCTATCCATTTTTCAAAATAACCAAAACCGCTGTAAAAATAGTTTTTGATGTTTTTTGGATACGTTGTAAGTTGTTGACAGATAAAGAGATATTGTATTTTTGTATGGATTTGTTAGAGTTGGCGTAAATTTTTGAGAAAAAAAGGGATTTTTATGGCTTTCATCAGGTAAATCGGCAACATATCTGGATTTTTCGGGTCTGGCGGCTTGGGGGTTGCTGTAAATGCTCCTTTTCTTATGAGGGCCGGGAAGATACAATTATCTTCCAAAATATAGAGAGGAAAACAAATGAAGGCATTGGTTGTTTTATTGTTATGGGCGATACTGCTGGTGTTGTGCTGGCCGATTGCGCTGCTGATTTTGATTCTCTGGCCGGTCGTCTGGCTGCTGTCTATCCCGTTTCACATCGTTGCCATCGCCGCCGATGTGCTTCTGGCCTTAGTCAAATCCATCCTCTTCCTCCCGGCCAAAATCCTCGGATATAGGGAGAAAATATAAGACTGCTTACTGAAAAACAAATGTGGCACAAATAGTTGAAGATGTTGTTCAAATGATTCAATCTTAAGGATTTGATGATGAAAAAAGACAACAAGGCAGGTAGTGCGGGAAAGGGCGGCTTATTTACACTCGGTGTGTCCATTTGCAGTGGGCCGATGATGGATGAATTTGCCCGGGAAAATCCGATCATTTCGCGCGCCATTCAAATTCGCGGCGACCAGACACTCGCGCAATTGCATAAGGCTATTTTCAAGGCCTTTGACCGCTGGGAAGAACATTTATATGAGTTTCAGGTCGGAGGCAAGGGGCCGATGGATAAAAAAGCCAGACGGTATGGATTGGCTGAGGTCGAAGAGGATTCGATCTTTGGAAGTTCCATGGCCGGCGATGTGAAGAAAACCACGATAGGCTCTCTCGGTTTGAAAAAAGATGACTCGTTCGGGTACTGGTTTGATTTCGGTGACGACTGGTGGCATCAGATTAATGTTATGACGATTGAAAATACTATTCCGAAAGGCGCCTATCCCAGGGTAATTAAGCGACGAGGCCAAAGTCCTCCGCAGTATCCGGATATGGAGGAAGACGAATAAATCAATAGCCTGACGTTCATATATAATTTTCTCCCGCTTGTCCGGTACAATAAGGACGATGACGACAAACAAAGACAGGATAGAACGAATTCACCAACAGATACGGTCTTTCCCGGCCGGGCCGGGCCTGTATCTGATGAAAGACGCTCGCGACCGCGTGCTGTACATCGGCAAGGCCGCCAATTTGCGTAGCAGGGCGGGTAGCTATTTTCAGCCGTCGGCTGACCTGGCCAAAAGCCGCGGGCCGTGGATTGTCGAAATGATCGAAAAAGTCGAGATGGTGGACTATATTCAAACCGCCAGCGAGGTCGAAGCGATTTTGCAGGAGGCCCGGCTGATTAAGGACATCCATCCGCCGTACAACACCGACCTTAAAGACGCCAAGACATTTCCGTATCTTGAAATCACAACCCGGCAGGAATTTCCCGGCGTGTATATCACACGCAACCCGCAGGATTCCCGCAGCCGATTGTTCGGGCCGTTCACCAGCGTCAACGAATTGCGAGAGGCCTTTGTCGTGCTGCAAAAAATTTTCCGCTTTCGCACCTGCAAACTCGACATCCGCGCCAAAGACGAAAAACGTCGATTCTTCCGCCCGTGCATCTTGTACAATATCAAACAGTGTACCGCCCCCTGCGGCGATAAAATCTCCAAAGCCGATTACAAAAAAACCATCACGGAACTGATCAAATTCCTCCAATCCAAACGCACAGCGGTCTTGAATGATTTCAAGAGACAGATGGAACGAGCTTCGGCAAATCTGGATTTCGAGGTCGCGGCGATATACCGCGACCGCATCCGCCTGATTGAAAATCTCGACAAACGCGGCACCACCGACGTTCATATCCAGCCCGAGTCATTCCAGACCGACCCGGCCGAGGCCCTCGAAAAACTGCAAACCATTTTCGAAAGTCTTCAGCCCATACGCATCATCGAAGGCTTCGATATTGCCCATCTCGCTGGTGAAAGCACCGTCGGCTCATTGGTGCAGTTTATCGACGGAAAACCCTTCAAAGACGGCTATCGACGATTCAAAATCAAAACCGTTTCAGGTATTGACGATTACGCCTGTCTGCAGGAGGTGCTGATCCGGCGGTACAAAAGGGCGGCAGGCGGTGAAGAACTCTGGCCCGACCTCGTATTGATTGACGGCGGTCTGGGCCAGCTCAACGCTGCCAAAGAAGTCTTTGAAAAAATGAAGGTGCTGATGCCCAATTTATTGTCGCTGGCCAAACGTGAGGAAGAAATTTTTATCGATGGCCGTCCAAAACCGCTGAAACTGCCCGCCACCTCGCCGGTGCGGAAGTTATTGCAATACGTCCGCGATGAAGCTCACCGTTTCGCTCAGCATTATCACCACCTCCTGCGCAGCAAAAAACTGCTGGAAAAATAATGACGGCGGGGGAGGCAAGTTGTGAACGGCAAATATTTTAATTCTTCAATGGGGCAGGCTCGGCCAACGCCTGAATTTTACGCCGGAGCTCTTTAAATGTCCGTCGAAAATGAAAACCGTAAATTGAAAACCGCACAGCCATCGGAAAACGTCGCGGCTTACACAGCGACCAGAGGATAAGTTTCCAATAATGCAGCCGGCCCTTGTCGAGAATGCCGATATGCCAGATGGATTTTAAAAAAGCCACAATGTCATGATAGCGGAGTGCGAATTTCATTTTTCCTGAGAGGGTATATTTAAATGAACACAAGTATGTCTTTGATGAGCATTCACATAAAAATCATTATAACAGACATACCGCCGGCCTTCCTGTAATTTAACGGTATTTATTCCGAGAGATTTTCAGGCGGATGCAATCACTCGTTTAATAATCTCACGCACGGATTTCAGGCCGAATTTGTCCGGCTCAAGCTGGCGGACGGCAATCCATTGCACCGCTGTCACATCGTCTGCGGCTTTCAGTTCTGTAAAACCGTCCACCCGGCAGCGATACACCATATCCAGCGTGTGATACAAAACGCCGCCGTAAGGATACTCGTTGGGGATGGAAAAAAGATACATTGTCTCGACGACTTCGAGATTTAATTCTTCGCGGACTTCGCGTCCGATGGCTTCTTCGGCGGTCTCGTCGGGGTTCACGAATCCGCCGGGCAAATCCAGGGTACCCTTGGCCGGGTCTTTGGCCCGCGTGGCGACCAGCAGGCGATTTTGTTCGTCTATGATAATCGCCGCCGCTGCCGCCGCGATGTTCATATAAAATGTAAAGCCGCACGCGTCGCAATGATAGGCATACGGCGGCTGCGGCCGCAGCATTCTTGCTCCGCATTTGGGACAAAACACAAAACAGGAATAATCAATCGGACTTTTTTCCATACGAAGGGTTCCTATCAGTTATCATAAATTGCTCTCTATATTAATGATAACAGACGGCAGACCGATTGGAAAGATTCTTTACGAGGAATGTTCAGGCGGCGGCAAAATCATCGGATGCGGTTTTTACAGAATCGAGCAGACCTGCTGAATGGCTCCAAGAATCTGCTCCGGATTCTGCGGGTCCGTCACCGTTGCGTCGAAGCCGTTTTTCTGGAGCGATTTGACTTCCGTTTCACCCAGCCCCGCGGCGATGGCGATGATTTTGCTGTCTTTCAGGTCGTTATTTTGCCGAATCTGGAGACAAAGCTGATGTGCGTCGATGGCCGATGCCATCAGATTGATCAGAATAATGTTGGGCAGAAATTTCTGCGCCAGAAGACCCGCGTCAAAACTGGTGTGAACACAGCGGATATCAAAGGCGCCTTTCGACGTGAGCATCGTTTCGAAGGAAGTACACATCTCTTCGCTGCTGTCGATCAGGAGTATTCGGATATGGCCTTTTTCAAGGGTGTCGGTCGGAATATTGTTCGCCTTCATAAAACGAATCAGTTCGCTGACCGGAATTCTTCGGTCCCGCGACCCGGGGATACGATAGCCCCGCAGTTGACCTGAATCGAACCATTTGGTGACGGTTCGAGGTGCCACATTGCATATTTGAGCAACCTGTCCGGTCGTAAGAACATCTTTTCGTTTCAGCATAATTTTACCCTGTAGCGAAGGGGGTTAACTTCTACCATTTGCGGACACAGGTTCCGCCGTTCATGAGGTCGGCCCGCAGGGGCAGCGAATTAATCAAAACCCTGTTATTTGGGGAATATCCGGGTTTCTGGGTAGGACAGGTCCGATAAAGTATTTCTGTCCACCAAAGTGCGGTAATTTTCGGGATTACCGGGATAGACAAAAGACTTGTTTGTAAAAACTTTCCATTTTTCGGAATGCTTTTTGCTTGACCTCAGACTTGGAATATAGGTATGATAAAAATAGACCCTCTGCGTAGAGGGTTAGAATATAAAACAGTGTTTCACGGCCGGCGAAGGCGTTATTTAGGGTCAATGGCCGGGAAACCCGCACAGCAATCCGCATGGGGCGGATTGGTGGCAGAGCTTCATAAACCATCGGTTTCAGACAGATGGGCGAAAGGCAGCGGCGAAAAATCGTCCTGTCAAGTCCGTGACCTTTTCTGTGCCGGTGGATGTGATCGAAAAAGATGGAAATCGCCGTATTTTCAAGTTTCTTCGGCTCCGGGAGTTGTTGAAGTATGAACATCAGCAGCGGCAGGGAAATTCCGACAGCCGGTCAAATCGCAGGATGCGGGTTTGAGCCGGCGCAAAAGAAAAAGGGTATTTGCCTTCCACACTGCTGAGAGTTTATTTCTGCGATTGTCCGGGTTCCATCGCCGTGTCTGCCGCTTCAATCCCCGCGGTGCTGTGGATGACATTGTAATCCCATAGTTGGGGAAAGGCGCAACATGGAAACCATAGCACAATTGCAGGGAGGTAGTATCGTTTTGGGGGTTGTTTTGGGGGTTTTAACGGGCGGTCTTGTCGTTTTCGCGTTAATTCAGATGTTGACGAAAGCCCGCGCTTCCAAAGTGGAAATGGAAATTAATAATCGGGTTGAGACCGCACGTCGGGAAGCTGAAACCATCATCAAAGAGGCACGCCTTGATATCGCTGCCGAACAGATGAAAAAGCGGGAAAGCTTCGCCAAAGAAATTGCCGGAAAGGAAAACGAACTGCGAAATATGGAGTCGCGGCTTACCAAACGCGAAGATGCAGTTGAGCGGCAGGCAGAGCAGCTCGTTCAGCGCGAAAAGCAAGTCAAACAGGTCGAACAGGAAGTCCAGCGGCAAATTCAGAGCTACAATGCCAAGCACAAGGAATTATCTGCGACTCTGACCCAGCAGAAAAACCAGCTTCTGAAAATCACCGGTATGGATACCGAGCAGGCCAGGCAGCTTCTTCTGACTAATCTCGAGCAAGAATGCGAAAAAGAAATGAGCCAGCTCATCACCCGAAAGACGGCACAGATGGAGGAACAGGCGGAGGAAAAATCCAAAGAAATCATCAATCTGGCCATTCAGCGGTATGCCGCGGAACAAACGTGCGAAGTGAGCGTGTCGATGGTGGACATTCCCAATGATGAAATGAAAGGTCGGATTATCGGCCGGGAAGGTCGCAATATCCGGGCCTTTGAAAAGGCTACGGGTGTCGATGTCATTGTCGATGATACGCCCGGCGTGATTGTCGTCAGCGGCTTTAACCCGATTCGGCGCGAAGTGGCCCGGCTGAGTATGGAACGGCTTATTCAGGACGGCAGAATTCACCCCAGCCGCATTGAGGAACTGGTTGCCCAGACCAAAAAAGACGTTCACGCCCGCGTGATTCAGATAGGCAAAGAGGCCGCCGAGGAAGTCGATGTCCGCGGCCTGAACAATAAAATTATCGGGATGCTCGGCGCATTGCACTACCGAACCAGCTACGGCCAGAACGTGTTGCGGCACAGTGTGGAAGTGGCGTTTTTGGCGCAAGTGATGGCCGACGAACTGGGACTGGACGGTGCGATGGCCAAACGGGCCGGCCTGCTGCACGATATCGGCAAGGCGATGGACCGTGAAATCGAAGGCGGCCACCCGGCTATCGGCGCCAATTATCTGCGCCGCTTCAAGGAGCCGCAGATTGTCATCAATGCCGTCGAAGCCCATCACGGCGATTGTCCGCCGGACAATCCCTATACGCCTCTGATTTCCGCCGCCGACGCCATCAGTGCATCCCGGCCCGGCGCCCGGCGTGAAACGCTTGAACGCTATATCAAGCGGCTCGAAAAACTCGAGGAAATTGCATGCAGCTTTAAAGGCGTGGAAGGGTGCTTCGCCATCCAGGCCGGCCGCGAGGTTCGCGTGATTGTCGATGCCAACCAGGTCAACGACGATTCCGCCATCAAAACCGCCCGCGACATCGCCAAGAAAATCGAAGAAGAAATGACTTATCCGGGCGAAATCAAAGTCACGCTCCTGCGTGAAGTCCGCTGCATCGAATACGCTCGGTAAAATTGACGATTGACGATTTTCGATTGACAATTGGCCGGTCGCGCCTTTCCAAATCGAAAATCGTCCATCGAAAATCGAAAATGTTTTTTAGGGTGGTTTAAGTGAAGCTGAATATCCTTTGTATTGGTGACATCGTGGGTCGTCCGGGCCGGCGGGTGATGGCGCAAAAACTGGCCGGCCTCGTGCGCGATATGCAGATTGACTGCGTCATCGCAAACGCCGAAAATTCCGCCGGCGGCTCCGGCCTGACGCCGCAAATTTATGACAAACTCCTTAAATACGGCGTCCATCTGATTACACTCGGCGATCACGCCTACCGCAAAAAGGAAATCATTCCAGTATTGGAAAGCAATATCGATATCGCCCGCCCTGCAAATCTTTCGCCCGGCTCGGCCGGGAAGGATTTCGCCCTCTACCGCACGTCCAAAGGGCCGACCGTGGCGGTGATTCCATTGATCGGACGCATCTTTATGAAGCCGGCCGATTGCCCTTATGCCAAAATCGACGCCATCCTGGCAAAAGTGCAGCAGCAGGCCGAAATCGTGCTTGTGGAAATGCACGCCGAAGCGACCAGCGAAAAAGTCGCTATGGGCTATTATCTCGACGGCAAAGTCGGCTGTGTCTATGGCACGCATACACACATCGTCACTGCCGACGAACGCATCCTGCCCAGAGGCACGGCCTATATCACCGACATTGGTATGACTGGCTCGCACGATTCAGTGCTGGGCCGGAAAGCCGAATGCGTCATTCGCGCCTTTCGCACCCAGATGCCGTATCCGTTTGAGCTTGCCACCGGCGACGTGCGTCTCAGCGCCATCGTCGTGACCATTGACAGCCACACCAAAACCGCCGAGCGGATTGAACGCATTCAAATCCGTCTTGACGAGGCCGACACCACCGAATACGACAGCGATGACGGCAGACCCGATTACAGCAACACCGGCTTTTGAAATGTAGCATAGCCGCCCCCGGCTGTGTCATTCCGGCGAAAGCCCCAATCCAGTCAAAACCGGACTCCGGCTTCCAAGCCTGAAATAGTTAAAATTTTTAAGATTTTTTGGAAATAGCAGAATAGTACCATCGCACTTTGTGCGAAAAAAATATGCAGGGATACAAGAAAGTGGAGTCAAGAGGAAGGGGTCGAAAAGATAAGTAATGGTTTTATAAAGGGTTACAGAAAAAGCGTAATTCCTTTAGTTTGCTGACCCCAAATCGTCAATTGACAATAACCCAGCTAAATCCTATTTAATTTGAGTTACTCCAACAGCGCGGTCGATCCCATCGACCTTCATCTTGTATCCTGCGCCAGAATAGTAAATGAGAACCTTCGGCATGTACGCATAATGGTAGTGGTAATGATATTCCGTCTGTTGCCATATCTGTCCGTTTGTGAGTTTCACAATTGTTTCTCCCTCCCATCCCTCAAACTCGCCATCAATCTGGCTTTCGATTGTTGAGGCTGTTGCTCGCGGGGTCGCTGTTGAGGAAGAGGATGCTGACTGACTCTGTTTTCCTTGCTTAATGCCTTGAAGATAGAGGTTGATCAAGTATACACGCAGCCTTTCTTGCTCCACTGCTGTGAGTTTTTGTATTCCTATTAGCCGCTGCTGGTCCAGAGGCATCAATCTGTCAAGTGGTATATCTTTGAACGAGGCCGCATCGGGTGGTGATGTACTTTTTTGATCGGACTGTGTGTCTATTTTTATCGCCGTTGGCGGTACGAGTTGCTTGCAGATCAAAGGCGAATCGAATCCCTTAATGGAAAGCTTGAACTGAGCACCGTCCTTCAGGACTAAAGCTTCAGGAGCTAGTTCTAATACAAGTTGAAGAGTTAAGTCCGTTACCTCATAGACGCTTCCAGACTGCATCTTGATGACACTGCCCTTTTTTATAGTGCCACTGATAGTGCCCTCCACGTTGGTTTCCTCGTATAGTTCCCAAGCTGCGAACACTGGCACAATCGCCACGACGATTAACAGACATAAGAGAAGTAGGTATCGCAAACGCATTCTGAATCCTTTCTTGAGACCTAACAATAATTAGTTTGGATTTCCCATAATAATCCGCCTCTGGCGGATTAAACGCTTGGCTACATAGCCAAGCGTTTCAATTTTATAATCTTCCTCGAATTGCCTTAAAATTAACGACCCACATATCTTTTTGCCCATTTTTAACCCAAAAACACGCTTTTCGGCCTTTCCCCGTCATTTCTTCGTCTTCCAATATCTTTTCATAACCGTTCAACGAATCGTTACAAGTTTGTTATGCCTATCTACGAGAACAAACATACTTCCAAAAGCGTTTGGCGATTTCCTTGATATTAACGGTTATGCCAAACACACCGGGCTTGACCTCGATGATTTCCTTTGCGTTGATTTTGTCTGTACATCCTGCATTTGTTGAAAGCAGTTGAGAATACAAGTGGCATGCCGAATAATGGAGGGGCGTTATGTACGCCCATTGCCAACGCCAATCATTTGCCGAAGCTCCATTTTTAGCCAATTGAACATGTGCGGCATGGGTATCTATTTCATCAGCATAACGATGAAGTTCTGAAGCAAATAATCCAAAGACATCGTAAGCTACCTCCGGGCAGAAATTGTGCAAGTCCTTATTGTTCCATATAGAAGATTCGTGCTCTCTCACTTTTGGCCAATGTTCTGAATTTTTCCACTTTTTAAAGAGTCTGTTTTCTTCGGATGATTGAAGAGTTGTTGTAACGCCAGCGATACCGAGCAATGAAAGGCATTCGTAATAACGTGGACATCTGTCCACATTTGCGTATGGGCATCGAGGGGGAATACTCTTTTGTGAAGACACTGAAGAATACCATTCAATATTCGGATCTATCGATTCCAATTCAATCGCCTTTTTTTATATACACGACATTTTTTGTAATCAGTTGTTAAGGCCATTTGTAGGGCTTACATTTCTTCTTCTACAATTTGAAAGTTTAATATTCTGAATTCTACTTTTGTATATGGAATATCATCGAAATTGCTTGAATCAACATGTTTTGTTGTGAGCCTCTTAATGCTGTATTCTACAAAGCTGCTGACACGTTTTGCTGAGCGGGGAGATACAATTCCTTCGTAGCTGGCAAAAACAGATTCTATAGGTTGTTCCTGTTTATCGTAAAAGACCAGAAGGATAATTACATCCTTAATCGGCTCATTCAAGCTATTACTGATAGAAAATGTGAAGCCTTGATTTCTCATATATTCGTTATCATAATTCGTGTCCCATAGAAATTGTGTGCAACGAACACCTTCGGTACTACGTCCACCTAAATCTACAAGAATAGATTTTACTTTCTTTTCAGACTTTTCTTCAACTGATAGTAGTTTCGCAGATTTTATGTTGACTAAAAGATTTGACAAATACGAAACAGGTATGGCAAAATTTAGATTCTGACCGCCTTTAAATGTAGCAACCGAGATACCTATAACATTGCCTTCACTGTTCAAAATCGGACCACCGCTGCTTCCGGGGGATATTGGTGCTGTTATTTGCAATAGAGTATCTTCTTCGATTTTACGGATTGCACTGACAATGCCTTTTGAAAAAGTACCCTCCAATCCCTTTGGATTGCCAACTGCAAAAATTTCATCTCCTATTGCAATTTTAGAGCTGTCCCCCAGTGTAATAGCAGGTGCTTTTACGTCGTTAATTTTGAGAAGCACTAAATCCATCTTATTGTCAATAGCTACATAACCAGCTATGTCATATTTTTGTTTTTCACCAACAATTTTGGCATATCCTCCTGCGGCTCCTTCCACAACATGCAGATTTGTGGCGACTATGTCCTCTCGCACAAAGAAACCACTACCTAATGATAATGGTTGGCCGCTATTGTCTTCCATGACAAGCATAACAACGGAAGGGAAGGCCTGTTTGGCAATGTCGCGAGACTCTTTCGCCTCAGTTACACCATTTAACACGAGAACGCCAAGAATTGACCAAAAGCAAAAAAAGAAGTGTTTGGGTATCATAAATAAAACTCTCCATAAAAACACTGGCACAATGCTCCCATTTTCTGCGATTTGAACAGTTACTCACCAGACGGAAATCATAAATTAATAATAATCTATTGTCAATAATAGATAACGGACTTACAGCACAAGCATTTCTGCATTAGATGGCTTGCCTTCGCCGGATTTATTTATTGCTATAACGTGATATTCAAGTTCTGTTTTTAGCGGGTAGTCAACCAAAGCTGATTTTGTCATCGATGTACCGACTCCTTACTTCTCAGCTATAATACCTATAAAATGTCGGAAAAGCAAGGAGGAAAATGTGTCGGACGATTTGGATGGATAGATAGAACAAGTAGGATAGAGATAGAAGGGCATCTGTGAATCTTTTCTATTGACAAGCACTCGTATGGGGATAAACTATGCGGTCTTAATTTTGTGAAAAAACGAACAATAGCAGCCAACTATGGAGGTGATACGTGGTTTATCACTGCGTTGTATTAGTTAAACAAGTGCCTGATACGAAACGAATTACCGGTCAGGCGATGAATGAAGACGGCACGGTCAACCGCGCGGCCCTTCCGGCCATTTTCAACCCGGAAGACCTCAACGCGCTGGAAATGGCCCTGCAAATCAAAGATAAATTCGGCGGTTCCGTCACGATTATGACGATGGGCTTGCCCGTCGCGGCGGATGTCCTGCGGCAGGGATTATTCCGCGGCGCCGACAGGGCGATTCTCATTACCGACCGTCGATGCGCCGCCAGTGACACGCTGGCCACCAGCTATATTCTCAGTTGCGGCGTCAAAAAACTCAATCCCGATATCGTGCTTTGCGGCCGGCAGGCGATTGACGGCGATACCGCACAGGTCGGCCCTCAATGCGCTGAAAAACTCGGCGTACCCCAAATTACTTATGTCGAACAGCTTCTGAAACTGAACAGTAAAATTATCGTTGTCAAACGCAACCTCGGCAACGGCTGGCAGGAAGTCAAAGCCAAACTGCCGGTGCTGCTGACGGTGATTGATTCGGCCAATGAGCCGCGGGTGGCCTGTGCCAAACGCCTGATGAAATGCAAAGCCGCCGCCGGCACCTCCGAAATCGAACAGCAGATTCGCGCCGCCGACCCCACAGCCTCAGACGAACAGGTTAAAGCGGCGGCCAAGGCAAAGTGCGCCCAGCTCAAACAAAAAGACCTTCTGATTGAACAGTGGGATTTGGATATGCTCAACGCCGACCTGCAATGGTGCGGACGCGACGGTTCGCCGACCAAGGTGCATCGCATTCAAAGCGTCGTACTCACGGCCAAAGAAAGCAAATCCGTTGAGCCGACACAATCTGCGGTTGACGCGATGATTCACGAACTGATTATCGACCACACGCTGGGATAAGTAAAAAGGCAAAAGGGAAAAGGCAAAAGAGAAGAAGCCCTTCGGGCAAAAAATAAGGGATAGATAATGATCGATGTCAATAAACAGGGAGAAGTTTGGGTCTTTGCCGAGCAGCATCACGGCAAAGTCGAAGATACGCCGCTGGAATTGATGAGCAAGGCCCGCGAACTGGCGGACACGCTGAAAGTCAAAATGGCCGCCGTATTACTCGGTGATAATGTCAAAGAACTGGCTGTCAAGCTGGGCCATTTCGGCGCCGACAAAGTTTATCTGGCCGAGCATCCGTTGCTGGTGCATTATCAGGCCGGCAGCTATGCCAAAATCATCGACGGCCTGGTTCATAAGTACAAACCGCAAATCGTTCTTTACGGCGCGACGCCGGCCGGACGCGACCTGGCCCCGCGAATCGCCAGCATCATCAAGGCGGGTCTGACTGCTGACTGCACCGACCTGCAGATTGGCACACACGAAATCAAAAAGACCGGCGAAGTCTATGAAAACCTCCTCTTTCAGATTCGCCCGGCCTTCGGCGGCAACATCATCGCCACCATTATCAATTATGACCGCTGGCCGCAGATGGCGACTGTTCGCGAAGGCGTCATGCCGATGCCCATCGCCGACGGACGCCGCAAGGCCGAAATCGTCGTCGAAAAAGTCCAGTTGACGCAAACGGATTTGGCGATTGAAATTCTCTCCGAGCATGTGCAGCAGAAAAAAGTCAACCTCAAGGCCTCCCGCGTGATTGTCGCAGGCGGCGCAGGCGTCGGCAGTAAAGACAATTTCAAGCTCATCTGGGATTTGGCCCATTGTCTCGGCGGCGCCCCCGGCGCGACACGCGCCGCGGTGGACCTCGGCTTCATCGACCGCGACCATCAGGTTGGACAAACCGGCACAACCGTTCGCCCCAGCCTCTATGTCGCCGTCGGCATCAGCGGCGCCATCCAGCATCAGGCCGGGATGAGCGGCAGCCAGAAAATCATCGCCATCAATAACGACCCCGAGGCGCCGATTTTCAATCTCGCCCATTACAAAATCATCGGCGACCTCAATCAGGTGGTGCCGATGATGATTAAATCGCTCAGGGAAAAGACGATAAAAGAAAAAAATTAACGCTCCATAGCGAATAAGGAAAAATACAATGGGAAATTTCTTCCGCGATAACGATGATATTCAGTTTTTATTTCGACATTTGGACCTCGAAACCGTCGCCGGCTATGCCGAGGAAGGTTTCAAGTATGCCGGGCAGTTCGATACCGCCCCGGCCGATGGCGCCGAAGCCCGTAAAAATTATGAATTGGTTCTGGATGCCCTCGGTCAGCTCAGTGCCGACTTCATCGCCCCGCGCGGCGAATCCATCGACCGCGAAGGCAACACCCTTAATCCCGACGGCTCCGTCAGCTACGCCAAAGGCATTGCCGAATCGCTGAACGCACTGGCCAAAATGGAAGTGATGGGCTTCACCCTCCCGCATCGTTTCGGCGGCCTGAATTTTCCCAGCACCATTTACTCCATCGCCATCGAAATCGTCTCCCGTGCCGACGCCTCGCTGATGAACATCTTCGGCCTGCAGGGCATCGCCGAGACAATTAATTTCTTCGCCGATGAAGACATTAAAAAACATTACCTGCCCCATTTTGCTTCCGGCAAAGTCACCGGCGCGATGGTCCTGACCGAGCCGGACGCCGGGTCGGATTTGCAGGCCGTCAAGTTACGTGCCTTTCAGAATGATAGCGGCCAGTGGTATCTCCACGGTGTCAAACGTTTCATCACCAATGGCTGCGGCGAAGTCCTTCTCGTCCTGGCCCGCAGTGAACCCGACCGCAGCGGCGGCCTGGGCCTGAGCCTCTTCGTCTGCGACCGCGGCTCAACCGTTCGCGTTCGTCGCCTCGAAGAAAAACTCGGCATTCACGGCTCGCCCACGTGCGAATTGTTCTTCGACAATACGCCGTGTCAGATTATCGGCGAACGCCAGCGCGGCCTCGTCACCTACGTGATGAGCCTGATGAACGGCGCCCGCATCGGCATCGCCGGCCAGTCGATGGGTATCGCCGAGGCGGCATACCGCATTGCCCGCGATTACGCCCGTAGCCGTGAACAATTTGGCGGCCCGATTGAAAAACTGCCTGCCGTTCGCGATCTGGTCATCAAAATGAAAATGGATGTCGAAGCCGGCCGGGCGCTCCTGTACGAAACCAGCCGCATCGTGGATTTGGAACTGTACCTCACCAAAATCGCCGAAGGCCCAGACGCCGCGACGAATAAGGAAGCGGCCAAAGAAGCTAAACAGCAGCTTAAGAAAATCAAGCGTCTGGCGGCATTGCTGACGCCCATGAGCAAATACTACTGCTCCGAAATGTCCAATCGCGTCACCTACGATTCGATTCAGGTGCTCGGAGGCAGCGGCTATATGCGGGATTACGCTTGCGAGCGTCTCGCCCGCGATGCCCGCATCACCACCATTTATGAAGGCACCAGCCAGTTGCAGGTTGTCGCGGCGGTTCGCGGTGTCTGCGGCGGAGCGGCTGAAAAATATCTCGAAGAGCTGGCCGCGATGAATTATGCCGATAGTGTCAAAGATTTGATTGCGATTCTCGACGAAGGCCGCAAGACACTTCTCGACTGTGCCGCGTTCGCCAAAGAGCAGGGCGTGGATTATATGGATTTGTACGGCCGGCAGTTGGTCGATATGGCGATGGCCCTCATTATCGGCTATCTGTTCTGCGGCCAGGCATCGAGGGAAGTGCAGATGAATGCCTCTGTGGCCGACAGCGGCCAGGCCGACGCCGTCAAGAACATTCCGATGACCGAACGCAAACAAATGCTGGCCCGCCGCTGGGTCACCCGCAACGCCGCCCAGATCAAAGCCTGGGCCGAAGAAATCAAAGCCGGCGACAAGTCCTCCTTCCGCCAGTACGAAATCCTTGCCGGCCCCGTCCCCGAACTCGGATAAAACATTTGTCAAACAGGGTGTTAATTATATAATGAAAGCCCCGGCGAAATCGCCGGGGCTTTTTTATAAATAGACAGGTAATTAAACTTTATGCTCAAAGCAGTAATATTTGATTTTGACGGCGTAGTGGCCGATTCCGAGTTGCTGCATTACAAGGCGCTCAATCAGGCCTTCGCCGCGCGCGGCCTCGAAATCCCCAAAGAAGTCCACTGGCAGAAATATCTCGGCTATACCGACCTCGAAAATATCATGGCCGTCAGCGAAGACTACAAAATGAACTGGTCTCAGGCCGACGTCCGGCAGATTTCCGAACTCAAGGCCGCCAATTTTCACGCCCTCGCTCATGCCGAGGCTCCCATCCTTGACGGTGTGGAACCCTTCGTGCGGATGCTCAAAAAAGCGGGGTTGCCGCTGGCCATTTGCTCAGGTGCTATTAAGACGGACATCCAGCTTATGCTCAAACACAGCGGCTTTGCCGATGCCTTCGATGTCATCGTCTCCGCCGAAGACGTCACCAAAGGCAAGCCCGACCCGCAGGGGTATCTTTTGGCCCTAAAGAAACTCAACGAAAAAACAAGCCGCAAAATCGGCGCCAATGAATGTGTGGTCATTGAGGATTCGCACTGGGGTCTTCAGGCTGCCGCTGCGGCCGGGATGCGCCTTCTGGCCGTCACCAATACCTACTCCAAAGACCATCTCAGTCCCTGGGCCGACTGCGTGACCGACCGCCTCGACAAAATCACAATTCAAGACCTGCAAAGGATTTGCGATTCATCCGATAAATCGTGACACCAAATAGAATAGAAAGCCATTTTCAGCTTCAAAAAAACTCGATTAGTTAAATTGGCCAAGTGTCTATTTTTATTAAAAAGTGCGTTTTCAGTACTAAAATAAAGATTTACATATTATGATTTGACTTTTTGACTTTTCAGTCTATACTTTAATGTCCGTCTTTTTGTCCCTTTGTCAATCCGGGGTAGCCGTCTCGGTTTGTACGGATGAGAAGATAATTCTGTTTACAAATGGGCTTGTTTTGAAAAATCGGCCCCGGAAGATACTACGGATAGCGTTTGGAATCGAATGGAGCGGGTTTGCCGATACAATTTGACGCCAGTTTAATCAGCCGGATTCAGCAGGCTAACGATATCGTTGATGTCGTCGCGGAACATCTCAGCCTTGCCAAAAAAGGCAAAGAGATGGTCGGGCTGTGTCCGTTTCATACCGACCACAAGCCGAGTATGTACGTCAATCCCGCTAAACAGATTTTCAAATGCTTCGCCTGCGGTGCGGGCGGAGACGTCTTGAAGTTTGTTCAGATGAAGGAAAATCTGTCCTTCACCGCCGCCGTGGAACGGCTGGCACAGCGGGCGGGAATCCGTCTCGAACGAAAAAAGCAGGCCGCCGGTGAATCCGCCGGCTCAATCGACCCCAATCGTCTGGCTAAGCTGAACGAATGGGCCGAAAAGCTCTGGGCCGGAAATCTCTGGGACGAACAAAAAGGCGCCGCCGCTCGAAGTTATTTAGACCGGAGGAAAATCAGCTCCGAGATGGCTAAGCAATGGCGCCTCGGACTGGCGATGGACAGTTGGGATGACCTGACGCAAAAGGCCCTGGCCACCGGCAGACTCAATGACCAGATACTCATTGACGCAGGCCTTTCCGTCCGCCGGGAAAACGGCTGTTATGACAAGTTTCGCAATCGGTTGATGTTTCCGATTCATGATGTCACCGGCCGGGTGATTGGCTTTGGCGGGCGAACGCTCGGCGATGACCCTGCGAAATATATGAATTCGCCGGCGACGGCCCTGTTTGACAAGAGCCATTCGCTCTATGCCTTAGACAAGGCCCGGCAGACGATTTCGGAAACACAGACTGCCGTCGTGGTTGAAGGTTATACCGATGTGATGATGGCCCATCAGCATGGCGTGTGCAATGTGGTCGCGGCGCTGGGTACGAGTCTCACGACAGGCCACGCACGCATCATACGGCGGTATGGAAAGCGTGTGGTGCTGGTTTTTGATAGTGATATCGCCGGTAAAGCCGCCGCCGGTCGGGCGCTCGAAGTATGTTTGTCGGAAAAACTGGATTTACGTCTGGCGTTTGTGCCGGAAGGCAAAGACCCGTGCGATTTTCTGATTGCCGCCGGCGCCGATGCTTTTCGCTCCGTGCTGGATAATGCCATTGATGTGATGGAATACGCGTGGAAAGCGATGGCGGGGGATTTGACCGGCGATAAGGCTCTGGCGGAAAAAACCCGCATCGTGGAACAGTTTCTGACCACCGTTGCTTCCGCACTGGTGGCCGGCAATGTCGATGACCTCAGCCGGGCGGTCTTGTCCGCACGACTTGGCGAGCTGATTGGAATCTCGCAAAGCCGGATTGATTCGGAATTGACCCGGCTGGTACGACACAAACAAAAGCCGCAGGAATCCGCGATGCCGCAGCCGAAAGCCAAAACGCCCGGCGATGTGTTTTATACGGCGCAGCGTGAGATCATTGAAGTCCTTTTGCGGCAGCCTGATATGTTCGGCAAGATCGAGGGGCGGATTGCCCCGGCGATGTTCGAAGAGAATTTGCGGGCCATTGCCGAGCCGTTATTTGAGACCCTGCGCAGCGGGCAGGAGCCGACCATGACTTTGCTGCTGGGTCGGATTGAACAGCCCGAAGCGGCTAAGATACTTCTGGAACTGGACGAACAGGCCGGCCAAAAAGGCGATTTCATCCGTCGCCTTGACGATGCGATGGACACGATTCAGCATTGTCTGTCCCGGCGGCAGACGCATGCCCTCGGAGGCACGCTGACCGATAACGACACCGAATCGCTGCAAAAAATAAATGATTTGATTCTGCGAAGAAAAGATAATCTCAGAAGCCCCGGAATCAGGCGATAACAAAATAATGTCACGAATAATAAATTTGCGACGCAAATAAAAATCAGGATAAAACAGAATATGTCGGAAAAGAAGAAAAAGAATGAAGATCAGCAGCCTCTAACCCCTCCGGGCCTTCCCGATGGTGTGAATTTCGACTCTGATGAGGAACAGGATTTTCCCAATGTCCCGGTCGGAAAGGTTCTTGAGCCGGCGGTTCCGGGCGAGGCCGATTTGTTCGAGAGCGATGCCGCTGCAAAAGAAAAAGTGGACAAGGCCATTCAGACGATTATCGAGAAGGGTAAAAAGAAAGGCTACCTGACTTACGAAGAACTGAACGATGACCTGCCCGATGAAGTCATCAGTCCCACCCAGTTGGACAGCCTCTTGATGACTCTCGATGAGATCGGTATTCAGCTCCTCGACGAGGCCCACGTCAAAAAAGCCCCGGAAGACGAAGAATTTGAACAAGCCGTTCCGATCGGAGCCGAGGAGGAGATTTCCGCCGAAGACCTCACGCTCGAAGAGGAACTCACCGAGACGGAAGGCCGCAGAATCGACGATCCCGTCCGGATGTATCTGACACAGATGGGCGAAATCCCGCTGCTGACCCGCGAACAGGAAATCAGCCTGGCCAAGAAAATCGAACTGACGCGAATGGCCTTCCGCCGCAAAGTTCTCGAATGTGATTATTGCGCCCGCACCGCCGTGGACATTTTGCAGCAGGTGGACGATGGCTCTCTGCCCTTTGACCGCACGATGAAGATGGGCAGCAGTGAGCTGCCGGTGCGCTCGACGCTGAAAAATCGTATGCCGCTTAATCTTAACACGGTGACGCTTCTGTTGAATAAGAACGCCGAAAATTTCACCCAGTCGCTGGCGGCCCAGACGATAGAAGAGGCCCGCCTGCCGTTGAAATTTATACACCGTAATCGCCGCAAAGTTGCCACGCTGCTGGAAGAACTTGGCCTGCGCACCAGCCGCATTCAGCCGATGATGAAAAAACTCCAGGGCATCCAGCAGAAAATGCACCAATTGGAACATGCTATCGGCGCCGGTCCCGGCCGGGAATACACCGTCGAAGATATCGAAGCGATGAAACAGGAACTCCTCGGCTTGCAGGAACTCATTCTGGAAACGCCGCGTCTCCTCGATAAACGGCTGCGCGCTATCGAGGCGGTCTTCAGTCAGTATGAGCAGGCCAAGCGGGAATTGTCCGGCGGAAACCTCCGCCTCGTCGTCTCCATCGCCAAAAAATACCGCAATCGCGGCCTCAGTTTTCTCGATATTATTCAGGAAGGCAACACCGGCCTGATGCGCGCCGTCGATAAATACGAATATCGCCGCGGCTACAAATTCAGCACCTACGCCACATGGTGGATTCGGCAGGCCATCACCCGCGCCATCGCCGACCACGCGCGCACGATTCGTATTCCCGTGCACATGATTGAGACGATGAGCAAACTGCGCGTCGTCAGCAAGAATCTGATGCAGGAACTGGGCCGCGAAGCGACGATGGAAGAAATCGCCGAAGCCGCCGAAATGAGCCTGTCCGAAACCCGCCGGGTACTGAAAATCAGCAAGCATCCCTTCAGCCTCGACCGGCCCATCGGAGAAAGCGAAGACAGCTATTTCGGCGATTTCATCGAAGACGAACGCGCCGAGTCTCCCGTCCAGTCCGCGGCTCAGGAAATGCTCCGCGACCGCATCGACCAGGTGCTCAAAACCCTCACCTACCGCGAACGCGAAATCATCAAACTTCGCTACGGCATCGGTGACGGCTATACCTATACGCTCGAGGAAGTTGGGCGCATCTTCAAGGTCACCCGCGAACGCGTCCGCCAGGTCGAGGCCAAGGCCATCCGCAAACTCCAGCACCCAGTCCGTGCCCGCAAACTCGAAGGCTTCCTCGACCATAACCAGCCGCTCATCGAGGAAGAGCAGCAGAAAGAAGAAGAGTCTTAAACGGGTTTTGGTTCCTGTGGAACAATCGCTTTCGGAATTGATTGCAATCTCCCGCGCGTTCGGCTCGGATATTCGTTTGGTCTGGGCCGGCGGCGGTAATATCTCCGTTAAGACCGGCGATGGCGCGATGTTCATCAAAGCCAGCGGGACCGAACTGGGCCAAATGACCCGCCGCCGCGGCTGGCGCAAAGTCAATATCGAAAACGTCCGCCGGCTTCTCGATAATCTGCTGGAACGCAAGGCCGGCGCCGACAATATCAAAACAGGATTGCTGAATGCCTGTTGCGACGGCCTGCCCGATGCCGGGATGCCCTCTATCGAAACATTTTTCCATTCCCTACTGGGCCGCTGTGTCATCCATCTGCATCCGATGATTCTGCTGCCGTATCTGTGTTCGAAAACCGGCCAAAAACGCTTGCGGCAAATCCTGCCTGCCAATATGGACTTTCACTGGATTGCCTTTCGAGGCCTCGGCGTCGTCACCGCAGGACAAATCCGCAACTGCATCAGCCGAAAAAGACTGGACCTTGCCCAAACAAATATTTTTTTTCTGTCCAATCACGGCATTATCGTCAGTGGCCCTTCCGCCGCCGGCGCCGCCAAAATCATTCAAAAAATCCTGACTGCCTGCCGGAAAAATATGCCGCCTTCGAAACAAATCAAATTGCACGCAGTGAAAAAGAAAACATTGCAAATCGCCGCGATGATTCAATCCTGCTGCGAACAAATGTGCAGTTCTTTTGAAAATCGAAAAACGGTACTGATTGCGCCGCTCTATACTCCCGGCGGTATTCCGCCGGCAAAGCAGTGGTTTCACGGCGTCATTACTCCCGAAGAGCTGACCTATCTCGGTGCCGGCATCGTCTGGCTGGAAAAGCCGGATAGAAATGGAATACGCAAAGCCATGCACGCCCATTTTCACAGAACAGGTCTTTGGCCAAAGGCATTTTTCATCCCCCGGCACGGCCTTTTCATTTCAGAGAAGGAAGAAAACCTGTCGATGTATCAAAAGGTCTTCGCGCAGTATCTGCAAATCCGCGCCTCGGCAATGCGTCTGGGCGGCTTAAAACCGCTTTCTTCGAAATATCTTCTTGGCGAAGGATTGTGATCGTTGCAGCGCCGCGAATAGATAGAACGAAACCATGAATTCGGACGTATAGTATTTTACCGAAGCGATATAGATAAAGGCTGCAAATGCAGAATTATATACAAATGCTGATTATGAAATTCTGGGCGACAATGACCGAAATGTCGCCTTACCTGCTGTTCGGCTTTTTAGTGGCGGGACTGCTCAGCATGTTCATCTCCGCCAAAACCGTCGAACGGCATCTCGGCCGCAGAGGTTTCTGGTCCGTCTTAAAAGCGTCCCTGTTCGGCGTCCCTTTGCCCCTCTGTTCCTGCGGCGTCATTCCTGTCTCAATGTCCTTATACAAGCACGGCGCCAGCCGCGGTGCGGTCATTTCATTTCTGCTTTCAACGCCTCAGACCGGTGTGGACAGCATCCTCGTCACCTACAGCCTCCTCGGCCCCGTGTTCGCGATATTCCGTCCCATCGCCGCTCTTCTCACCGGCCTTTTCGGCGGAACGCTCGTCAACGCCTTCGACCAAAATCCTGCCGAACTAAATCAGCCCTGCACCGACGATTGCTGCAATAAAACGAAAAAAGAAAATCGCCTCCTCAGATCTTTGCGTTACGGCTTTCTCGTTCTGCCCGCCGACATCGGCAAGGCCATGCTATTGGGCTTGGTAATCGCCGCCGTCATTTCGGCCACCATTCCCGATGATTTCTTCGCCGTTTATCTGACTGCCGGCGGCGGATTGCTGGCGATGGTCATAATGATGGCCGTCGGTATCCCCATGTATGTCTGCGCCACGGCTTCCGTCCCCATTGCCGCGGCCTTAATCGAAAAAGGCCTTGACCCCGGCGCCGCAATGGTCTTTTTAATGACCGGCCCCGCAACCAACGCCGCCGCCTTCACAACCTTATGGTCCATCCTCGGCAAAAAGACAGCCTTGCTGTATTTGCTGTCGGTCGTCGTCTGTGCCTTCGCCGCCGGGTTTGCACTCGATTTGATTTATCGCGGCGTCCTCAAAAACGCCGTTCATGTCCACGGCTGGATGATGCCCGCATGGTTTGGCAATCTCAGCGCCATCGTCCTTCTGGCCGTCCTGGTCTGGGCCATCCTCCACAACCCCCACAAAAAATCCGACGACTAAGAGCTTTTTTGAAACCATTCCGCAATCAACTCCCGAAGCAGGGCGGGATCCTTAACCGTCATAAACGGCAGCAGGGCTTTCTTCCGTTTCGGCAACCGCCGAATATAGCCGATGCTGAATTTGCGGAAAAACGATACGCCGCGCCGGCCCGGACGCGTCTTTTGAATCATCTCAAAATGCTCCAGCATAATCTCGGCCTGCTCGGCTAAGCTCGGCGGCTCAGCCTGTCGGCCTTCCCGCAGCGCGACACATTCGCGGAATATCCACGGGTTGCCGATGGCGCCCCGCGCGATAAGTACGCCGTCAACGCCGCTCTCGTGCAGCCGCTGCATCACCGTCGCCGCATCCATCAAATCGCCGCTGCCGAAAACCGTCATCCGCGGAAATCTTTTCTTCACCTCGGTTATCACCGACCAATCCGCCTTGCCTTTATATTTCTGCTCCACGGTCCGGCCGTGAATCCCGATGGCGTCAACGCCGTCAGCCGCGGCATTTTCGATGATTTCCCAGAAATCGCCTTTGGCTGCTTCGCTGCCGTCATAACCGATGCGCAGCTTTATCGTCACCGGGCAATCGACCGCGTCGCGCGTCCGCCGAAATGCCTCGCGGACAATACCCGGCTTTCGCATCAGCCATCCGCCGCGTTCCCGCCGCAGTACCTTGGGCACGGGACAGGCGAAATTCAGGTCGATCATATCGTAGCTGAGCTTGCGGAATGCGACCGCCGATTGTGCGATGACTTCCGGGTTGTCGCCGAAAATCTGCGCCGCGATGGGGTGCTCATCCGCCCGACAGTGAAACTTGCTCTGCCTGATGGCCTTGGGGTGCAGGGAGATGCGGTCGAGCATCACGCCCGTCAGCACCAGCGCGCAGCCGAAACGCTTGGCAAGGATTCGCATCGGGTAGTCGGTATAGCCGCTCAGCGCCGCCTGCAAAAACGGGTTATTCAGTTCTATCGTGCCGATTTTCAGCATTCTTCCTCATCTTGATTAAGACGAGGGATTGTAGTTTTGTTTAGGTGTAAAGTCAAGCTACATACCCGCATAGAAAGCCTTTCTTAAATTGGGTTCGTTTTGTTTTTTCAGCAGGCGACAGCGGCGATGTCGTGCAGGAATTTTTCAGGGTCTTCAAGGTTCATCAAAACAGAGTCGGCCAATTTATTCAGTTTTGGCTGAGACATTCTACGCTTATGGAGGGGATAGTGGACTTTGTCTAAGACTTTCTTCGCCCAGTCTTTAGGCAAAGGCTCTTTGGGTTCGTTTTGTAAAGAGTTCATAGACGATAGACCAGAGTCAAGAGAAGGAAGGGATTCTTCACCACGCTCGATGATGACAGAGCCACTGCCGGGGGTGGGTTCGTTATTACAATTTTCGATTTTGGGTTCGTTTTGCGGATTGTTATTACGAAGCACGGATGGTTCGTCCACGTTAGGTTCGTCTTTGAATAAGGGGTCGCGGGGTTGGTAGCCGCGGACATATTCGCGGATGTCGGTGTAGTTAATCAAGTTAGAGTTGCGGAGGACTCGCAATTGCTTCGTGCAGCGGAGCATGGAACGCTCAAGCTGAGTTTCATATCGCTGGATTTTCTCGAGAGTGCGCTGGTTTCGGAAATCGTCGGTAAGTATTTGGCCGAGGGCCTCGTCGGCGGACTGGCCGGGGTCGCTGTCGGAGGTCTTGCAGAGATTATCGAGGACTAATGTTTCATAACGGGCGGCGCGCTGGAGACGCCAGGCTAAGCAGGCGATACGGCGGGAGAGAAATTCCTCGACGGGATTCAGGGGGTCAAGATTGGCGATAAAGTCGTTTGCAAAACGGTCGAATTCGTCCTTGTTTTCGACGGCCAGAACAGGCCTGGCGGAACAGAGGCCGTGCGTGATGGCATTTTGGGATGATTTGGCTTTGCCTTCGGGTGTACGCGGGCCGGTGGATTTTTGGGCGTTAAGGCGGTTGGCTTGGATTTTGTTTGGGGTGGTCATTTGTTTTTGCTCCTTCAAAAAAGTTCTTGGTTCTTTGTTCCCGCCATCGTCAGGACTACGGCGGGTAGGCGTAGTTCTTAGACAGAACCACGGGGGCGCAAAATAAGCGTCTCCTATATGGGCTGGACTTGCGTGCCGGTGTCGAAAATTCGTGATTTTTGGAGGGCGGGAAAGCTGTAAGTCTTTACGGAAAAAAGAGTTAAAAATTTATGGAATTTTGTAATACAGCAGGATAGTACAATCGTAATTGTGTTGAAATAACATAAACCACAGATTGACGCAGATTGTCACAGAGAGAAAAAAGGGAGAAGGCAATAGACAAAAGGTATGTAGATATACAGGTATGCAGAGATGGAACAAAGACAAAGGGCAAAAGTTAAAAATCATCCGTCGTCGCTAAAGCTATGACGGACAAGAAAGGCAAAATTAAGGACCCGCCTTCGTTAAAACTACGGCAAGACAAGTCGGCGGGACAGGTCGCGGGAATGACACAGCCGGGGGCGGGCGTTTTAATTGAGAATTAAGAATTTAGAATTGAGAAATGGGACTGACATGGACGGGCACGGACGTAATGGACCCCCGCCTGCGCGAGGGCAGGCTGCATGGACGGAGTGGACATAACAAAGTCAAAAGTTAAAAGGTAAATAGCAAAAAGAATAAAGAAGTTCTTAGTGCTTAGCAAATATCCGCTACGCGCTGTCCGTTGCCCGCTACTTCTTGATATATGTTTTGCGGGAGATGGGGCTTAAGAGCTTTCCGTTGGGGGCGATTTTGCGGCAGGCGATTGAGGCGCTTTGACGCAGTGTGAACGGTTCCTCATAATACAGGCTGCTGGAGTTCGGGTCGGTGCCGTCGAGCGTATAATAAATCCGGTACGAATCATCGACCACAAAATCACTGAATGTGATATCAATCGGCCGGGAGAAGGTGGTTTCGACGGGGAAAATTTCCGGGCCGTAGGTGATTTCGGGCGTCTTGTCAAATTCGAGCTTAATCACCGTCACAAGGCTATCCGGTGCGGTGTCCGGCACGGCCAGAATCACATCAGTGGCATCGCCGGTGATGCCGACAGGGCAGTTTGGCTCACAGAGAAACGTTGCCTCGGCCGGTGTGGTCATCAGGCCAGGCAGGGTAAGCCGGCCGTCTTTGGGCCAGTCGAAAATGTGCAGGTAGATGCAGTTGTCTTTGGTGGTGCTGCGGCCGAAGGGAAGGTCGCGGAATCGCCCGGCGGTCGTGTCCTGAATACTCTGGATATTGGTCTGCATCCACTGGTTGAGTTCTTTGATGCGGGGCTGCTGGTCGGCTGGGAAGGCCACTTTGGTACCTGCGATACCGTTGGGCAGGGCGTTTTCGCCTTTGGCGGCCGTGTCGATTAACTGCCGGATGCAATCCCCAATGGAGTCGTAATGTTTAGCATGGTTGGGGTCGGCTGGCGACACACCTGCCCATGCAAGCGTGGGCAGGGCACCCAGCAGCAGGAAAATCGTTATGGCCTTATACAAAGTCATTCCATTGGCCTTAAAATTACAAGGGGCGCATCCCTGCGCCCCAAGACTACAACATCCTGTTTTGCCGCAACCTGCGTTATTCCTTGACGCGGGTGACATATTCGCCGGTGCGGGTATCGACGCGAATCATTTCCCCGATTTTCACAAAGGACGGAACCGAAACAATCGCCCCCGTTTCGAGCGTAGCGGGCTTATACTGGTTGGTTGCCGTTGCGCCTTTGATTTCCGGGGCGGTGTCAACGACTTTCAGGTCCACGGTGTTGGGCAACTGAATCTGTACGGGTTTATTCTGGTATATGCTGACCTGAAGCTGGGTATTTGGCTTGAGGTATTTGGGGCCGTCGCCGAATGCGGCGTCGTCGAGCGAAATCTGGTCGTAGGTTTCGAGGTCCATCAGGATATGCTCGCTGCCTGTGGAATAAAGATATTCAAAATTGCGTTTGTCGAGATAAGCATCTTCGAGGGTTTCTTCGGCCCGGATACGGATATCGCGAATTAAGCCGTCGGCGAGGCTTTTGAGCTTGGTCTGATAGACGGCGCCGCCTTTGCCGAGTTTGACATGCTGATAATCAACAATGGCGTAAAGGATGTTGTCGACCTTGATGGTCTGTCCTTTTTTCATTTCCGACGCTTTCATTCGCTTCTCCGCTTTATTTCGGGACTTTTTGTATGTATCCGTTTTTACCGGCTACACGCCGACGGACACAGCACACATTGGGTTAAGGGGCCACAGTATTGCACAGACGGATGAAAAAGTCAAGATTGTGGTGCGTGGAAAGGTGAAAAATTTGTTTTGCGGATAAAAAAAGGCCGTCGGAGAGACTTTGACGGCCTTTGGATTAATAAAGGAAAAGTGGGTCTAAACGGCGGCAGGCTCGATTTCGACGGCCATTTCGTTGTCGAATTTTTCGGAATCGGCCGGTTTGAACGGCAGGGGGTCTGCGAACTGGACGGCCACTCTGCGGACATAAGGGCTGATTTCCTCAACGCGGCAGATTTTGCCGTGGCGGACGAAATTGGTCATATCGAAGCTGTGGGGGCCGGTATATTTGGGTACGCTGAAGCGGGCGGTGATTTTGTCGCCGGCGTAGGGGCAATTGTCGGCAAAACAGCTAAATGCCGCTCCGCCGCTGGATATGTCGATCATTTGTCCCTGGGTCAGTTCGTCGGCGAAGTCCTCCGCGAACCACATAGGCCAATTGTAGCGAAGTCTTGCCTCAGTCCTGCGTTCCTGATTTGTGAGCATTTTACTCTCCTGCTGGGTACCTGTTTATAAAAGTCGTTTTTATTTGGCCTTTTTTTTCGTTTTAATGACGTTAAGTGGTTCGGACTTTACGGGGAGACAGATAACGCACAGCGGGGAAAAAAATGAAAGAAAATGAAGATTTTAACGGCGGCGAAAAAATAAAAGCGAGAAAAACAGAGTCGATATTTTCTCGGACGTATCCGAGGCTACGGTGCCGGCGGGAAATTCCATCCGTGAGATTTTTTATCGCCCGTCCGATAACCGCATTGGGCATCGGGCAGAAAAACCGGTGGAAAGGTACACGGGGAATCGGACAAATTTCAGCGGTTTAAGACACTTTCGGTGAAAATTCTGGCCCGCTGCTGATAATTTTCGAACATATCCCAGCTAGCGCAGGCGGGGCTCATGAGGACGACGTCTCCGGGGCGGGCCAATTCGCGGCAGATTTTGACGGCCTGGGGCATCGAGTCGGCTCGGCGCAGGATGACGTTTTTGCCGCCGGCGTTTTGTATGGCGGTTTGGATTTTTTCGGCGGTCTGGCCGAGGAGAACGACGGCTTTGACCCGGCGGGCGATGACTTTGCCAAGTTCGTCGAAAGGCAGGTGTTTGTCATAGCCGCCGGCGATGAGGATTTTGGGTTCGTCGACGCCTTCGAGGGCGGCGATGGCGCTGATGGGAGTGGTGGCTTTGGAGTCGTTGTACCAGCGGATGCCGTTGATTTCGGCGACGAACTGCAGGCGGTCGGGCAGCGATTGGAAGCTGCCGACGGCGGCGAGGATTCGGTCTTTGGCGAGGCCGAAATGCCAGGCGACTTTCAGTGCGGCGGCCAGATTGGCGCGATTGGCGCGTCCGACGAGGGTAAAGACCTTTGCTGTATCCGCAGGGACATCGTCGGGATGGAAGAGGGCGGAAATTCGTCCCGGCTGGGATTTGTATTTTTCGTACCAGCCGCGGGTAATCGGGTCTTCGGCGTTAAAAATGGAGACGCAGGGGTTATTGGGGCTGCATTTCTGGCTGCTGAAGATGAGTTCTTTGGCGGCGCAATAGGCTTCAAAGGTGCCGTGGCGGTCGAGGTGGTTGGGCGTCAGGTTGGTGATGACGGCCACCTGCGGTGCGGCGGCGATGCGGCCGAGCTGTTCGATTTGAAAGCTGCTGAGTTCGAGTACGACGAGGTCGTTGGGCTGGATTTGGTCAAGCATTCCGAGCAGGGGGCGGTCGCCGATGTTGCCGGAAAGCCAGACATTGTTATACGAGATATTTTGTTTTTGCCCGGCGCCGACGGACAGGAGGTGATAAATCAGCGAGGTGGTGGTGCTTTTGCCGTTAGAGCCGGTGATGCCGACGATAGGTGCAGGGCAGAGCAGAAAGAACAATTCCACCTGCGAGGTGATGGTGACGCCGGCCTGATGGGCGGCGGCCAGAAATTTATTGTCCGGCGGTATGGCGGGATTGGCGATGATGGCGTCGGCGGTTGTGAAATCCTCCATCCGGTGTTCGCCGAGACGATATTCGATGGCAAGGCCTTCGAGCTGCTTGAGGGTTTTGGACAATTCTTCGGGTTTGGCCAGGTCGGTGGCCAGGACTTTAGCGCCGGCATTGACAGCGAAGACAGCGCTGTCGAGGCCGCCGCCGAAACGTCCAAGCCCCATTACAACAACACGCTTACCGACAAGAGAATTGGTTGTCATAATTGCTCTGTAGAAAAGATCAAATTATGTCGCCCCTTCGGGGCTTAGAGTAAGAAAAGAACCATTCGTTCCGGGGGTTGCCACCCCCGGCTATTTTATTTGACCCCTTCGGGGTCTGAAAAATGAAGATTTCTATAATCGAAATTCCAAATATTCAAAACGGTTTGAATTTTAGATATTGTACCGGATATTTTTATTGCATTGCCTTTGAGAGTTCAATTTTGGCGTCGATGGCGGCCTGCTCGATACATTTTTCCCAGTTATCGCCGAACTGCTGGGCGTACTGCGGATTTTCGTAGGCGTAAATAATGGAGCGTGAGGCATTGATGAGGGCGCCGAGGCCGTCAGGATTGCAGAACCGCACGCAATCGGCGGCGGTTGCTCCCTGTGAGCCGTAGCCGGGGACGAGCATCCAGCATTTCGGATATTTTTTTCGCAGGGCGGCGGTTTCCTGCGGGCTGGTTCCGCCGATGACCATGCCGACGTTGCTGTAGCCGGATTTTCCGATGCGGTCGGGCTGAGCGGCGATGTCGCCGACGACGGCGGCCAGTTTTTCATACATTTTCATGCCGGAGGCATCCGCGAAATCCTGAATCACGGCGGCGGAAGGGTTACTGGCCCGTACCCAAACGAAGACGCCTTTGCCGTTTTCGAGGGCGGCATCGGCGAAGGGGAGGATGCCGTCAGCGCCGGCGAAACCATTGACTGTAATGGCGTCGGGGGCGAGGACGGAATCCATGCCGTCAAATTCGGGGTTGACGAGGTGGGCGTCGGCGTAGCATTCGGCGGTATGGCCGATGTCGCCGCGTTTGACGTCGCCGATGACTTCGATGCCGAGAGCCTCGGCTTCGGAGAGGAGTGAATAGTATATCTCCAGTCCTTCCCAGAGATATTTTTCAAAATAGGCGATATTGATTTTGACGGCCGGTACAATTGGCGCGACGATTTTGAGTATCCGGGTGGAAAAATCGAATAAGGAGTCTATCGCCGCGGCCATATCGATTACGCCGTCGCCGCGTTCATCCTGCAGTGAGCGGGGGAGACGTGTATAGACCGGGTCAAGCCCCACGATGAGAGGAGTATTCTTTTTCTTTACGCTATCCGCGATTCTGTCGCCAAAATGACTTGCCACAAGTACACCCTTTCTTTTTTTAATACTGTCGTTTACAATAAATTTGTCGTTTCATGAACGGAATACTATAATCGGCGAGGCCGGAACGTGCAAGAAAGATTCTTGTAAATGTAGAAAGATAAAAGAATAATATATATATTATTTGCAATACTGCGATACCATTAGTTGAGCTGTCCGGGGAATAATCAGAAAGGAGTCGTTATGGCAGCGTTCGTGGGGTTAATAGTTCTGTTTGGAATTATTTTGGTCTTTATGGTGCCGGCGTCGTTTATTCTGGCGCTGGTTTGCCTGAACAAAATCAATCAACTGGAACGCCGATTGATTGCGGGTTTGAGGGAGAAGCCTTTCGTTCCCCCGGCCGGGGTTGAAAATCCGATGCCGGTTTGCGCGGCAGCGCCGACGATGAAGACGGTGGAAACGGCGGCACCTGTTGAAACAGGCGTGCCGCCGGTGTCGGCGTCGCCGGCCAAGCCGCCGTTCGCGGAGGTGTCGGATATGGCTGCGATTATGGAGAAGTGTTACGAAAAGAAGCCCGCCCCCGTGCCGGAGACGAAGGCATCGGAATCGCTGGAACAGCTTATTGGTACGCGTGCGATTCTGATTGCCGGCGTGGTATGCGTCATCGCGGCAGTCGCGTTTTTCCTTAAATTTGCGTATGATAAAATGTGGCTTGGGCCGTGGGCACGGGTGTGTGTGGCTGCCGGGGGCGGGTTGGCGGCGCTGCTGATTGGTGAAATTACCCGCAGACGCGGTTATGATATTGTTGCCAAGGGGGTAACGGCACTGGGGTTTGCGATCTTGTACGTGGCGGCATTTTCGGCGTATCGTGTGTATCATTTGATTGATGCGTTTCCAGCGTTTGCGGCGGCGATTGTAATCACGGCGGCAGCGATGGCTTACGCAGTGGTGCTGGACGAGGTTTTGGCCGCATTTTTGGCGCTGCTGGGCGGATTCCTGACGCCGGTGATCGTCTCGACGGGCAGGAATATGCCTCATCATCTATTTGGATATGTACTGGTCTTGAGCTGCGGCGCGATGGCCTGTGCGATGTTTCGGCGATGGCGTGCGGTCAACATAATGGCGTTTATAGGCACATTTCTGCTTTACACGCTGTGGTTTGAGAAGTTCCTGCGGCCGATCTTGCCGTACGTTCAGGCTCATCAGGATAAAATCCTGGTTGCGAAAGGGTGGCTGGGAGTATTTTTTGTCATTTACCTGACTTTGCCGCTGCTGTATGGATTTATCAAAAAAGTGCAGGCTTACGAGGAAGATATTGTATTGCCGGGAGCGGCGGGTGTCGTCTGTTTTTATTATTTATGGACGATGCTGGCGGGATTTTTCCGTACGGAACTGGCGATTTTGACGGCGGGGATGGGTATTGTGTACCTTGTGACGGCCGGCACTGCATTCGTCCGCTGCAAAGAAGACCGGAATCTGCGGAGGATATTAACGGTGGCCGGAGCAGCATTTATTACCGCGGCGCTGCCGCTGTATTTCAAAGCATACGGTTTGGTCATCGGGTGGACGATCGAGGCGGTAGTACTGATTGCGGCAGGGGTGATCTACGGCAGCTATTGTGCACAGCTTCTTGGGTTTATTGTGACGGGCCTGAGTTTTGCGGGGCTGTATTGGATCGACCGGCATACCGGCGTATTTACGCCTGTCTTTAACGGTATTTTCGGGACATGGATGTTCGCGGCGGCGGGCGTATTTGTCAGTCATTTATTCTATCGATGTAAAAAGGAAGTCGAATGGAATCGGTTGCTGAGTGAGATATTTTTTGTCGTTGCGGTTGTGTTTACCACTGCAACGTGCATTATTGAATGGAGGGGGTATTGGGAGAGTCAGTTATTAGAGAGAGAGATTTTTAATCTGGTGGTCTTGCAGGGTGTATTGTGCGCGTGGTCTGTGTGTCTTGTTGTGCTGGTGCTCCGGCCGGTAAGTCCCGGCGGACCATTTTGCCGGACGGTTGCTGCCATTGCTGGCGGAATTGCGGGATTGACCGCCGTCAGCGAGGCCGGAGAATTGTACCGTCAAGCCTTTTCCTTTCTGCTCAACAGCACATTTGCGATTCAACTGTCACCAGCGGCGGCGCTGTTTATCGCGGCGATACTTTTGCGGAAAGAAAAAGAAACCAACGGCTTGAGTCCGAAGTGGTATCAGGGCTTTGCGCTGGCGGGAGTGTTTTTGCTTTGGGGAGTGTTGAGCCAGCAGACGTATTTGTACTGGGATTGCCGGAATCAATTCGGGGGCGGTGTTATGGATTGGCGATTCAAGGCCAACCTTTCGCTTTCGCTGCTGTGGGCGGGGTACGGAGCGGTACTGCTGGTCGTGGGCTTCTGGAAACAGATTGCCGTGCTGCGGTATCTGGCGCTGGGTTTGTTCGGCCTGCTGCTGGTCAAGGTTTTCATCGTGGATATGGCGACGGTGAGGAGTATTTATCGCATATCCGCGTTTCTGGCGACGGGCCTGACGCTGGTCGGGGTATCGTATCTGTACCAGTTTTTGAAAAAGAAAGGCTTCTTTGAGGGGATACGACTTCAATAGGAATATTATTTTACTATGACTCCAAATGAGAAGAGAAAAAGCGTTGGTTTGAAAATTGGATTTGGTTCGGCGTTATTTTTACTGGCGCTGATTGCGGTGGCGATGATTCTGCTTGGGCATACGCCGGGGGATTATCTGCCGATGGCGATTCCGCCGTCGGGACAGGTCAGCCCGTACCTGACGCACAATCTGGGGCCGGAATTTTTTAACGCGGTTCAGGTTGGACAGCCGTTTGATTTGGCGATTGAACAACAGTACGTCAATGAAATTTTTGCATTTGCGGCCGGGAGGCTGGAACTGGAAGAGATGACGCTTTCGTCGCCGATGGTCGCATTTCATCCGGGGTCGTTTGTTTTTATGATGACGGTGGAATTGAAGGGGGTTTCGAGTGTGCTGTCGGTAACGGCGCAGCCGGCGGTGGATGAGATAGGTCGTCTGAATCCGAACATTCGTTCGGTGACGCTGGGAGCAATACCGGTGACGGAGATGGCAAAGGGAATCGCGCGGCGGTATGCCGAGCAGTACCTGTCGGCGGAGACGGATGATGAAATTGTTTCGGTGGTCAACGGGATTTTGAATAATCAGCCATTTGAGCCTGTGATAAAGATAACCAAATATACGGTGCGGCTGCGGGGATTGACGCTGGAGGCGGGGAGATTGATACTGCGGGTTGAGCCGGTTACGGACAAGCGCGGCATTACAGGCCCGCGCGTACCATAGGAGATGGCGGCTGGCAGTAAAGAAAAGACTTGACGTATCGTGTATCAGCCGGTACTTATGATATTCAAGCGGCGACGGGGGGATTGGGAACATAAAACGGCATGTTTTTGTGAAACAATGTGCAGCGAAATGGTGTTTCTTTTGTTGTTTGCGGCATAATTAAGGAGAATCAGCGTGGATAAAAAGGCTATATCGTATTTTGTTGTTGGAACGGCTGTCGGGATTATCCTTTCGACGGCCCTGTTCAGCGTTTTTATTCGTCAGATGAAAAATCGCGACGGCGACGACACGATAGTTCTGAAACTATCGCACGGTCTGGAACCGACGCACCCGGTGCATAAGGGAATGGTACGGATGTCGGAACGGCTGCGGGAATTATCTGGCGGTAAAGTTGAGATTCAGATTTACCCGAGCGGCCAGCTTGGTTCTGAAACGGAAAATATCGAACAGCTTCAGCATGGGGCTTTGGATATGGCCAAGGTCTCGGCGGCGCCGCTGGAAAGTTTCAGCAAGGTCTTTACTGTATTCAGCGTGCCGTATGTATTTCGCGATGCGGAACATTATTGGAAAGTGCTGGAAGGGCCGCTGGGACAGGAAATGCTCTTAAAGGCTGTTTCCAAGGGATTACATGGAATCTGCTATTATGATTCAGGCAGCCGAAATTTTTATACGGTGTCCAAACCCATCCTGTCGCCGGATGACCTGAAGGGGCAAAAAATCCGTGTCCAAAAGAGTGAAACGGCAATGGCAATGGTAGAGCTTTTTGGCGCGTCACCGACGCCGATACCATGGGGAGAGCTTTACACGTCACTGCAGCAGAAGGTGGTGGATGGGGCGGAAAACAATCCTCCCAGTTTTTTCACCAACCGTCATTTTGAAGTCTGCATGCATTTTTCGATGACGGAGCATACGCGGATACCGGATTTATTGCTGATAAGCGAAGTGTCATGGCAAAAACTCCCGTCGCAGGTTCAGGACTGGCTCAAGCAGGCGGCGGAAGAATCGGTTGTTTATCAGCGGCAGTTGTGGACGGAACAGACCGAACACGACATAAAAGAATGCGAGAAACTCGGCGTCAAGTTTTACTATCCAGACTTAAGACCATTTAAAGAAAAGATTCAGCCGTTGTATAAACAATATGAGGGAATCGAAGTCGGCGAGTGGATTAGGAAAATCGAGGCGGTGCAATGAGCATGCTGAAAATAATGACGGGGATTCGCAATGGCCTTGTGAAACTGCTCCAGGTTTCTGCTATTGTGATAATGATTGTCCTGGTGGTTGATGTCTTGTGGGGTGTATTCAGTCGATATGCCATTGGGCATCAAACCAGATGGACCGAGGAAGTGGCGACCATTTTGCTGATATGGATATCGTTTTTCGGCGGCAGCCTTACGTATGCCGAAAAAGGACACCTTGGCGTGGATTACTTTGTGGGTAAATTAGACCCGGATGCACAGCGGCTCAACGAGATTCTGTGTCATTTAATTGTTGGGCTATTTGCGGCGGCGGCGATGATATACGGTGGATGGCTGTTGTTCAGCAAGACGATGGCATCCGGGCAAACGCTGCCCGCCCTGGGCATTGAGGCCGGGTATAAATATATTGTTGTCCCGATCAGCGGGTGCTTTATGCTGCTGTTTGCGATAGAGCATATTATGGAATTATTAGCCAAAAGGAATTGCAGGGAGGCCGTACGGTGATAGAGGAAATCCTGATTCTGGTTATCACTTTTTGCGTATTGATGCTGATCAATGTGCCGATTGCAATTTGTATTGGCGTAGCGTCGTTTTTGACGGTATTGGCCATCGGCAATGTCGATACGGCCTACATCATCGCCCAGCGGATGGCCGGCGGAGTGGAGAGTTTTCCGCTGCTGGCGATACCCTTTTTTATCATCTCCGGCTACCTGATGGGCGAAGGCGGGATGGCCCGTCGGCTAATCGACTTTGCTTCCGCGGCCGTGGGGTGGTGCAAGGGCGGCCTGGGGTATGTCAATGTATTGACGTGTATGATGTTCGGCTCGATTTCAGGGTCTGCGGCGGCGGCGGTTTCGTCCATCGGCGGATTTATGATTCCTGAAATGAATCGGAAGGGATATGATAAGTCGTTTAATGTGGCGATTACATGCACAGCGGCAACAACGGGACTTTTGATTCCACCCAGCAATGTGATGATTGTCTATGCGGTCGTGGCCGGCAGCGTTTCGGTAGCGGATTTGTTTATGGCCGGGGTTTTGCCGGGAATCATCGTAGGTGTCTGCCTGATGATTGCCGGCGGCTTAATCTGCTGGAAGCGGGGGTATGGCGGGGCACAGGCAACTTCGCCAAAACGCATAGCGACAACTTTTGTCCATGCCGTTCCAAGCCTGCTATTAATTGTAATTGTACTCTATGGAATTCTTGGCGGCATTTGCTCGGCGACCGAAGCGTCGGCGGTTTCCGTATTATATGCGTTGATTCTGACCGTCTTTCTTTATCGGGAAGTCAAAATCAAAGACCTGCCTAAACTGTTTTTGTCATCGGTTAAAACAACAGCGATGGTGATGCTGCTGGTGGGTTGTTCGACGGCGATGAGCTGGGTGATGGCGCGTGAAAATATTCCGCAGAATGTCAGCGCGGCACTGCTGGCGTTATCGGATAATAAAATTGTAATATTGCTGATGATTAATGTTATCCTCCTGATTGTCGGAACATTTATGGATATGACGCCGGCAGTGCTGATTTTCACGCCGATTTTTCTGCCGGCGGTGACGGCGATGGGAATCGATCCGGTTCATTTCGGGATTATCCTGATTGCCAATTTATGCATTGGTCTGTGTACGCCGCCGGTGGGGACGTGCCTGTTTATCGGCTGCGGCGTCGGGAAAACCACCATCGCCAAAGTTCTGCCGTCGCTCATACCTTTCTTTATTGCGATGTTTGTGTCACTGATGGCCATTACTTATATCCCGTGGCTGTCAATGTGGTTGCCGGCACTTGTTAAATCTTTCGGCCAATAGATAGAGATATGCGAGTTTTATAAAGATGGCAATATTCTGCCGGTGGATGTGCTTGAAGCGGTCCCCGGGATTTCGAAGTAGGATTTGAGCGGAAGAATAATCTGAGGGTCTGCGATATAACCCATATCGCTTTTATTCTGGGTATTGCGTCGCTGATTTGTCCTATCCGGGTGACCCGACAATTGATTCGCTGGGACGTGCCCGTGATGATTGCAGTGTCCATTCTTTGTGTATTGTTTCTGTGGGACCGTCATCTCTCTCGTCTTGAAGGGATAATTTTGTTTGTCGGGATTGTGCTTTATACCGGATGGGCTTTTTATCAGGCCAAACGCGAACCTAACCAATGTTTATCTGAGGGTTCATCTGAAACAGCACAACAGCGAGTGGGGATGCTGCGGGCCTGGATATTGATTCTGGCCGGGCTGGTATTACTGGTGCTGGGGTCAAAATCTCTGATCGCTGGCTCTCTTCGTCTGGCTCGAAGTTATGGTATTTCAGAGGCTGTTATTGGATTGACGATTATCAGCGCCGGGACCAGTCTGCCGGAATTAGCCACGTCGGTGGTTGCGGCGATTCGACGTCAGCCGGACATTGCTATCGGTAATATTGTCGGCTCGAACATCTTTAATATTTTGGCAATTCTCGGATTTTCTTCTCTTTTGGCGCCATATTCCTCACCGGGGCTGACTGGGGTGGATTTGGCAATGATGCTTGGAATGGCGGTGATATCTTTGCCGTTTATGTGGACGGGCTTTGTGCTGACCCGGCTGGAGGGTGCGGTCTATTTATTGTTTTACGGTCTTTATTTATTTTATCTGTGGCCAAAATGAGTCCCGGCCGGGCGATTGTTATTTGAGCAAGTGGGTCAGCAGGATTTTGAGGCCGATGGCGATAAGAATAAGGCCGCCGAGGATTTCGATTTTGTTTTCGAAGACATGACCGGCGCGTTTGCCAAGTTGCCAGCCGAGAAAACTGATGGCAAAAGTGATGATGCCGATTAACAGCACGGCTTCAAGAATGAATTTTGTAACCAGTGTCAGGGTGATACCGACGACGAGGGCGTCGATGCTGGTGGCGACGCTGAGAGTCAGCAGAACGCCCATATTGGACGGATCCTGAGGCTCGTCTTCCACGTTTTTTATTTTGAACGCTTCATAAATCATTTTGCCGCCGATGAGAGCCAGCAGGCCGAATGCGACCCAGTGGTCGTATGAAGCGATGAAAATGGACAGTTTTTCACCGGCGAGCCACCCCAGCAGCGGCATCAGGGCCTGAAAACCGCCGAAAAAGAATGCCATCCGCAGGGCGTGTTTGATGTGCAATTGACGATAAACACTGCCGCTGACGGCGGATACTGCAAATGCGTCCATCGCAAGACCGACGCCGATACCGCAAACCGTGATGAGTTCTATTGCTGTCATGGTGATCTATTCAATATGAAAAATGCGGCGATTTACCATTGGGCCTCTTCGTAAGGATTGACCGAGCCCTGCGGTTTGGGTTTCGGCCGGGAGTTCAAAATCGCCTCGGCGATGGGGACATCGCTTTTTCGCGTAATCTTGAGGTTAGTAAAATCGGTCTCCACAATCGAAACCGGATGTCCGAGGGCCTCGACCAGCATCGCATCATCGGTGATTTTCGCAGCATCGAGATTTTTGAGATTCGCGTAGGCTTTTTTGAGCAGGGCGGTCTCAAAGACCTGCGGTGTCTGAGCTTCCCACAGATTGGCGCGGTCGATAGTCTGCTCAATGATGCCGTCTTTGGCGCGTTTGAGGGTTCCATTGACCGGGCAGGCGAGAATTGCAGCGCCGGTGGCGGCGGCTTTCTCGAAAACTTTGTCGAGCCATTCGTCGGTCAGACAGCATCGCACGGCGTCGTGCACGGCGACCAGCTCGGCATCGGGAGCGACTTTTTCCAATGCGTTGGCGACGGTCTCGAAGCGTTCTTTGCCGCCGGGAGAGAGCTTGACGTTATAGAAGCCCAGCGTCGGTCCCCATTTGAGGCGGACACCTTCATCGTCTTCGGGAGCGATACATAGAATGATTTGCGACACTTCTTTTCGCGTGGAGAAGATTTCGACGCTGCGCAGAAACGCCGCGCGTTTGCCAAGCTCCACAAACGGTTTTTTCCTGTCTCCGCCGAAGCGCAATCCTGCGCCGGCGGCACAAATAATTACAGCAACTTTTTTCACTCCATTTCTCCTTATCGGTCACAGTCCCATTTGGGCGGCTTCTTCTTCGAGGCCGTAGCGTTTCATTTTTTTGTATAAGGTAGTACGATTG
>VGXU01000008.1 GCA_016873215.1 Planctomycetota bacterium
GTTGTTCCATAACACAGGTTTCCTGCCAGGACATCGTTGAGGCCCTCCGCTTTTTGAGGACCATTTTATTCCATTGTGTTACCCATGTCCTTAGCATAATATGTTACCTATGTTATCAGTTTGTACCTTCGGGCCACCTCCCCTTAAAAGGGGAGGAATCATAAGAAGGGGATCGCTCTTTATTCCACGCCCTTACGGGCGTGGCTATAACATATCACCCCCTGCGGGGGCTGAGAAAATTTCACTTATCACCAATGACGGCGCTGGCGATTTTGACAACATCGGTCATCTGGGCGACATCGTGGACGCGGACGATGGATGCGCCTTTGGCGACGGCCATGGCGACGGTCGCGGCCGTGCCGAAAATGCGGTCGGCGGGGACGTCTTTGGCGGTAATCTGGCCGATAAAGCGTTTTCGGCTGGTACCGGCCAGGACGCGATAGCCGGTATTTACAAATTCGTCGAGATGGCGCAGCAGCGAGAGGTTATGCTCGGTCGTTTTTCCAAAGCCGAAGCCGGGGTCGATGAAAATACGCTCTTTTGGGATGCCGGCCTGTTCGGCGAAGGCGGCCCGCCGGAGGAGATAATCTTTGACTTCGGCGACGACGTTTTTGTAGTGCGGATTCTGCTGCATTGTCGCGGGCGTTCCCTGGATGTGCATCAGAATCACGGGGAGCTGCTTTTCGGCGGCGAGTTTTGCCATTTTCGCATCCGACAGGGCGGTGATGTCGTTGATGATATTTGCCCCGCCGGCGACAGCGGCGGCGGCGACGGTCGGATTGAAAGTGTCGATGCTGATGGGAATATCCGATTGCTTTCGCAGGGCCTCGACAGCCGGGACGACGCGGCGGATTTGTTCTTCGGCAGCGATGGGTTGAGCGCCGGGGCGTGTGGATTCGGCGCCAATATCGATAATTGCGGCGCCGGCGTGCAGCATTTCAAGGCCGTGCGAAACCGCTTTTTCGGCGGAGTCGTATAGGCCGCCGTCGCTGAACGAATCGGGCGTGATATTTAAAATGCCCATGATGAGGCAGCCGGGGGAGAAGTCCAGCTTGCCTGTCGGCCAAGTGATCGTGTTTTGGAGCGATTGTCGATTTATCATATCAACACTGTATAAGAGACAAAGTTAAAAGTAAAAAGGTAAAAGGCAAAATTAAGGACAGCCCTGCGGGCTGAACTATTCTCTATTTATCTGGAAGCCGAGGCCGGACAATTTTTTCGCTAACGTCGAGTTTGCATCCGGCAGAAAAACTTTTGTATTTTGAAATTCGCGCCGCTGGGGATAATTTTTGCGCAGGAAGTCGAAAAATTCGCCGCGTTTACCGGGTTCCTGCAGGAGGATTTCGCGGGTGTTGAAATCATCGCGATTGATGACGTACACGGCCTGAACGGTGTTATGAATGACCTGTTCTTCGCTGAGGGCGAGGTCTTCGTGGGTGATGTGGATTTCGGCGACCTTCGGGGGCGGCAGAAAATCGGCGGCGGTATGTTCCGGCCGGAGCTTGAAATAATCGCAGAGGGCGTTGTAAATCATAATCATTCCTGCGACTTTACCGTCGAAGGAATAGCCCGCGATGTGCGGCGTGGACAAATCCACATTTTGCAGGAGTTCGGGGTCGATATTGGGTTCGTTTTCCCATACGTCGAGGGCGACGCCGGCGAGTTTTTTGTCCTGCATTGCCTGTTTGAGTGCGGCGGTTTCCATTACGGAACCGCGTGAGGTATTAAGGAAAAAGGCACCTTTTTTGAGGCGGGCGAAAAACGCCGCGTCGGCCAGATGATACGTTTTATCGGGGCCGGTTTTGGTCAGGGGCGTATGCAGGGTGACGAAATCGCAGGCGAAGACTTCATCGAGCGGGCGATATTTGGCATCCCCTGTCTTGCGGGCCAGAGGCGGATCGTTGAGGACGTATTTCATTCCGAGGGCGGCGCATTTGACGGCAACCCTGGAGCCGACGTTGCCGACTCCGACGATGCCGATGGAAAGGCCAGCCAGTTCGAATTTGTATTTTTTGCCGAGAGCCAGCAGGGCGGCAACGATGTATTCGGCGACGCTGTTGGCGTTTGAGCCGGGGGCGGAGGCGAAGCCGATATTTTTTCGGGCGAGGTAATCGCGGTCGATGTGTTCGAAGCCGATGGTGGCGGTGGCGACGAATTTTACGGGGCCGGCGGTCAGCAGGTTCTCGTTAACTTTGGTGACGCTGCGTACCAGCAGGGCGTCGGCATCGGCGAGGATTTCGGGCGTGATTTGTCTGCCGGAGCACAGCGTGACATCGCCGGTGTGGGCGAAACATTCCTGCACGAACGGGATATTCTGGTCAGCGATAATTTTCATACGGTTTCCTTACGGTATATTTGTACGGGGGTATTGTATTGGCAATCGGTCGGCACGTCAATTTTCTTGTTGGGCGTCGTCTCTTGCCAAAACGGGGCAAACGCCGTACACTGGTTCGCTTTCGATGTGGAATTATCGTTTTTATGCAAAAACAAAATAAAGATATTAACATCCCAGGGCCAAAACGGCTGAATCTGGAATTGCGGGATTTGAATAAGACGCTGGCGGCGCTGGCACTGCCGTCCATCGTGGAAAACAGTCTGTATTCGCTGGTTTTTTTCAGCGATACGCTGATTGTCGGCTGGCTGCGGAATGAGGATTACCTGGCGGCGGCGGCTCTGGCTGGGATTATGATGTTCCTGTTCAACGCGCCGTTTATCGCGTTGTCGCTGTCGGCGACATCGATTGTCTCACGCAGTTGGGGTGAAGCCGCTTATGAAACGGCGAGGAAACACGCCGGCTGCGCGATGACGATTGGGTTTGTGCTGGCGGTTTTGCTGCTGGCGGCGGGGCTGCCCTTTGCCCGGCAGATTATCGTGTTTTTCGGAGCTTCCGAACAGGTGGCCGGGGTGGGGGAACATTATCTGCAAATCCTGCTGTTTTCCTGTCTGGGCGGGCTGCCGATGATGGTCAGCAATGGAATGCTGCGCGGGATGGGGAATACCTACGGGCCGATGCTGATTACGGCGGTGATGAACGTCATCAATATCATCGTCAGTATTATGCTGGCGTTCGGCATCTTTGCGCCGAAGCTGGGCTTTTACGGCGTGGCATGGGGGACGGTCATCGCCCGGTCGGTGGGGGTATTTCTGTCGATGGCGTTGCTGATCCGGCAGACGGGGCTGGGACTGCGATGGAGACATTTTTGGATGCTGAAAAAAAATGTGCTGGGGCGTATCTGGTATTTGGCGATGCCGGCGCTGGCGGAACGTGGACTTGGTTCGCTGAGTTATATGCTGTTTATGAAAATGGTGGCTCATCTGGGAATGACGCTGCTGGCGGCGCATAATGTGGCTATGCAGGTGGAAGCGATAGCGTTTATGCCGGCCTGGGGACTGGGGCTGGCGGCGACGACCATTACGGGACAATCCATCGGCGCGGGCCGAAAACGCATTGCCAAAATCGCCGTACGACGCATTTTAATCGCCGCCGGCATACTGACGGTTACCATAGGAATCTTTTTCGTGTCGTTCGGGCCGCAGATCGCGTCGATTTTCAAGGCTACGGAACAGGTCGTTCAATTGGCCGGGTTTGCCATTCGACTGGCGGCGCTGGAATTGCCGTTTCTGGCTGTCACGTTCATCTTCATCGGCGCCCTGCGCGGAGCGGGGGATACGAAATCGCCTTTGTATGTCTCTACTGTGAGCACGGCTATGTTTCGCTTAGGCGGGGTGTACCTGTTGTGTTATGTGTTTGGTCTTGGGCTGGCGGGGGTTTGGCTGGCGACAGCGGCGGACTGGGCGGCGCGATCGCTGGGATTAGGATGGGTTTTCAAACGTGAAGCGTGGGCTTTGCTGCATCAGAAAGAAAAAGCGCGGTTTGAGCCTCTGCGGAAAAGATAGATTCAAAAGCAACCGTGCCGGTCAGGGCGCTGCTTTGGGGATGATTTCAAAAACGGCGATTTCCGGCCGGGACAGAAATCGTATCCGAGGGCCATAGCCGGTCATGCCGATACCGCGATTGGTATAGACCGGAATGCCATAATAGTCATGTAAACCCTGCACATATTCACCGCCGATATTTGGACTGACAACAGAACCGACAAAAGGCAGCGCAACCTGGCCGCCGTGGGTATGGCCGCACAGGTACAGGTCAACCGGAAGGCCTTTGAGCCAATAGACAAAATCCGGTGTGTGAAATAAAAACACGGTAAAAGATGCGGGTTTAAGTTGTTTAATCACAGGCCAACTGTGCGGGCCCTGCAGATAATCCAGCCCGGCGATGCAGAACGGTTGGCCGTCCTTTTCGAGAAACCGCACATCCTGATTTAAGACATCAAACCCCGTCCCTGTGAAGCGGTCGAGGCTGGTCATGCGCTGAGTATCCCAGTTGCCGGTGACGGCGAACTTGCCGATAGAGGCGTGAAGGCCTGTCATCGTGCTGCGAAATAGTTCCAGGCCGGCGGGAGAATTAATAGCGTCGCCGGTAAAGACGATAATATCCGGATTAAGCGGATTGATGAATTCAGCCAGCAGGGGCTCAAGACGGGGGGTTTTGTCGCAGTGCAGGTCGGAAATCTGCACAATTCGAAGCGAGGTATTTTTCAGCTTATCGGTTTCAATGCGAATGGTATTAATTTGAATATTGTAGGGTTCAATCAGATAACCGTAACAGGCACAGGCGATTCCCGCAATCGCAACAATGTGAATAATTATCATACAAGGGCTGGTCAGGAGATGTACCGCCTGCGGATGGCGGCGGCGCTGAAAATACCGGATAATTCGATAAATTTCAACGAAATAGACAGCGATGATAACCAGGGCAAACAGCCGTGCGGGCCAAATCATAGAGAGCATATCCATCGCTTACATTGCCTTGATGATGTCAGGTTGGGTCAGGTCTTCACAAATCACTTCACCGGGCTGTACGATGAGAAAATCCTGCTCGTTCCAAAGGCCATCCGCCAGCCGCTGCATGAGGCTGGAGTTGCCGGCAACACAATCATATTGCCAGCCCAGGTAGTCGGCGCATTGGCGCGTATAGTCTTTCTGCTGAGCCGCCTCGGACATATCCCAGTCCACATAGACTGCCCAGTTGTACTCCTTCATCCAGCCTTGCTCCATCTCCAGCAGGTAGGCGGCATTGTCAGAGCCGAATTTTTCAGTGTATTCTGCAAGCAAGGCTTCATAACGTTCTTTGCCGGGCATGGTCTTAGTTCGAATCCAGCCGTCACTGTACCAATAGACTCCGCGATGGGTGTCAATATAGCGCTGGTATGCGTCTTTAGAACCCAGCAGCAGTGTAATGCAATCGTGAGCTTTGGGAACGACCATCTTGATTTTCGATGTCAGCCCGAGGATGCCGTTGCCGCACAGACCATAACCCAGCAAAATGGCATCATAAGGATTGCCCTGAGCATCAACGGTTTTGTTAAGTTCACTTTGGACTTCGGCACACAGGATTTGCGGCGTATTATGCAAACCCTGCTGCATCAGCACCACATCGACAATATGCGGGCTGCGTGACGCGCAAAAATACGCTTCTTTTTCCACGACCTTACAGATAATCCATTTGAATCGCATGGCAGGTATTATAATGGAATCCCGGCTTTTTCAACAGAAAAAAAAGGCCGGGGTTTAAGAGCCCAACCCCGACCTTATATCAGACAGGCAATGACGAAAATCAGTGTTTTTGGATGTATTCTCTGGCGGGAACGAGACTGTCCACCAGCTTGTGAAAATCTTCCTCAGAGACCGGGCCATTGATCGCCAGAGCCATATAGGTGTCCGAGGGTGTTTTGATGATGACACCACAGCGATTTTCCACAGGTTCAAATCCGCTGGCCTTGATGGAAAATTCAGTCCACCATTTTTCACTTTCACCGGTATGATACATTTCAAATCCCCGGACAGAACTATAACTGGCCGGCCAGTGCTGTCCGTTTTCTTCCATTTTTTTTACTATCCCGGTATGGTAACGGGTCAAACTGGGCATCTGAGACAAAATGATGTTTCGGCTATCCTTTGCCGGATAGATGGTATTGAACATCAGACTTGTGCTGCTGCCTTCATCAGGGCCGCTGCTGATTTGACCATCCGAGGTCCAGGCCGGATTGATGGAGAAGATATAGGTTTCAAAGTCCGCCGTGCGAACCATCTGTTCAACGGAGATGTTGGCGCTAAACATATCCGAACGGATCAATACAGATGCCGAAACAGCAGGCGTCTTTTTTTCTTCCACCTCTTTCAAATCCCACGACAAAGCGGCGGTAGTGACAGTCTGCATTGAAACCCGTTTGATATTCATTGTGGGCTGATTTTCGACGACACATTGAATTTCATAGATGATGTTGTCCTCAATGCCCACTTGCCGCGATTGCGGCCGGTGCTATTTTATTTTTCATTATTATTCTCCACGGATTTTGTCGAACAGTTCGAGCGGCAAACTTCTGATTGTCCATGACTGCGAAGCAATCGTCCATTGTCCGCTGATCCATTCGGTCGGAAATGTTGGGGTTTAACTCTTTAATCTGTTTAACAATCTTTTAAAAGACTTCTCAACCGGTCTATGATATGACGGACAATCGCAAAATTTAATATAAATCAGTTGACTAAATTATTTGGTAAATATATAATTATCCACATTAGAATATAGAGTTTCATATATGGAACAATATCTGACGCCCAACTTGGTTAAGGCACTTGATGTCCTTAAATTGCTTGCTGAAAATGAGCAGGGACTGAGCTCATCCGACATTGAAAAACGGATATCAATAGCAAGAACGACGGCATTTCGCATTCTTAAATCCCTATGTCATAAAGAGATGGCACAAAAACGAGGGGGTCTTTATTTTGCCGGGCCTATGCTTTATGAGGTCGGTTTACAGGCATTAAGCAGGTTGCCTTTAAGACAGCGTGCGGTTCCAGTGTTGCAGGAATTAACCCGCCGGACGGGCCATACGTCGCATTTGGCCGTGCCAAGCGGGTGGCATTCGCTGATTCTGGAGGTCTGCGACAGTTCGGCTCCGATTCGTGTGGCGTCGCGGTCGGGAACACTGGCGGATTTGCATCGTTCGGCTACGGGCAAGATTTTTCTGAGTTATCTGTACCGCGACAGACTCGATGAATTTTATGCCGAAGTCAAGCCGCAGGCCCGGACGGGAAAAACCATCATTAATATTGCGTCGTTAAGGAAAATGACGGGGGAAGTGCCCGAACAGGGTTTTGCAATAGATAATGAGGAATACCACGCCGGGGTACGCTGCGTGGCGGCGCCGGTTTTTGATATGCAAAAACAGGTTATCGCCGCGATCGGAATTACCGGGCCGGCGATAGAGATTTCATTTGAGATGATTCCGTCTTTGAGTAAAATTGTCATTGCCTCCGCGACGGACCTTTCGCGGTCGCTTGGCAAAGAGTAAATGGCTGACATAAAAGGATTTATTGACCTATTACAGGGAGACAGGCATGAAGTGTTTGTGGATACTAATAATTTTTGCGGCCTGGTTTGTCCATGGATGTTCGACGGTCAACTCGCAAACCGCATGGTCTCAGGAAACCAAACCCCAGTCTATTCGTGAAGTCATGGCCAAAGTGGCCGACTGGCAGATTGCCAATCCGAGCAAACATCATCCCGCCGATTGGACTCATGGGGCTTTGTATGCGGGAATGGCGGCCTGGGCAAAGATGTCGGATGATGATAAATATATGAATTGGCTCCGGCAGCGCGGGGAAGAACTCAAATGGCAGCCATATAAACGGATTTATCATGCGGACGACCACTGTGTGGGCTGGATGTATCTGGAACTGTACAGCCTGTATAAAGACCCGCAAATGATGCAGCCGATCCAGGAGCGTTTTGATTATATCCTGGCTAATCCTTCGGATGTCACCTTGAAAACCGGTCAGCAGCAGAAAAAAGACCGCTGGTGGTGGTGTGATGCCCTGTTTATGGCTCCGCCGGTCCTGGCCAAGCTGTCTGCTCTGACGGGCGACAGGAAATATCTTGATTTCATGCATCGCGAATTTATGGCGACGACGGAGTATCTCTATGACAAAGAAGAGCATTTATATTTTCGTGACGATACATATTTCGATAAGCGCGAGGCAAATAACAAAAAAATCTTCTGGTCTCGCGGCAACGGCTGGGTATTTGCGGGATTGGCACGCATTTTAGAAAGCATGCCGGCCGATTATCCGGGCCGGGAGAAGTATATTGAAATATATAAACAGATGGCGGCCAAATTGATTTCAATCCAGGGAGCCGATGGTTTGTGGCGAGCCAGCCTGCTTGACCCGGCCAGCTACACGGAAAAAGAAACCAGCGGTACGGGGTTTTACTGTTATGGCCTGGCCTGGGGGGTCAACCGGGGTATTCTGGATGAAAAGACCTATCTGCCGGCAATCGTCAAGGCATGGAATGGGCTTGTGGGCTGTGTGCATCCGGACGGCAAACTGGGTTATGTTCAGCCTGTCGGAGCCGCCCCGAAAACGGTTTCGTCGGACCAGACGGAAGTATATGGAGTCGGGGCGTTTTTATATGCGGGCAGCGAAGTCTATAAACTTGCGGTTGACAGAGGCGCGGCGACAACGCTGGTGCACCTGACAAATCCCGCAGCGATGTTCCGAGATGCTGAGACAGTCAGTCTGAACTGGAATGAATTAGTCAGTAAAAATCCCTCATTGACTGCTGCCAATGCGGCGGTTTTTGATTTTTATTCCAATCGATTTGTTGTAACGCAGGCAGTGGATAATGATGGCGATTGCAAGACGGATGAACTGCTGTTCCAGACGGACCTTGCGCCGGGTCAGCAGAAATGGTTTTGGGTGATGGCTCTGCCGCAGGGTGTGTCGCGTCCCGAGACAAAGGATTGTGTTTATGGACGACATGTGCCGGAACGATACGGGGATTTCGGATGGGAAAGCGACCGCATCGCGTTTCGGATGTACGGCAAAGAACTGGAGTGGGAAACTATTAGTCCCGGCATTGACGTCTGGGTCAAAAAAGTACGCACTCCGATGATTGACCATTTATATAAAAACGCGAAAGAAAAGAAATCCTACCATGCCGACAGAGGCGAAGGGCTGGATTGCTACAAAGTCGGGCCGACGCTGGGCTGCGGCGGGCTGGGGATTCTGGACGGTGACAAACTGATTTTATCGAAGAATTTCCGTTCGTGGAAAGTCCTTGCCAACGGGCCTATCCGGCTTATCTTTGAATTAGTCTATGAGCCGTGGAAAGCCGGGGGCGCCAAAGTCAGCGAAGTCAAACGCATTAGTCTTGACAAAGGCTCCAATCTGAACCGGATTGAAAGCCGGATGACCTGCCAGGGACAGAATACACTTGCCTTGGCGGCGGGGATTGTCGTTCGCGGCGGACAGGGTGAGCAGAAGAAGTTCAATGCCGATGAAAAGTGGATTTCGTACTGGTTTGCCCCGGATGACAAAAACGGAATGACCGGCTGCGGCGTGGTTCTGACCGCCGATACCAACGCTCAATTTGAGGAACGCAATGACCATTTGCTGGCGATTGTCAATCAGCCTTGCGGAAAGCCGTTTGTGTATTATGCCGGGGCCTGCTGGGATAAAGGACTGGATTTCAAGACGGCCGGGGACTGGCAGGCGTACCTGTCGGATTTTGCGTGTCGGCTTGAGCATCCCGTTAACGTGGTTTTGGAAAAGTAAGGGAGAATAAAAATGGAAGTACGCTACAGTCCCGACCCGATTCGTTTTGAACGGATGACAACCGAAGAGACCCGGCATCATTTCCTGGTCGAATCTTTGTTTGGGTCAGACGAGATACAGATGATTTACATTGATGTTGACCGTGTTATCGCCGGTTCCGTCGTGCCGGTTAAACAGAGCCTTGCGCTGACCAGCGCCGCCGAGCTGCGGGCGGATTTTTTCTGCCAGCGGCGGGAACTGGGCGTTCTTAATATCGGCCAGGCCGGGGTGGTGACCGTTGATGGCAAGCGTTTTTCACTGTCAAACCGTGATGCGATGTATATCGGCCGCGGCTCCAAGGACATTACTTTTGAAAGCGACGACTCGGACAACCCGGCGATGTTTTACTTAGTCAGCTACCCGGCTCATGCGTCCTATCCGACGATGCATATTTCGAAGGCGCAGTCCACGGCGGTAAATTTAGGTTCAACCGCACAGGCCAATAAACGGACGATTTTTAAATATATACATCCGGGAGGTGTGCAAAGCTGCCAATTAGTGATGGGATTTACGGAACTGGCGGAAGGCTGTGTCTGGAATACCATGCCTCCGCATACGCACGAACGGCGTATGGAAGTGTATCTGTATTTTGATTTTCCCGATACGGCCCGCGTATTTCATTTGATGGGCAAAGCTGACCAGACACGGCATATTGTCGTCGCTCCAAAGCAGGGCGTGATTTCGCCGAGCTGGTCGCTTCACAGCGGCGTCGGCACACAGGCTTATTCATTCTGCTGGGCGATGGGCGGTGAAAATCAGACATTTGATGATATGGATGGAATTGCAATTGCAGACTTGAAGTAAAAATCCGAAATCCGAAGCACGAAATTCGAAACAAATTCGAAATACAAAAATTAAAATAAAAAGCAAACTGGATTCCCGCCTTTGCGGGAATGACAGAATAATTGGAAAATTGCGGGAGAATTAAATTATGATTCTGGACAAATTTAAACTCGACGGCAAGGCAGCGATTGTGACCGGCGCGGCACGCGGACTGGGGCAGGCGATGGCATTAGGGCTTGCCGAAGCCGGGGCGGATATCGCCGCAGTGGATGTGCTGGACACGGCCGATACCGAAGCACAAGTGGAAAAACTCGGACGCCGCTGCATCGGCATCAATGCGGATTTGATGAAAAAAGAAGCCGCCGATGTGGTCGTCGAAGCAACGGTGAAAAAGCTGGGTGGAATTGATATTCTATTTAACAACGCAGGCATCATCCGCCGGGCGCCGTTTACAGACTTTACCGAAAAAGACTGGGATGATGTGATGAATCTCAATATCCGGGGCGTGTTTTTCTTAAGCCAGGCGGTTGTCAAACAGATGATTGCCCAGAGACGCGGCGGCAAGATTATCAACACCGCCTCGATGCTCAGCTTCCAGGGCGGCATCCTCGTACCGTCTTATACCGCATCCAAAAGCGCCGTGATGGGCCTGACTCGTCTGATGGCCTGCGAATTAGCCAAGCATAATATTAATACCAATGCCATCGCTCCGGGCTATATGGCTACCGATAACACCAAGGCATTGCGTGAAGATGTAGCCCGCAACAAGGCGATTCTGGACCGTATTCCCGCAGGACGCTGGGGAACGCCGGACGACCTGAAGGGCGTGGCCGTATTTCTGGCTTCCGCCGCGTCGGATTATATGAATGGATATACCGTTGCTGTCGATGGCGGCTGGCTGGCAAGATAAGGAAAAATTATGAGTGCAATCCAATTGAGATCTGCAAAGCAATGCAAATATGATATTCTGTCGTTTGGGGAGATTATGCTGCGTTTGGATCCCGGCGAGGAACGGATTCATACGACGCGTATGTTTCGCGTCTGTGAAGGTGGAGGGGAATATAATGTCGCCCGCGGTTTGAAGCGGTGTTTCGGCAAACGTGCGGCTGTGGCGACGGCAATTGTAGATAATCCCGTCGGCCGGCTGCTGGAGGATTTTATCATGCAGGGCGGTGTAGCCACCGAATACATCCGCTGGGTTCCTTTTGACGGTATCGGTAGAAAATCCCGCGTGGGTCTGAATTTTACCGAGCGGGGCTACGGTGTTCGCGCCGCCATCGGCTGTTCCGACCGCGCCAACAGCGCTGCGTCGCAGATTAAAAAGGGCGATTTCGACTGGGACGCAATATTCGGCAAAGACGGTGTCCGCTGGCTGCATACCGGCGGCATTTTCGCCGCGCTTTCGGGTTCAACGCCGGATGCGATTATTGAGGCGGTCGCCATCGCCAGGAAATACGGCACAATTGTGTCGTATGATTTGAACTATCGCGCATCGCTGTGGAAAGACTTTGGCGGTCAGGACAAGGCCCGGCAGGTCAACCGCGAAATCGCCAAATATGTCGATGTAATGCTCGGCAACGAGGAAGATTTCACCGCGGCGCTGGGCTTTGCCGTGGAAGGGCTGGACGAGCGTTGCTCTAAACTCGACCCGTCGAATTTCAAGAAGATGATTCAAAAGGCCGTGGCGGAATTTCCAAACTTCAAAGCCGTGGCCACCACGCTGCGCAACGCCAAAACCGCCACACGAAACGATTGGGGGGCGATTCTATATACGGACGGGAAATTTCACGAAGCCGTTCTGCGTCCCGACCTTGAGATTCTTGACCGTGTTGGCGGCGGAGACAGTTTTGCATCCGGCCTGATTTACGGTCTGATGGAAGGCAAGCCCGCCGAACAGGCGGTTAATTACGGGGCCGCGCATGGCGCGCTGGCGATGACCACGCCGGGCGATACCTCGATGGCGACGCTCAAAGAAGTGGAATCCGTGATGAAGGGCGCCTCGGCTCGTATCAGCCGATAACCGGCGAAGAAATTCGTTACGAAAAGTTTTTGGAAATTTATTTGGAGAATTATTATGGCTCGACACAGTCGTTTGCAGGTTTTGTGTGCGATGAAGGAAACAGGGCTTGTTCCGGTTTTTTATAATGCCGACGTGGAGGCGGCATGGAAGATCGTCTGTGCCTGTGCCGACGGCGGGGCGAAAATTGTCGAGTTCACAAACCGCGGCGATCGAGCGATTGGTGTTTTCACCCAATTGGCCGAACGTCGCGATAAACAGCGTCCGGAGCTGATGCTCGGCGTCGGTTCTATCTGTGACGCCCCCACGGCGGCCCTGTATATCGCGGCGGGTGCGGATTTTGTCGTCGGGCCGCTGCTGGATGAAGAGACGGCCAAAGTATGCAACCGTCGCAAAATTCCCTATCTGCCCGGCTGCGGCTCGCTGACGGAAATTCATCAGGCCCATATTCTAGGCGTCGAAATCTGTAAAGTCTTTCCGGGCAAGGAGGTGGGCGGTCCCGGTTTTGTCAAATCCGTCAAAGGCCCCTGTCCGTGGACGGAAATTATGCCCACCGGCGGCGTTGAGCCTACGGAAGAAAGTCTGTCGGCGTGGTTTAAGGCAGGTATCGCCTGTGCCGGCATCGGGTCGAACCTGATTACGAAAGACCTGGTTGCCGCCGGCGACTTCACGAGCCTGACAAAAAAGGTGCAGGTAACGCTTGCCCTGATTCGGAAAGTCCGTCAAAACAACTAAAAACACGGGCGGGCAATTCCACCATGGAAAATGCCCGTCTGTTCTTTGCTTTACTATCCGGTTTTTTCTGGTATTATATCTTCTTTCTTTTTCCCTTGTTGTAATACGCAACAGACGCATCGAATGGAGTGCCTGAAAAGATATGGATGTGTATTTTTGGATTGCTATAGCACTGCTGATTGGACATTTGTTGTTCACCGTGAAGATTATCTTCAACGTGCGGTATGCTTACAAAAAGTCTCGAAAAGTGCGGGATTGGTATTTTCCTGAAGCGGTGGTCATTGTCCCCTGCAAAGGGCTGGATGAAACATTTGAGCAAAATGTTTTTTCTTTTTTCCGGCAGGATTATAAATCGTATCGTTTATGGTTTGTTGTGGAAGACGCATCCGACCCGGCCTATATAGCTTTGCAGGACATTATTGCCCGCTATTCCTTACAGGCAACCGCCGTGGAAATACAGCTGTTTGTTGCGGGAAAGGCCTCCCAATCCAGCCAAAAACTGCATAATATTTTGTATTGCTATCGCCAGATTCCGCCGCAAACCGAGGCGATGGTATTTGCGGATTCCGACGCCTGCGTAAACGATCAATGGCTGGGACATATTGTTTATTCGCTGCACAGTAAGAAAACCGGCGCAACCAGCGGATATCGCTGGTTTGTTCCAAAAACGTACAATCCGGCGTCACTGGCCCTGTCCTGTCTCAACGCCGCCGTGGCACAGATACTCGGCAACGGTCGGTTTAATCACGCATGGGGCGGCTCGATGGCGATTCTGGTCAGTACGTTTCGCGAAGTGGGACTGGAAGTCATCTGGTCCCGGTCCATCTGTGACGACCTGACGCTGAGTGGCGCTGTCCGCCAGGCCGGCAAGAAAATGGTTTACGTACCGCCCTGTATGGCGGCGTCTTATGAATCCACGACGTGGCTGAAATTATTTGAGTTTGTCCGCAGGCAATTTATCATTACCCGTGTTTATGCTCCCCGAACATGGTTGTTTGGGTTGCTGGCGATGCTGTTCAGCGCGGGCGGTTTATGGTGTACCGCGGGATTTGCCGCGGCGGCATGGCAGGCGGGACACAGAAACGCCGTGTTCTTTACCATCGCTGCGTTTTTCATTTTCCTGAATCAGGCGATAAGAGCGGTTCTGCGGCAGAGGATGGTTTCCCGTTTTCTGCTTGTCAAAGACAGAAAGGCTCTGCTGCCCGCCGCTATCGCCGACATTACTTTGTTTTGGGTATGGGGTGTTCTTTTACTGGCACTGATTATCAGTTCGGCATTCGGCAAGACGATTCGCTGGCGGGGGATTCGATATCGTATAAAAGGTCCGCAGAATGTGGAGATCGAACCGACAGGCTAAACGTGTCTTTATCGGCCGACAACGGCGATGCCGAGACGGTCGGCCAATTCCAATGTTTGCGGTTTGTCGATAATGATGGTTTTATCTTTTTCAATCACGACACAACAGGCTTTGCTGCGGGCCAGGCTTTCAATCGTATCGATGCCGATGCAGGGCACATCAAACCGCATATCCTGATTGGGTTTGGCGGCCTTGAGCAGTGTCCAGCCGCCTTTTTTGCACAGTTGGCCGGCCCGCTCAATCATTTTTGCAGTGCCTTCAATGGCCTCGACAGCAATGATTTCCCTTTCCTTGACGGCGAGGGCCTGACCGATGTCCAGCCTGCCGATTTCTTTGACCATCGGCCAGCCGAACTCGATATCCGTCCATACGGACGCCGGGGGCTGTGTTTGCGTCAGCACGCCTTCGGTCGCCATGTGGTCTTTGCAGTACTGTGTCGAATCCATGAGGATAATACCTCCGCTTGCCAGTTCGTCGGCGATTGCGTTCAAGACCGTGTCGTTGCGTTTGTCCTTATGGCGCAGCCGCCAATACCAGATTCGCAATGCCCGCCAGTCCGGCAGATATTTTACAATTCTCCACGGCGTATAGATATTGGCCTTAACGACCCGTCCGACCATAATCGTTTGTTTGGCGCCGTAACGGCGAAGGTTTCGCATCCAGCCGCCGGGGCGGGCGATGGCGCCATAGAAAAACACGTCCACGTATTTCGCCAGCTCCGGGTCCGCGTTATCGGCAAGACCCGCACAAATAATTTTCAGTCCGGCCTTTTTGGCGCCCTGAGCGACCAGAAACGGCAGCCGTCCCTGGCCGGCGATTAATCCTAAAACAGGAGGGTTTGTTTCACTCATCTGTGTTGCCTGTTTTATCCATCCGCCGTTGGATTTCTTTAATTTTCTTTTTCATTTCCGGCAGATATTCAATCAAACTATAGGCGCGTCTGGCCTTGCCGGCGTCGATGGCCGGCGTTCCGACAATTGTCGCGCCGTCGGGGACATCGCCGATGACGCCGGCTTTGGCACCGATTTTGACGAGATTTCCGATTTTGATATGGCCGACGACGCCGACCTGTCCGGCAAGAACGCAATGATGTCCCATCGTAACCGACCCGGCCACTCCGACCTGCGGCACAAGCAGGCAATGCGCGCCGATTTTTGTGCCGTGACCGATAGCCACCATATCGCCGATTTTGCTGCCTTTGCCGATGACGGTATCGTCGAGCGTTCCACGTTCAATTGCGCACGCAGAGCCGATTTCCACGTCGTCTTCGAGAATCACTCTGCCGATTTGCGGAATTTTGTGATGAGCGCCTTTGTGCGTGGCAAAACCGAAGCCATCCTGCCCGACGGCGGCGCTGGATTGCACGATAACCCGATTGCCGACGACACAGCCGTCATAAATCACGGCGTTGGGATAGAAAATACAATTGTCGCCGACACTGACGTTGGGGCCGATGAAAACGCCGGGATATATCTGGCAGTTTTTGCCGACGACGGCGTTTTCACAAACCACGGCGAAAGGATGGACATTACATCCCGCCCCCAGTTTGGCCGTGGCGGCAACGGAGGCCTGTGGACTGACACCCGTCTGCGGGTGCTGTCGGTGGCCGTGCAAAAGCACCACAATCTGCATGAAAGCGTAATACGGGTCTTCGACAACGAGCAGCGAGGCCCGGCTGTCTATTGCCTCAGCCACGATTACAGCGCCGGCGCTGGTATCCTTAACCTGTGGAACATACTTTTTATTGCTGAGAAAAGTAATTTCGCCGGGGCCTGCTTTGTCGAGCGTCGAAGCGGACTTGATTTGGATCGACGCGTCGCCGATGACCGTGCCGCCGACGTGGGCCGCCAATTCGCCTAACGTTTTTGTCTGCATTAATTTATCTTTCGTTTTCATCGCATGGATTATAGTGTTTTATCCGTCCGCGTCAAATGTTTCTGCCCCGACGCTCCGCTCAGGATGCCTTCGATACATTGTTCGACCCATTTACGGGTATCCTGGGAGGGATTTGTAAAATCGGCGTTGATTGTCTGGATGACATAGACATTTGGCCCCAGCGGCCTGTATAGGGACGGGTTGGTAGGGCCGAAAAGAACGATGGTTTTTTTGCCCATCGCCCCGGCCACATGGCTGATGCCGCTGTCATTACCCAAAAAGCAATCTGCGCAGCTCAAAATGCTTAGTACGTTTTCGAGATTCATATCTGACAGCAGGGGGGCGGCAGTTTGTATTTTTTGTTTGTCCTGCTCGGACAAACGTTCCATCTCCGCCGGGCCGAGCAAAAACACCGGCTCCAGCGATTGGCTTCGGGCGATTTCCGCGATGGCGGAGAAATGCTCTACCGGCCAGCATTTACCGCGTGAACCACTGCCGGGATGAATCAGACAAACAGAATCCTGCGGGCCGATGCCGCACCTCCACAAAATGTCCATCCCTGCCGCCATATCCTGCGGCAGGGCCGAAATCCAGGCATTCGTCAATGTGGTTTGTTCCGGCGTTTCGAGATGATTTTGCCGGGCAAATTCACGAATATAAAAAAGACTTGTGTGTTCATCAGCCGGCCCGGACAGCGGCATCATTGTCGTCTCGCCTGAATGACTGCAATGAATCGCAAATAACAGATTTTGCTCAAAATGCTCATTTTCAGCGCCGAGAAAACTCACGACATATTCATATCCCGCAAACGCCTCAATCAGAGGGTCTTTTTGCTCCACCGCAAATTCATCGACTGCCGTAAAAAGACGGTGCAGCGGCAGCGACTCGATGGCACGCACCTTGTCGATACAGGTTCTGCCGGGATAGAAACCGACGTATTCGGTATGAGCAATCAGCTCGATAAGACTGCAGCCGAGCGATTCTTTCAGAAATTTAGCCAGCGGCAACAGCAGGACACAGTCGCCAATGGCGCCGGGATGAAGAATCGCCGCTTTTTTTATGTTGGTTTCTATGCGTTTCATTGAATTCGTTATTTTTCCATCATTGCCTTTTCAATCCAGCCGCCACCGGCGACCTGCATCCCCCTGTCGGTCGTAATAAACATCACCGCCGCCTGACCCGGCGTAATCGCCGAGACGGCCCGACCGAATCGAATTTCAACGCTGTCATTTTCTTTTGGATACACCGTTGCCGGGGCGCCGGCGTGATTATACCGGATTTTGACCACGGCTTCAAACGGTGCAGCCGGCGTATCTATCAGCCAGTTGACTTGTTTGGCGACAAGGCCGCTGGTGAGCAGGTCTTCTTTGGAGCCGAGGATGACTGTGTGCGTGTCGGCATCCAGGCCGACGACATAAACCGGCGTTCCCATCGCAATCCGCAGGCCGCGTCGCTGGCCGATGGTAAAACGAAAAATGCCGTCGTGTTTGCCGACGATTTTGCCACTTTTGTCCACGACGTCGCCGGGCTGCTGAAGCTGCGGGCATCGCCGCAGGAGTAATCCGACATAATCATCGTTTGGAATAAAGCAAATCTCCTGCGAATCTTTTTTCTGCGTGAGATGCAGTCCGAAATTCGCCGCCAGTTTTCGCGTCTGGTCTTTGGTCAGTTCCGCCATCGGGAATAAAACAGAGTTGAGCATTTCCCGGCGAATCATCGACAAGACGTAGGACTGGTCTTTCTTTTTATCCTGCGCCTGAAAGAGGCCGGCGAACGACCCGTCGCGGATGACGCGAACATAATGGCCCGTGGCGATATAATCGGCTCCGTGCTGCCGGGCGTATTGCCAGAGTCTGCCGAATTTCATTTGCCGATTGCATAATACACAGGGATTGGGCGTCCTGGCCCGGCGATATTCCTCGGTGAAGTAATCAAGGATTTCTTCAAATTCCCCGCGAAAGTCCAGAATATGCAATTCAATGCCAAGCGTCCGGCAGACTTTTTCGGCGTCTTCCATCGCGGCTGCCGCGGCATCGTGCGTAATCATAAATACACCCTCGCACGAATATCCCTGTTTGCACAACAACGCGGCGGTGGTGGCGCTATCGACGCCTCCGCTGACGGCCACAAAAACTCTGCTCATACGGTCTGCGATCAATCTTTTTTCTGGATGATGCCCTTCAGAGCGTCCGAGGCTCCTTTGCCGACATCTCCGGCGCCTTTCAGAATGCCTTCTCCGGCCTGGCCGGCTGTTTCGAGAATCTTTTTGCCCTGCTCGGCCAGTCCTGAACCGATGGAATTAATCATATCCAGCGGCAGCAGGTCCTTGCCCTGTTCGGCGATGCCGCCGGCGATGGCCTTGAGAATCTGTGCGGTCAGTTCCGCGATATTGATGGGCCTGTCGCTGCCAAGGTCTTTAAGAACAATCGGATTCAGCCGCAGGGTGGGCAGAAGTTTAACCTTGACCTCGACGCCGTTGATGACCAGTTCACGGATGAGCATTTTTTTTCCGGCCTTTTCTTCAGCCTTTGGCGCGGCTTCGGGCTGCGGCGCCTTTTCTTCGGATTTCGGCAGCGCGCTGAGAATTTCCTGAAGGTTATTGGTGGTCACACCTTTTTGTTCGAGGGTCAGTTGAATATTATCCATTTGAATTTTCTCAATCTCAATCGTATCGCTCAGAAGGCTGCTCATCTTCAGGGCGACCGTTACTTTGTCCAGCGTCAGAAATTCCGTGTGCTGGTAGCCGGCGGGATTTTCAATTTTCAGACCGGCCAGTTCAAACTTTCCCCCGAAGAGGGATAAATTCACATCCTTTACGCTGACGCCGACCTTCAGGGCCATTGTCGCGCCGGTTTCGATGCCGACTTTGATGGCCTGGTTGCCGAACATCGTGAATAAAATCAAAATCAGCGCCAGGATGGCAAGGATGACAATTCCCGCGATAGATAATGTTTTTTTTACGATCTTTTTCATAATTTTCCTTCCTAAAATTAAAATTAGTTTTTCAGCAATTCCTTTTGAACGTCCTGGCCGAGCTGCTGAGCGCGCAGCGCATGTGTACGTGAAGCTTTTTTATCATCGGTCAAATAATAACAAATGGCAAGTCCGTTATGGGCCGCGCCGTGATCAGGATTTATCGAAAGAACCTTTTTATAGGATTCGACGGCCTTGTCATACTGTTTCAGGCCGGCGTAGGCCACGCCCAGATTATAAAGCAAATCTTCGCTGCGGGGTTCCCGCTGAATAGCCTGCAGATAACACGAAATGGCCGATTCCGCTTTCTTCTGTTTGAGGTAGGCGTTACCCATATTTTGCAAAGCCCCGGTCTGTGCCGGGTCAATCGCCAAGACCTGCTGATAAGCCTGGATTTCTTCATCGGTTCGATTGAGGTAGTGCAGCGCCACTGCCCGCCCAAACCAGGCCTCGACATTTTTGGGCTGCATAGTGATTGCCTGTCTGAATAAATCAAGGGCTGAGGCGTAATCCTGCTGGTCCAGATACAGATTTCCGATTCCGGTCACCGCGTCGGCCAGGTTGGCGTTTTGTTTCAGCGCTTTCTGGAACGCTCTTTGGGCCAACTGCGGGTTGCCCGCTTTGCGGTACAATTGTCCCATGTAAAGCCAGTTCTGCGCATCCTGCGGTTTGAGGATGACCAGCGCTTCCATCTGTGAGATGGCCTTGCCCAACTGCCCCATAGATTGATATGTCCCGGCCAGATTGCGATAGGCGTCGAAGAAATCTTTCTTTAATTCAATCGCGCGAAGGTACAGGTCTTTGGCCTGTTCATATCGGCCGACCGCCTGATAAGCGTTGCCCATATTGTTGTAAGTTGTCGCGTCCGGTCCAACCATAGAAAGCGCCCATTCATACTGGGTTACCGCCTCGGCGGGCCGATTAAGCCGCAGCAGCACATTGCCTAAGTTGGTGCGGGCCTCGCCCAGCGACGGATTGACTTGTATCGCCGCCGTCAGATACTCATACGCCGTATCGAGCTGCTCCCGCTGGATATAACAATTGCCCAGGTTGTTGAAAAAACAACCGAGCGATTGCTTTTTGGTCAAATTTTTGAAATAAACCGTTCTGTCACCGGCGGGCGGCTTGAATTCTTCCTGATAATGTTTATCATCGACAATTGCGCCGCCGGAAGTGGTTTCGATATTATATCTTTGTTTCCCGTCGTCATATCGGACGAAAAAATGCCCCGGAACAACCACGCCGTAAACAGGCATCCCGATGCGTTCGGCGATGGACAGGTACAGCATGGAAAGACTCAGGCAGTATCCGCGTTTGCGATCCAATACAACATGCAAAAACAAATCGTCAGGGTCGTCCGCATCATGGACGGAGTGAAAGCCGAGTTCTTTAAACAGATATTCATTGATGACTTCGATGGCGCGATAGTCGGCAATAAGATGTTTATTTTCCAAACGGTTGAGGATTTCTTCGGCCATTTCGTCAATCTTCCGCCGATAGACGAACAGGGCCTTGTCCGTCCCCCATTCCCGCGACAGCACCAATGCGGCAGTGGCCAAATCCACTTCCTCTTCCGGAAGACGAAACACGCCATCGATGGCGGTAATCCGCAACCCCCGCTTGTCTTCGTTAGCCAGCGAAGCAAACGACAGGGCCGGCGCGGCAAGTGCAGCCATCAACCCGATATAGAAGAATTTACGAATACTCGCTCTTGTCATTTCTTCTTCCGTGCTGCTGAACTCAAAATCTGCTGTAAGGTATCCGCCGTTATCCCGGCCGCCCGGATTTGTTTAGCCGGGCTGGTTCGGCCGGAAAGAATCGTTATCGCGTTTTTGCGAATGCCCAGCAGTCCGGCCAGATATTCGGTCAGACATTCGTTGGCTTTCCCCTTTTCCGGCACGGCAGCGACGTTGACTTTCAGCATAGACCCCATCTCGCCGGCACACCGGGTTCTGGAGCTTCCCGGCACCACTTTTACGCTGAAAATCACCCCTTCGGCGGTATCGGTCAAGGAAATCATACGTTGGCTTTGGTTAAACGTTCTCCCGAAGATTTTGTCCGACGGCAAACTGGATATACCGTTCAATCTGATTAGCCAGTTCGCCGACGGATTCCAGTTTAAAATCCTCATAATGGCCGGGGATAAAATCTCCGTTGAGAGTTTTTTTGAATACCCGAACCCTGATTACGGGCGTATTTTTCCCTGTGCCGGAATAGCAGGTGTTCTTTTGCTCCTTTAACTCAACCCGCCATTCCTCGCTGATGAAAATGAGGCTTTTGCCGGTATTGACGGCCGTCGGGAAATAATCATAGAGGAGCTTCAGTGTATCCATATCAGTCCGATTCCTATTTGTCTGTATTTGATTATCGGCAGACAAGGCCGCGGTTTTGCACATATTGTACCCGAATCAGCGGTCTATCGCAAGCTGCCGGTTAATTCCGACACCCTGCGGATACCGTGGCTGCGGCAGAATTCCCGGATTCCGTCGGCTATTTTTACCGCACAGGACGGGTCGGCAAAGGTCGCGGTTCCCACCGCCACCGCCGCAGCCCCGGCAATTAGAAATTCGATGGCGTCCGAGGCGGTGCGGATACCCCCCATGCCCAGAATCGGGATGTTGTTGGAACACCCCACCTCCTGATAGACGCGGCTGACTAAATACACCGCGACGGGTTTAATCGCCGGCCCGCTCAGTCCGCCCGTACGGTTGTACAAAACCGGTTTTCGGGTCTCGATATCGATGACCATCGCCGTGAACGTGTTAATCAGACTCAGTGCGTCCGCTCCGCCGTTGACGGCGGCCCGGGCGGTCGCGGTAATATCCGTCACCGTGGGGGTTAATTTCACCATCAAAGGCTTTGAACCGCATACCGCCTTGACTTTTTGTGTGATTTGTTCCACTACGAGTGGGTCTGTGCCGAAAGTAATGCCGCCTTGCTTGACGTTTGGGCAGCTGATATTGAGTTCAAAGCCGGCAATTCCTTTGACCCCGCTGAGTTTTTCGGCAACGGCCACATAGTCGTCAATCGTTTGCCCGGCAACGTTGACAAAAACAGCCGTTTTGAGCCGCTGGATTAGGGGCAATTTTTCTTCGATAAACCGTTCCAGTCCCACATTAGCCAGACCGATGGCGTTGAGCATTCCGGAGTTGGTCTCCACAATGCGAGGCGTGGGGTTTCCCTTTCGCGGCAGGGGAGTAATGCTTTTGGTGATGAAACCGCCTATCGCATTGATGTCCATAAAATCAGCCAGTTCGTCCGCATAGCCGCAGGTTCCCGATGCGGTAAAAATCGGACTGGACAGTTTAAGTGCGGCAAAATTTATGCTCAGATCCACCGTCTGTTCCATCATTTATGCTCATTGTTGAAAATCACATTCGTCGCATCGAACACCGGGCCATCCTGACAGCATAGCCGATATTCCGTTTGCCCTTCGGTGCCGCTTTTATGCTCCACCGCGCAGCTTTGGCACAGCCCGATACCGCAGGCCATCATTCGTTCCATACTCACCTGGCAATCGACGTGGTGTTTTCGGGCCAGCCCGGCGGCGGCGGCCAGCATTGCTTCCGGCCCGCAGGCGTAAAAAACAGTCTTGTCTGCCGTCCATTTGTTTTCCGCCAGCCAGCCTTCCACACAGCCGGAGATATAGCCCTTAAATCCAGCCGACCCGTCGTCGGTGGCAACGTAGCAGCTTACCACATTTAACTGTTGAAATTCCTCAAGGACAAGGCCTGTTTTATTGCCAATATGAAGCGTAAAGGGGAGATTTTCGCAGGTTTTCGCCCCGACAAAAATGACCACTCTCATCGCCGGGAAGCGAGTTTTTAGAACGCCGGCCAGGTGTACAAGAGGCGGGGCACCCATACCGCCGGCAATTAATATCGCCAGTTCTTTTTGCGGCTGAATTTGGAACCCGTTTCCCAGCGGCCCCAAAAGACTGATTTTGTCGCCTTTGGACAAGCCCGTCATCCGCACTGTGGCGGGACCGAGCACGCAGTACATAATTTCCAGTTGTACCACTGCCCCGGCCGGTCCCTGGCGGATGGAAACATCCGAAAAACTGAAAGGTCTGCGGAGAATAAGCTGCCTTTTGGCGGTATCTTTGAGAGGGTTGGGGATACTTTCCGCACAGGGCAGAGAGGCTTCGGTTAGGTCCAGCATCGCGAACTGGCCGGGGTTCACGGAACCGAAAACCCCCGTTGCGGCGGGTTCCAGTGCCACAATCAGGCGGTAGAAGCAATCCCTGATTTGCTGGTTGCTTAGAACCGTCGCCTCAAAATCGCCTTTCGGGTGGGATGGCTTTGCAACTGAATTCATAAGTTATTTACCAAAAATGACTTATCAACAAAAAAGCTTCCGGAACATTCATCCACTGACATTCCGGAAGCCGCCACGGCAAAGAGTGCCGCCAAAATTCCATTTTTCATAAAATAACGAAAAATTTTTTGTCAATCCTTATCATGCCCGTACAAAAATACACTTTTTCCAATATTTTCAAGGAGTATAACAACCCTCTGATTATTGTCAATAAAGCGATTCATCAGATTTTTGAAAAATGACGGAAAAACCCTGCAAAAAATTTACAACTCCTTTTTTTATAATGACTTAAAGAGATATAAAAAAGAATAACACAAAAAATCTTGACATCCTGTTTCCCAAATGTAGGATGTTTATAAATTCATTTTTTCTTTGCAATCATCTTATATGCGGCTCTGAGCAAACGTTTCTTATGTTTTTGGCAGAAGGAAATTAAGAAAGCGTTTATTGGAAAGGGGTCGGCTATGAATGAGGACGCCATTCTTTTGATAGCGGAGGATGAGGATGGGCATTTCGCTCTGATTCGCAAAAATTTGCGGCGGGCCGGACTGCAAAATCACATCCGTCGATTCACCGATGGTCAGCAGGTTTTGGATTTCTTCAGGGGCGCCGATAATCCATCGCAAAATGAATACATTCTCCTGTTGGATTTGCGGCTGCCTAAAGTCAGCGGGATGGAAATACTGGAGTTTTTGAAATCGCATTCCGAATGGAAAAAAATTCTCACCATTGTTTTAACAACCGCCAACACGCCTCAGGATATTGAGCGATGTCACGAATTGGGCTGCGCTCTGTATATCGTCAAGCCGATAGAATATGACGCGTTTGTCGAGGCGATTCGCCGGATTGGGGCATTTCTGAACGTAATCACGGTCCCGCAGGTGGCTGTCAGTAATCACGAAAAACAGAATAATGCGCATCATGGATGAGCGGCGCGAGTCGTTTTATCCCGCTGCGCAATGAAATTTTTCACCGGATGCAAGGTAAATTTTGCCTGCCCTCTTGAAGAAGTTTTTCTTCTGTGGTAAATAGTTCCCATGCGCAAATTTCAAAAAGTGAGTTTGATTTTATGTCTGAGTGTTTTATCGGCGATTGGCGTCGGCGCCGAGAACATCGGCTCTATTCTGCGTAATACTAAAAATCAGAAAGCGAAATTCGCCATTTACGCAGTGCGGGCCTCGGACGGCAAGGAGTTATACTCTTACAATGCCGCCGAGGCGATGATGCCGGCGTCCAATATGAAGCTGATTACCACCGCCGCGGCGGTTCATTATCTCAACGCGGACTATGTCTTTCGCACCGAAGTGGGATTGTGGAACGGCAATCTGGTGGTCATCGGGCAGGGTGACCCGCTTTTTGGGGATGCACAGACCGATCAGAATTATAACCGCCGGCCCGGCTGGATTTTTGATACGATTATTTCCGCCCTGAAACAGAATAAAATTCAATCCATCAGCGATATTGTCGTGGACGCCAGTTTTTTTGATAATAACCGGGTTCATTCCGCCTGGCCGGTGGAGCAATTAAATCAGCCGTACGCCTGCGAAATCAGCGGGCTGAATTACAACAACAACTGCATTCATGTCGCAGCTAAAAAACAAAACGGCAGGCCGTTGCTGGAGATAACCCCTTCGACATCATATATTACGCTGATTAACCAGATTCGTTCCGTCGGCAGCGGCGGCAGTGCCGTGGGGGCGTATCGCAATTCCAGGCCGAACGTGATGATTGTAAAAGGCAATCTCAACAAACAAACCGAATTTGACGTGACGATTGAAAAGCCGTCGGCATTTTTTGCATGGCTGCTGAAAGAACGTCTGACACAGGCGGGGATTGAAGTGCGGGGTAATTTATTGCAGCAGTACGTCAAGAAAGAACCGGGAATACGAACTCTTCATACGTTCGAGACGCCGCTGTCGGATGTCCTGGGCCGCTGCAACAAGGACAGCCTGGGGCTTGCCGCGGAATCGCTGGTAAAAACCATCTCCGCGGAAAATACGGAAGGGCGAATCAACGGCGAATGGCCGCACGGACTGAAACGGGTGGGGCGGTATCTGCAATCGCTGGGTGCCGACCCGAACTTGTTTAACCTGGATGACGGGTCGGGCCTGAGCCGGAATAACCGCCTGACGCCGCGGATTATCGTTTCCGTGCTGCGGGATGTGTATGGCAGTCCGAATTGGAAAATGTTTGAAGCCAGCCTGTCCGTCGGCGGTGAAGACGGCACGACGGTCAAGTACTTCCATGATCCGCCATACAAAGGCAATATCCTCGGCAAAACAGGCTATATCTCCGGCGTCCGGGCATTCAGCGGCATCTGTAAAACGCCTGAGGGCGACATCCTTTTCAGTATCCTGACCGAAAAAGGCGGCAGTTCCGTACGCAAGGCCATCAATGACATTACGGAAGCCATCTTCGACTGTCGATTTTAACAGAGTCGATAGTCGAAAAGGCGTAATTAGAGTTTATGAAGGCCGCGTTCGAGGTCTTCGATGATGTCTCCGGCGTCTTCGATGCCGACGGCCAGCCGGAACAGCGTGTCGGTAATGCCCAATTGATATCGCTGTTTGCGGGTATAATCATAATAGCTGACGAGGGCCGGGTGCGTGATGAGTGTTTCGACGCCTCCGAGGCTGGGGCCGATGAAGCAGAGTTTGAGAGCGTCCATAAATTTTTTGGCGTCATTGAGCGTGCCTTTAGTTTCAAACGTAACGACACCGCCGCCGCCGGTCATTTGAGAGGTAGCGATTTTATAGTGCGGATGGCTTTCAAGGAAGGGATAATAGACGCGCTTGATTCGGGGATGTTTTTCGAGATGCCGGGCGATGGCCAATGCGGTCTCGTTTTGCCGGGCAACGCGAAGAGGGAATGTTTTGAGGCCGCGCAGCAGCAGATAGCAGCAGTGGGGGTCGATGGTTCCGCCCATGGATTTGTGGAGGTCGCGGATTTTGTCCACAAGAGCGGTCCTTCCGAGGACGGCCCCGGCAAGAATGTCGTTATGGCCGGCCAGATATTTTGTGCAGCTCTGAAGTACCAGATCGATGCCGAACTCGAGCGGCCGCTGATTGAGAGGCGTTGCGAAGGTACTGTCGATGAGGGTCAGAACACCGTGACGGTCGGCTATTTTTTTGAGTTTTTCAAGGTCGAAGATGTTCAGGTAGGGGTTAGTCGGCGATTCGGAAAAGATAAAACGGGTATTTTTTTTGATGGCTTTTTCGAGGCCTTTATAGTCCCCGAATGGAAGAATGGTGCACTCGACGGCGAACTGTTTTAGATAAGACCGGCAGAATTCGAGGGTTTTTTTGTAGCTGTCGTCGGTGATGATAATGTGGTCGCCGGAGTGTACGAGCGAAAGAATGGTAGTCGTGATTGCGCTCATACCGGAGGAAAAAACGACACAGTCCTGTGCCCCTTCAAGGTCGGCGAGACGTTTTTCGGCGATGGTGGCGGTGGGGTTTCCATACCGGCCGTATTCATAACGCAGCTTGCCTTTATGGGTGAAGTTTTCTATTTCATCGCTGCCGGAAAAGACAAAGGTTGAGGTTTGCACGATGGGGGTGGTGATGGAATCGGCATAGCGTTCTCTCGGTTCACCCGCGTGGATTGCCCGAGTGGCAATCGCAGGCTTGCGTTTTTGTTTATTTCGCGAATTTTTCAGGGCCATATCAAATCCTTTTTCTGATGCGCGCGATATTTCATTTTCTTAATTTTCAATATTGACCGAAAAAGACGGATTTTGCAAGGGTTTTTTGTTGGGACTGTTTGCGTTAATGAGCGGTCAATTCGCCGGTCAGTTCTTCGACCAGGTCTTTGAGGGTGAGAATGCCGAGGATTTTTTTTGTTTCGGGACGGCCGTCAGGGCTGTCGGCCGTGACAGCGGCGATAGAGTGATTTCCCTTGCGGAGGATGGAAATCGCATCGAGAACCGAGGTGGAAACGTTTAATCGGACAACGGGAATCAAAAACGCCCGCAAGTCCGTGAATTTATTTTCCGTCGTCAATGTCTGCTCAATGTCGACGCAGCCGAGGATATTGTTTCGGTCTTTTTCATAAACGGGGATTCGGCGGTGGGGGCAGCGGGCGAGAATCTGCAGCAATTCGCGTCGTCCGCTGTGGAGTTCGGCCATTTCGACTTTTGGGATGGGGACGAGGATTGAGCCGATGGAAACTTCGGGGATGTTGGCCAGCCGCTGCATCATATCTTTTTGGAGGGAGCTGAGCAGGCCTTCATCACGGGTTTCCTGAAGGAGTTGCCGGACCTGGCTTCGCTGGGTGACATCGACGGCGGCGGTGGTATCGACGGGCACGCCGAGAATTTTTGAAAACAGCCGAAGCAGCCAGCGCAGGAATCGGATTATGCCGCTTGCGGTAAAGATACGCCATGTTCCCCAGATGACGGGTGCGAGCATTCCCACGAGCATATCGGTACGATAAAAGAAAACGCTTTTCGGGATAATTTCACCGAAGATGAACAGCGTCGGGGTAATGATGACGGCGGTAAGGATTTCCGTGCGGTGTTCACTGTGCGTCAGTCGCATTAATATCCAGGTGGCAAACAGCGTCGCCAGATAGTTGACCATATTGTTGCCGAGCAGCAGCGACAAAATCAGCCCCTGGCCGTCCCGGACGGCGTGAGAAAGTTTTTTATAGAAAGGCTTGTGCTGTTCGACACCGAGACGCAGACGGAACCGGCTCAGACGGTAAATGCCTATTTCAGTCCCTGAAAAAAAGGCACTGCAAACATAAAAAATAAGTATGAATGTCAGAAGTATTAAATTCGTCATGGTTTCGGCACCAGGGGGTCGAGCGAAAGAATCAGGGATTCGATACGATTTTTACGGACGGATTCGACGGTAAAGCTCATATTTCGCCAGTGGGCAACGTCTCCGTTTTTCGGGATTCTCCCCAGCAGGGCGGTGACAAGACCGCCCAGCGTTGTCATCCGGATTTGTTCCGGCTCGACGCCAAATGCCTCGGCCCAGTCGTGAATGGAAAGCTGTGCGGCTAATCGATAGGTCATCGGGCCGACCTGCTGAATCGGTTCGATGGGGAAGTCCCGCATTTCAGTTCCCATCAATTGACTGACAATATCGTCCTGGGAGACGAGTCCCGCGGTGCCGCCATATTCATCCACCACAATGGCAATGTCCGTTTTTGTTTTTTGAAAGAATTCAATCAGCGATTCGATGGTCTTTTGTTCGGGAACAAACGCGACGGGCCGGACAAGCTTCTCAACGGACTCATCCTGCGGATGCAGCAGCAAATCCCGCAAATAAACAAGGCCGAAAACGGAATCGATGGAATCTTTATAAACAGGAATGTGCCGCAACTGATGCATCTGCATCATGGCCCGCATTTGGATAAGATCTGTCTTGACCGAGCAGGCATAGACCTCAACGCGAGGCTTCATCACGTGGCGGACTTTGAGAAATCCAAGCTCAAGCACCTCCAGCAGCAGCATATTTTCATCCTGCGAGAGAAGGCCTTTGCTCGCGGAATTTTCAAGAAGGATACGAAGCTGATTGATAGAGACCGGCCTCGATTGGGACGGGACCGCCGCCGGCCCGGCGGCCAGACGCACGGCAGGTTTGACGATGACGGTTTCCATCGCCGCAAGGAAGGGGTTGAGAATTTTTCGCAGGAGATACAAGGGAATGGCGGCAATGACACAGATAGCATAGGTGTTGGCATAAGCGAGAGCTTTAGGCAGCATTTCGCCGAAGAGAACGAGGGTGACAAAAATCGCCACCGCCCAGACGCTGGCGGCAACGGGGTTGAACTGACGTTCGACTTGGATGGTAAGAACGCCGGCGATGGAAAAAAATGAAATATTGACGAGCATATTGCCGAATAAGAGGCTGGTCAGCAGGCGATTCGGATTTTGCAGCAGGAGATGGATCAGTTTTTCAATGCGGTTGGATGAATGCGAAAAACCGCCGAGTTTGCGGGGGGACAAATGAAAGAACGCGGTTTCCGAGGCTGAGAAAAAAGCGGAACAGCCCAGCAGACCGGCCATCCATACAAACCGCCATACATTTTCGATCAAAAAGCCCACAGACAGTTTCCATCTTCCGGACATTTCATTACAGCACGAAGAGCGTCTAAGGGAAAATGTCGTCGAAATGCCGCGTTCTGTCAAGGCCTGTTTTGCCGGGGCAGACGAATCTTGAAGCAGGACCCATGGCCCGCCTGGGATTCGACGGAAATCAGGCCATCGTGTTTATCGATGATTTGTTTGCAGAAGGCCAGCCCGATGCCGTTGTTGGGGCCGTCGGGACAATCGGTTTTGGTGGAATAGAACGGGTCGAATATCTTTCGCATTGCGGCCGGCGGGATGCCTCCGCCGGTGTCGGTGATTTCGACCCAGACGGCTTCGGTTGTCTGATAGGCGCGAACGCGAAGCTCACCGCCCTGGCCGAGCATTGATTGACGGGCGTTGAGAATCAGATTCATCAGCACCTGCCGAATGGCCGGGCCATCGCTGAAAATCACGATGTCGTCGGGAATCAGCACTTCCACGTCGATATTGTCTTTTCGAAAATCCCTGCCGATGCAGGCGAAAACGTCTTCGGCCAGCGACTTGACGGCAAATTCGCGTTTCTCCATATCTTTCTGCCCGGCCAGCGTCATTACCCGTTCGAGCATTTCGGCGACTTTTTCGGTCAGCAGGATTGTTTTGTTCAGGGCCTTTTCGGTCAGCGCCGCATCCTCCGGATGGGCAAGGGCGAACCGGGCATAGTTGACTAAGGGCGTCAGGAGGTTATTGATTTCGTGGGCGGTCATCGTCCATGCCATCCCCACGGCCGCAAGGCTGTGGAGGTGGTCCACCTGACGGGAAAGGAGAGAATTTTGCTCCTGCGACGTTTTTAACTGCCGATGCAAAGCCTGTCGTTTTTGTACCACGCCGTTCATTCAAAAACCCTCTTTTGCCTGTTATTTACTTTGTCATTCCCGCGAAGGCGGGAATTCAGTATTTATAAGGACTTATGTTTGGCTATCTTTTCAATCGTCAATGTCAAAGTTCAGACTCCTGATTTCTGCGTTCTTTTCCCAATTATCGACATTTTCGGAGTAAATTCTTGAAAGTTATGAATTTTCCTTTTCGCTGTCATTCCGGGATTGACCCGGAATCCAGAATAGCCTCTTTCTTTAATTCCACAATTCCCCCCAAAACCGTTGTATTTGCCGCAGGGAAAATGGCATAATTTATCCGCTTTGCACCTTGACGGGGATCTTCGACGCAAAACGTTGACAAAGGAAGGGGAAAGGCGAGGGTAATGCAATTCGATGCTTCACGTCTGTTTTTTCTTCCAAAAAATATAAACACACACTCTGTTTTTGAAGGGACAGGATTATGAAAAGGGTATTTACGCCAATTTCATTTTTAACCATTCTATGCGTATTTGTCTTGGCTGATTCAGCATAAATTGAGGAGTAATGGAAGTGAGAAGATTGCTTTTTAGCTTGGTTTTCATCTCAGAATTGATTATCTGTCCACGACTATTTGCATCAACAAATGTTAGCGGGCATATTGAAGATACAACTTGGGATATTTCAGGATCACCTTATATCTTGTTATAAAATCGTTGTGTCTGATTTGTTCAAATGCAGCCAGAATCAGCAAAACCAGCGATGCCGAGATTCGAATAATTTGTCGTTTTGACGTTTTCTGTTCCGGCATAACAATCCCATGAAGTCCATTTTTTGACACGGGAATAATTTTATGAAAAAGCCGAATTAGTCAAACGAAATAAGGATATTGCCTGCAGGAAATTGCCAATCCGGCCTGAATATGAACAAGCAGGATTTTGATTGGACATTTTATGGGCGTTTTATATAATATCCCCTTAATTTATCGGGATTTTTGCGGTCAGATTACTTTTCAAAGAAAGACGCTATGCTTTCGTCCAGAGAGATTCGCGGTTCGTTTATTGAGTTTTTCAAGCAGCACGGCCATACGTTCGTACCAAGCTGGCCGGTGGTGCCCATCGGCGATGAAACGCTGTTATTTACCAACGCGGGGATGAACCAGTTCAAGGATATCTTCCTCGGCCATTCGCAGCCTCAATGGAAACGTGCCGCCAACAGCCAGAAGTGCATCCGTGTCAGCGGCAAACATAACGACCTTGAAGAAGTCGGTTTGGATACCTATCACCACACGTTTTTTGAAATGCTCGGCAACTGGTCGTTCGGCGACTACTTCAAGGCCGAATCCATCGAATGGGCGTGGAAACTTTTGACGGAAGTCTATGGCATTGATTCAAACCGGCTCTGGGCGACGGTCTTTGGCGGCGATAAGCAGGATAAGTCAACACCCGATTCTGAGGCGGCTGAATTGTGGGCGAAGCTGACACCGCTCCCGAAAGAAAAAATTTTGGCCTGCGGCAGGAAGGACAATTTCTGGGAAATGGGCAATACCGGGCCGTGCGGTCCGTGCAGTGAAATTCATATCGACCTCGGCCCCGACCGCTGCGATATGAAACATATTCCCGGCCATATCTGCAAAGTCAACGGCGGATGCAGCCGCTTTATGGAATTGTGGAACCTGGTCTTTATCCAGTTCAACCGCAAGACCGACGGAACGCTCGAACGGCTGCGTGCCAATTATGTCGATACCGGCGCAGGCCTCGAACGGTTCTGTTCCGTCCTGCAGAAAAAAACCAGCAATTACGACACGGATTTATTTATGCCGATTATTTCGGCGGCACAGGATTTAACCGGCAAAAAATACACATCGCAATTGGGCAACAAGACCGACAATGCCTTTCGTGTTATCGCCGACCATATCCGCACATTGACGTTTGCGATTACGGATGGCGTGTCGCCTTCTAATGACGGTCGCGGCTATGTGATTCGCCGCCTGCTTCGCCGGGCGGCGCGATTTGGACGCACCCTTGGCGTCCATGAGCCGTTTATGTATAAACTTATGCCGGTTGTGGCCAGCGAAATGGGCGACGCCTTTCCGGAATTGAAAGGGCGGGCGGAATTTGTCGGCCAGGTGATTCAATCGGAAGAAACTTCTTTCGGCAGAACGCTTGACAGGGGTCTGGAACTATTCTCCGTCGCCGCCGACAAGGCCGAAAAAACCACTGGAAAAATCATTTCCGGCGACGATGCCTTCCAGCTTTACGATACCTTTGGTTTTCCGCTGGACTTAACGGAACTGATGGCCCGCGAACGGGGCTTGAAGGTTGATACCGATGTGTTTATGAAACTGATGGATCAGCAGAGGGAACGCGCCCGCGCCGCTCAAAAAAGCGTTTCGCTGACCGCCGGGCTTTCCAATGTCCAGCTTCCCGCCACCGATGATGCCGCCAAGTACGAAACGCTTGTATGCCGGGCCAAAGTGGTGGGCTGGGTGACGCAGGAAGGATTCGTACAGGAAGGCTCGTTTGAGGACACCAACAAAATTGCCGCCGTGATTTTGGACAAGACCTGTTTCTACGCCGAGTCCGGCGGACAGACCGGCGATATCGGACATATCACCGGCGATGGGTGGGAATTTATTGTCGAAAATACCGAAAAGGCCGGCAATTGCGTCCTGCATAAAGGCCGGCTTCATACCGGCTGTTTAAATATTGGCGATATGGCCGAGTTGTCGGTCAGCAAAGATCGCCGGGCCTCGATGAAAAATCACACGGCCACGCACCTGCTGCAATGGGCGCTGCAAAAAACACTGGGCGATTCGGTCAAGCAGCAGGGCAGCTCAGTTTGTCCGGATTATCTGCGGTTTGATTTCACCTGGCCTAAAGCCCTGACGAAAGAACAATTGACGCAGGTGCAAAAATTAGTCAATGAGAAAATCGCCGCCGCTGAAACGGTGACTCATGTGACTCTGCCGATTGAGCAGGCCAAAAAACTGGGCGCGATGGCATTGTTTGGTGAAAAATACGGCGATACCGTCCGCGTCATTGCCGCCGGGGCATCCGACAAAGACCATCTCAATGATGCTTTCAGCAAGGAATTCTGCGGCGGAACGCACGTTTCCAACACTTCTGAAATCGGCGGTTTTGCGGTACTCAAGGAAGAAAGCGTTTCTGCCGGCGTAAGGCGAATTACAGGATTAACAGGGCCTAAGCTGATAGAGCATCTGCTGGGTCGCAGCGACATCGTGGATGAATTGGTAGGGGCATTAAAAGTTCCCGCTGACCAGATTACAATTCGCGTCAATAAAATTCTCGAGGACAATAAATCTCTGGCCAAACAACTCAAAAGCGGCGCGACAGCGGCCGCTGCGGCACAGGTATCCGCCGATGACCTGCTGGCCAAATCGCAGAAAATCGGCGCCATAGCAGTGATTGCCGAGCAGATTCCGCCGGTGGGTCAGGACCAGGCGCGAGGTCTGATTGACAGTCTCCGTGCCAAGGCCGGCTCGGTGGTTGTCGTGCTGGCTATGGCCGAAAGCGACGACAAAGTAATGCTGTTTGCCGGCGTGACGGATGACCTGATTAAGAAAGTCTCGTCGGGCGATATTGTCAAAAGTATCGCTCCTATAGTCGGCGGCGGCGGCGGCGGACGCCCGCAATTCGCCCAGGCCGGCGGCAAAGACCCCTCCAAAATCGCCGACGCGCTCGATGCGGCAAAGAAATTCATCTCAGGTAAACTTGGATAGCCAATAAGGAAAGAACACAATGTCAGACAAAACAAGATTTGAAAGGGTTTCGGCCCTTTGTAAGAAATATCAACAGGAGCATTTATTAGCGTTTTACAATCAACTGAACACCAATCAACAAAAATCGCTGTTGAATCAGATTGAGAAGCTGGATTTTAAACGTCTCCCCGGCTGGATTGAGCAGTATATCAAAAAAGACGGCGCATTGGCCATTCCAACACATTTCGACCCGGCGCCGGCCTATCCGCCTGTCCCCAAAACCATCGAACAAAAAGCCAAATATGCCAAAGCGTATCAATTGGGCGAAGACCTGCTCAAACAGGGCAAAGTCGCCGGTTTTGTTGTTGCCGGCGGTCAGGGTACCCGTCTCGGATTTGACGGCCCCAAGGGTAATTTTTCCGTTAGTCCTATCAAGAAAAAAACGTTGTTCACTATTTTTGGCGAATCCATCCTTGCCGCGTCCAAAAAATACGGCGCGGATATCCCCTGGTATATAATGACCAGCCCACTGAACGATAACGCGACCAAAGAAACTTTTGAAAAGGCCAATTACTTCGGTCTGAAGAAGAAAAACGTGATTATCTTCCAGCAGGGCACAACGCCCAATTTCACCTTTGACGGCAAAATCCTGATGGCTGATAAAGGGACGCTGGCGACTGGTCCCGACGGCCACGGCGGAAGTCTCAAGGCCCTGGCCGACAGCGGAGCGCTTGCGGATATTAAAAAACGCGGCATCGAGTATCTGTCCTATTGGCAGGTGGACAATCCGCTGGTCTATGTACTGGACCCGTTGTTTATTGGACTGCACGCGGCCGACGGAGCCGAGATGTCCTCCAAGGCCCTGATTAAGGCCGGCCCGCTCGAAAAAGTCGGCAATTTCTGCCTCGTGGACGGCAAAGTGACAGTCATCGAATACAGCGACCTGCCGGACAAGCAGGCCCATCGCAAAAATTTGGACGGCTCGCTTGTGTTTGAATTGGGCTCGATTGGAATCCATATTATTTCCATATCGTTTATCGAAAAGCTCAACATTGGCGGCGGTTTTGCTCTGCCGTTCCACCGCGCGGTCAAAAAAATCCCGCATATCGACGCCGCGGGCAATCCCGTCAATCCGGATAAACCCAACGGCGTCAAACTCGAGACATTTGTGTTCGACGCTTTACCGATGGCGAAAAAATCCGTCATTCTGCAAACCCTGCGAGCCGAAGAATTTGCTCCTGTTAAAAACGCCACGGGTGTTGACAGTGCCGAGGTGACGCATCAGATGATGATTGACAGGGCGGCCAGTTGGCTGGAATCAGCCGGTGTCAAAGTGCCGTACAAGGCCGACGGAAAACCCGACTGTGTACTGGAAATCGCGCCAAGTTTTGCCCTGTTCAAAGAAGATATAAAAGACAAAGCCGATAAAATTCAGACCCTCAAACCCCAGTCGTCCGTATATCTTGGATAGCAATATCATAAGCCATTGAGGTAACTCTTCAGAAAGGGACAAAAAGCGGTATGGCACAGCCAAAAGTCAAATTAAGAACAAGACCTTGTGTGATGATTATCCGGGATGGGTGGGGTTTTAATCCCAGCCCGGCGGAGGATAAATTCAACGCTGTCAAGCAGTCTAAGGTGTCTGTGGATGCGATGCTGATGAAGGAGTATCCCAACTGTTTAATTCGCACCTATGGCGAAGACGTGGGGCTTCCCGAAGGCACGATGGGCAACAGCGAGGTCGGCCATCAGAATATCGGCGCCGGCCGGATTGTTTATCAGGATTCGGTGCGGATTACCGTGGCCATCCGCGAGGGCGATTTTTTCAAAAATGAAGTCCTCCTCTCGGCCATAACAAACGCCAAAACAAACGGGCGAAAACTTCATCTGATGGGACTGTGCAGCGACATCGGCGTACATTCTCTGCTGGGGCATCTGTACGCCTTGCTGGAAATGGCTAAACGTAATGGCCTGAAGGATGTTTTTCTGCACGCCTTTACCGACGGGCGTGATTCACCGCCGACCAGCGGGGCGGGATATCTGGCAGATATTGAAAAAAAGATGGCCAAAATCGGCGTTGGTAAAGTCGCCTCGGTCATGGGGCGGTTTTACGGGATGGACCGCGATAAACGATGGGAACGCGTTGAGACGGCATACAGATGCCTGACCGAAGGCGTCGGACGCAGCGCACCTTCCATTGCCGCGGCGATACGGGACAGCTACGCCCGCGAAGTCACGGATGAATTTATCGAGCCGACGGCTGTCACCGGTGCCGACGGCAAACCGCTGGCTCTGGTGAAAGACGGCGACAGCGTTATCTTCTTCAACTTCCGCGGCGACCGCCCCAGAGAGCTGACCCGCGCGTTTGTGGATACGGAGTTTTCCGGCTTCCAGCGCAAAGTCTGGCCGAAAGTGGGCAAGTATGTCTGTATGACCGAATATGACGCGACGATTAAAACGCCGGCGGCATTCCCGCCAAATCGGGAGATGCAAAATATTACGGCAGAATACCTTAGCAAGCTGGGCCTGACGCAGTTTCATTGCGCCGAGACGGAAAAATACGCCCATGTCACGTTCTTTTTCAACGGCGGCCAGGAAAAACCATTCGAGGGCGAAGAACGACAAATTGTGCCGTCGCCCAAAGTCAGGACGTATGATATGAAACCCGAGATGAGCGCCAACGAGGTCTGTGAAGTGATTCTCGAAAAACTTGGCAGCAATAAGTTCGACGTTATTATCTGCAACTTTGCCAACCCGGATATGGTGGGGCACACCGGCGTTCTGGCCGCGGCAATCAAGGCCGCCGAGACGGTGGACAAATGCGTCGGGCGGATTCTCGATAAAGTCAAACAAATGGGCGGCAGCGCCATCATTCTTGCCGACCACGGCAACTTCGAGAAAATGTGGGATTTCGAAAATAATATGCCGCACACCGCGCATACCGTCGGCGATGTGCCGTTCATTGTTTTTGACGAAAAATTCAAAAATCGTAAAATGGCCTCCGGCGGCAGACTTGCCGACGTTGCGCCGACGTTTCTGGAAGTGATGGGATTACCTAAGCCTGCGGAAATGACCGGCAGAAGCCTCTTGATATAAAACGCCGATTTCGGCGGAAAGACGGAGCGTATGGGTAGAATAGCCGTTCTCGACGACAATATGATCAATATGATCGCGGCAGGGGAGGTCATCGAACGTCCCGCCAGTGTCGTCAAGGAACTGCTGGAAAACAGCATCGACGCCGGAGCGACGAAAATTGTTGTGCAGATTGAAGACGGCGGGCGAAAACGCATCGCCGTCATTGATAACGGCTGCGGAATGGATGCCTCGGATTTACAGTTGGCGCTGGAACCTCACGCAACCAGCAAGATTCGCACCGCAGACGATTTACACGCCATTCAAACCATGGGCTTCCGGGGAGAGGCCTTGGCCAGCATCGCCTCAGTCGCCCATGTTTCCATCGTGAGCCGAACCGCCGATTCGATTGAAGCCGGCCGGCTCGTTTCCGATTGCGGGCAAAAAGAGCCGGTGTCTCCGACCAGCGCCGACGTTGGTACGACGATTGATGTCCGGAATCTGTTTTATAAACTGCCGGCCCGCAGAAAATTTCTCCGCACCGCCAATACGGAAATGACGCATATCACAGAGCATTTCACTCGAATCGCTCTGGCCAACCTCTCGCTCGATTTAACGTTGACGCACAACGGCCGGCAGATTCATCATCTGCCCGGCGGACAGACTTTGGCCGAGCGGGTGAGAATTTTATTCGGCAGCGACCTGGCCGAAACGCTGATGGAAATCCGCAAGCCGGAAAAAGGGATGGAAATTACCGGACTGATCGGCAAACCCGCCGCCGCCCGCACCAGCGGCGCTTATCAATACGTATTTCTCAACTGTCGGTTCATCCGCGATAAATTCATTCAGCACGCCGTCCGGCAGGCCTATCAGGGATTGACCGAGCCAAACCGTTTCCCGGTGGTGTTTCTATTTTTGCAGGCATCGCCGGAATCGTTCGACGTCAATGTCCACCCGACAAAAATAGAAGTTCGTTTCGACAACCCCAACCTCGTGCATTCGCAGGTTTTGTCGGCCCTGCGGGATAAACTGCTCAGTACGCCGCTGGATGTACCCGGCCGGGTGCCTAAGATGGAATTTCCTCCCTTGCCCGAGACCTCCCCAAATGCCGAATCGCAGCGAAAACAGCGGATTATGCATGCGGTAGAGGATTTCTTTAAAGCGCCGCCGTCTTCACAGCGGAGATTTGATTTTCGTCCGGCTCGTGCCGAACCATTGCCGGATTTGTCGCAAAGGCAGCCGCAAAGTTCAATAAACGGGTCTTATCCCGATACGTATTTTTCTGAAACGCTGAATCGTTCTGCGATAAAAGAATTTCTGCAGATTCATAACAGCTATCTTCTTCTGCCGACGGAACAGGGATTTGAAGTTATCGACCAGCACGCGCTGCATGAACGCATCTTGTTTGAAAAACTTTGCGAAAGAGTACGCCAGGGCAAACTGACTTCCCAGCGGCTTCTCGTCCCGGCGGTAGTGCAGATGACGCCGTCGCATGAGCAAACGGCGGCACTGCACGCTGATATTTTTGAAAAACTCGGTATTGAACTTGGCTCTTTCGGCCTCGGCGCCGTTGCGATACAATCCTTTCCCATGCTGCTGGATAAAATCGACCCTGTGGTGTTTGTGCGAGATGTGCTGGATATTCTGGTTGCAAGTGAAAATACGCAGGAGCCGGAAAAATTACTGCAGGATATCCTCGAACGGGCGGCCTGTTCAGCAGCGGTCAAGGCGGGCCAGTCTTTGACCGACGAAGAAATCGCCCAGTTGCTGACCGACCGGCAAAAGTATCCTGGAGCCTGCCGATGTCCGCACGGCAGACCGACGGTGATTACATTTTCTCTGGCTCAACTGGAAAAACAATTCAAGCGGACGGGCTTTTGAAAAGAACAACAAGCCCGGAGCGTCAGGACGGGATAAAAAAAGGTTTTTTGAAAAAAGATTCTTGTAATTATTGCAAAGGCGTAAAACAAGACGATGAAGAAGACAACATTGATAACATTGCTGGCGATAGACGCGGTCATTCTGGCGGGAATTATTTTCCTTGTCGGGCATTCTTGGAATCGGTATCGCGCCAAGCCGTCGATTGCGGAAGTTAACACGGTGACGCCGGCATTGCCGAAAGAACTGCGTATCGTTTCGATGGCGCCGAATCTGACGGAAATTCTGTTTGCGCTGGGATTGAATCAAGAAATTGCGGCCGTCACCTCCGACAGCGATTATCCATCGCAGGCGCAATCGCTGCCCAAAGTCGGGACATTCTGGCAGCCGGATATGGAGGCAATTATGAAGGCGAAACCAACCCATGTCTTTGCGCTGGGATTTAAACAACAGGCTTCTCTGGCGGAACGGCTCAGAAGTATGGGTTGCAAGTCTCTATCGCTTAATATAGAATCTTTTCCGGAATTGTTCAGCGGGATAAGGGCTATTGGTAAAACGGTTGGAAAACAGGAGCAGGCCGACAGACTGATTTATCGCATTCAAAATACACAGAATACCCTGAAACGGCGTTTCGCCGGAAGAGGTGACCCCAAAGTTCTGTGGGTGATTCAGCGAGAGCCGCTGCGAGTGGCCGGGCAGGATACGTTCGTGGATGAAATGATTCGCACCTGCGGCGGCCAAAACGCAATTGAAAAAACACTGCATCAATATCCGCCCATCAGCCAGGAATCTCTTCTGGCGGCGGCGCCGGATATTATTATTGAGCCGGCTGATTCCGCAAAGGATTATGAACGGCTCAGCCGAACCGCCGGGGAATTTTATGGCCGATATCCAAGCCTGCCGGCGGTGCGCGACAAACGCATTTATGTTCTGGACGGCGACCTGGTCAGCCGGCTTGGACCGCGAATTGAAAAAGGCCTCCAGGAAGTTGCCCGATGTCTTTGGCCGCAGGAGAAATTCGAAGAATGAATCCGGTGCTGACGCCTAAAAAACTGATGTTTCGAATCGCCGTGGCCGCAGGAATTCTGCTGCTATTGATGTTTTTGTGTTCTCTGATTGGCTCAAAAACGATTCATTTGGGCGTGGTTTTGCAGGGACCGCGGCTGGAATCAGGCCAGGCAAATGTGGATTATGAAATTTATATGCACGTTCGCATACCGCAGATTTTTCTGGCGGCGATTGTCGGAGCGGCGCTGGCCTGTGCGGGGGTGGTCTTGCAGGCGATTTTACGAAACCCGCTGGCCGACCCGTATTTGCTGGGCATTTCCAGCGGGGCGGGACTGGGGACAATGCTGGCGGTGGTGGTGGCCGGTGTTTCATGGTCATTTTGGGGAATTTCCTCTATCACGCTTTCAGCGTTTGTCTGCGCACTGGCGACCGTCTGGGTCGTCTGGCTCTTAGGCGGCGGCGGACGACGAGGCGGTATGTCCGGCCTGCTTTTGGCCGGCGTGGTGGTCAATGCGTTTTTGTCGGCGGTCATTATGTTCTTAAACTCCATCGCCCAGGCCGGGCAGATTCAAACCACGATTTTTTGGCTAATGGGAAATATCACGGCGCTGGAAAACTATGGTTTGTTATGGATTAGCGGCGGGATTGTGACGGCGGGGGTGTTGATTTTATTGCGGTTGTCCGTCTCTTTGAATCTGCTGAGTCTCAGTCCGGAAGAGGCCCGTACGGCCGGAGTCAATGTCAAATGGGTATATCAGGGATGTTTTGCCATTTCGGCTTTGATTACGGCCGTGGCCGTCAGTCTCAGCGGGCTGGTGGGATTTGTCGGACTCATCGTGCCTCATGCCGTAAGACTCTTCATTGGGCCGGATCATCGTCAACTAATTCCTCTCAGCGCCTTGGCCGGGGCGGGTTTTGTGGTTCTGGCCGATGCCGTATCCCGAACGGTTGTTGCCCCGGCGGTAATGCCGGTTGGCGTTGTGACGGCTCTGGCAGGGGGACCATTCTTTTTATTCCTTTTAGTTCGCCGCGGCGGAAAACTTTATACGGAGAGATAAATGGCCGTTATAGAAGTTGAACATCTTCGTTTTGGTTATACACAGACTTCAATCCTGACGGATTTGTCCTTTTCCGTCAACGAGGGGGCTTTCTGCGCAATTGCAGGTCCCAATGGGGCGGGGAAAACCACGCTGGTTCGGCTTCTGGCGGGATTGTTGAAACCTGCCGGAGGGACTATCCGGCTCAACGGAGAAAAATTGAGTTCTTATGCCCCAAAATCACTTGCCCGGCAGATTGCCGTTGTATGCCAGGAATATGTGCCGGTGTTTGATTTCACAGTATTGGAAATGGTAATGATGGTTCGTCTGAACCGGCGCGATTTTGTGTTGTTTGAAGATGAGAGCGACAGGCATATTGTCGCAGAGGCTCTCGAACAGACTGAAATCGTTCATCTGGCGGGACGAAAACTGAATGAACTCAGCGGAGGGGAGCGTCAACGGGTTTTCATCGCGCGGGCCCTGGCCCAGAAGACGCCGATTTTGCTGTTGGATGAGCCGACGAATCATCTGGATATGAAACACCAAATTCGGATATTTGATTTGCTCAAAAAACTTCAAACCGAACAGCAAAAAACCATCCTTGCGGTGACTCACGACATCAACATGGCCTGCCAGTATTGCGACCATGCGATGCTTCTGGCCGGCGGTGAAATGGCCTGGGGAAATCCGTCCGAAGTATTCGCCGTTGAAAGACTCAAATGTGTTTTTGAGGTTGATGGATTTCAGGGCAGCTTCCGAAGTAAACCCTTTTTTATTCCTCTGAGCGGGCGGAAAAAAGATACGGCCGGACGGGAATAAACAATATAACGTCTTTTAGGGAAAGAGGTTATAAACTTCTATGTTTTTACTTGATAATTTTTCATAAGAAATTATACTTTTGCCTTCACGAATTGCCGACAATGATAAGACGGCGATGTAACTTCAGTGTGACGGGGCTGTTATGAGTGCTATGAAAGGTGCATAGATTGTGGCAAAGAAGGCAAAAAAAACAGCGAAGAAATCAGCCTTGAAGATAACCGCAAAGACCACTGCAAATAAGAAACCTGCAGCAGTGAAAACCCCAGTGTCTTTGTCAGCAAAGAACACCAAAAAAGGCGGTGCGGCTGCTCCTAAAAGCAGTGCTGTGGGGAAAAACGCCGCTATCCGCGCCGGCTTGACAGCCTCTTCTTCTTCCGAAACAAAACCCAAAGCGGTACAAGTATTGACCAAGACGTATTTAACGGATGCGGAACTGGAACATTTCAAGCAGGTTCTTCTGGAAAAATTGCACCAGCTCGCCGGCGATGTGGATTCGATTGAAAGTGAAGCGTTGCGGAAAAACCGCGCGGACGCCACAGGCGACCTTTCGTCGATGCCGATTCACATGGCGGATATCGGTTCCGATACGTTCGAGCAGGATTTTACGCTGGGACTTATGAGCAGCGAGCGTAAAATCGTCGCCGAGATTATCGCGGCGCTGAAGCGCATTCAAAACGGCACTTACGGCGTCTGTGAAGGAACGGGAAGACCCATTCCCAAGGCCCGGCTGGAGGCCAATCCATGGGCGCGATATTGTGTGGAATACGCCACCCGGCTGGAAAAAGGGCAGTTGACCAAACAGGAAGAGTCCCGCCGATGGGCGCATCGACACGAAGCTGAGAGCGACGAATCAGAGGATGAGGTCGAGACAGAAGAAGAGGATGAGGAAGAAGATGAAAACGAATTTGAGCCGATAGAGACGGACCCTGATCTCGACGACCTGTATGAAATAGAAGAGGATGATAGCGAACCGTCGTCGGATGAGAAAGACTAAGACACGTCGGCGGCTGTTCTTTTGCGTAATTTGTGTCATATACGTATGAAATGTCCTGTCTGTAAATCCCAGGTGGCGAGCACAAGCCAAAACGAAGCTTATTTTCCCTTCTGCAGTCGGCGATGTTGTCTGATTGATTTGGGCAAATGGCTGGATGGAGAGTATCGTATTCCTGTCAGTCCGGAACAGCCGGAGGACGAGGATTCACAGCCGGCACAGGAAAAAGACAACGATTAAAAGCTCTTGAAAGACCGTTAGCATCCACAAGCCTTAGCCAATAAAGGCGAAGTAAATATAACAATGGGAATTAAGACATTAAAAATAGTCTGTCTGGGGTTGCTGGGAACAGGAGTGTTGTTCGTTGCCGGCTGCGGCGGCAGTAATATCAATGTCGCCAGGCTTTCCGATGCGGACAGGGCGGTGGTGGAGCAGGTGGTCAAGAAGCTGGAGCCGATGATTGCGCAGCGGCGGAGCCAGGGCGATATTGCGGCGCTGAGTTTTGAAGAATTGTATTTGCCGCTGAATGGCGAAGAACGGGCCTTCTTGCGGCAGTTTCAGAATCTTGATACGAGATTGCTGAATATCACCATTCCCTATCAGGGCATCCCTTCAAAAACGCCCGATCTTGTTGTCATCAAAGGCCAGATGATGAAACTGGCGGAAAATAAGACGCAGGAAATTCCTCCGCAGTTTTTGCCGCGAGATGTGTATAACGCCTATATGGCGATGACGGCGGCAATGAAAAAAGATATTGGCAGGATGCTGTATGTCGAGTCGGGATACCGGTCAGCGGCATATCAGCTTTATCTGTTTGTTTTTTATCTCAAGAATCACGATTATTCCATTCGCGAGACGGCGAGGTTTGCGGCGTGGCCGGGGTATAGCGAACACGGTCAGCCGATACATCAGGCCGTTGATTTTGTTAATGAGCGGGGCATCGACGGCCAGAACGACCCTGCTGCATTTGAGGCACTGGAGGAATATCAATGGATGCTGCGTCACGCGGAGCGATATGGGTTCAAACTGTCATACCCGCACGGCTCAAAGATGGCATTTGAGCCGTGGCATTGGCATTACAGTTCCGTGTCGCAATAGTACGACTCGTCAATCGCTGCATCAATCTATTATTTTGGCCAGCCGGCCCAGATGACGAGCAGTCCGAAGATGGCGGCAACGATTCCCCAGAGACGATGAATCCATAAAGGCCGGGCGAGAAACCACTGGATCATTTTTTGTGTTTGGCTTCTGGGAGCGACAATCATAAAAACGCCTCCGGCAATCGCCAGGATGCCGATGACGACGATGATGACGGGGCGATTGCACGAGCGTGCCCAGACGAGCATAATGACGCCGATGGCGGCCCTGAGTAGGGCCATGATGGAAAAGACAACTTCATTCTTGGCCTGCTGAAGAAGCCAGGTCAGAGGTTTTGGCCGCCAGACGATCCAGCCGCCCAATCCCGCAATCAACAATCCTGTCAGCCAGATAAGGGATACCATAGGAATCTCCTGAATAGAATTAATTTTCCAATGGTTCAATCATATCGGCGTCGATTTCGACGCTGGTGGCCTGGCCGAGCATTTCAACGGCCAGAATGAGCCGAAGATTTTTTCCGCCTTGCCTGGCAATCACGCCTTCGGTTCCCATAAGAGGGCCGGCGATGACTTTGCATTTTTGACCGACCTTGATGTATTCATGGGGCAGGAGAGTTTTTCCCGCTCGCAAAGCTCTTTCAATGGGAAGAAGTTCGGCGACTAATCGGGCCTTGTCAAAAACAGAGATAATCGTCGCGACACGGTTGGTTTTGAGCACTTCCATGCGGTCTTTTTCCTCTCCGCAGAAAAAAATATAACTGCTGAAAATCGGCAGAAGGGAGCGGATGGTGTGTCCTTTTTTACGGCTGACTTTCCAGCCCATCGGCAGGAAATATTGTATTTCCCGTCCTGTCATCGCCCATGCGACGGCTTTTTCATTTCGGCTTCGTGTGTGAGCCACCCACCATGTGCCTTCAAAATCGGCGACAGATTTTTGTTCAGGCCAGATAATAGGAGGATTTTCAGTTTCTTTCAGCACGTTTCAGATTTCCTTTAAGCCGGTTTGTATTTTAAAGCCTGACACTTGTGATTATTGTACCAGAGAGAAATAGCGAAATCAATTTTATTCAAAGACGGCGGCGGACGCTTCCTTGTTATAGGCGTGCCATTGCTTTTTCGATGCCGTTGGCGATGGCCGTGGCGACTTTGTCCTGAAAACTGCTGTCATAAAGCAAACCGGCCTCACGCGGATTGGACAAACATCCGCATTCGACCAGAATAGCCGGGCAGTTGGTGTTGACCAGCACGACATAATCCCCTCCCTGTACGCCCCGGCTGGGCAGTCCCGTGGCCGTCATCGCATCTTCCACCAGCCCGGCTGCCATCCGCGAATTCACACTGGCCGAGCGGCTGGTATAGACGGTATAGCCGCGCATAGTTGATTTAGGCAGTGAATTACAGTGAATGGAGACGAACAAGTCCGGGTCGATCCTGTTGGTTAATTCGGCCCGCTCAAATCTATTGATGGTGGTGTCCGACGTGCGGGTCATTTTGACGGTAAAACCTTTGGCTTTCAGCTTCGCGACGACTTTATTGGCGATACGCAGATTGATACCTTTTTCGTAATGTCCCAGATAGCTGGTGGTGCCGGGGTCATCACCGCCGTGGCCGGGATCGATGACAATCAGGCCGCCGGCTGCTTTGGTCTTAGGCGGAGTCCACTGCGATTTCGGTGTCACGGGCGCAACGTAAGATGTGGACCTCAGATGCGATCGAATCATACTTTCCAGAATCTCAGGCAAATAAAGCGTTCCATTAAGACGGGTCACAGGGCCGGTGCTGCCGATGGGAGTCTGGTTGACGAAAACTCTGCCGCCGTCGTGAATGAAGATAAGGACGCGGTTGGCTTCATTCTTCATTTCAATATAACGGTCGGTTTCCTCCGTCACATTCAGTCCCAGCCGGCTGGCCAGTTCGAACGGCGAGAGGCGGAATGACATTGTCGTTGGGGCCTTGGGGCCGATTTGGCAGCCGACCAATCCTAATATTGCTGCCATAATCAATAGACAATATCTTACTTTGTATAATACCGCGGGCGATACTTTATCTATTTTTAGCATGATTCGAATCCATTGACGACAGACTGAAACTATAAACATATTTTCTACTTATCGGTTCCAATGACGCAGAGACTTAAACATTTATCCATATCGCGGCGAACAATACCCCAAAGCCGGAGAAATTTGCGAAATTATTTCTGCCCGTTCATAAAACTGCCGGAGGAGGGACTTGAACCCTCACCGAGTGTAATCTCGACAGGATTTTGAATCCTGCGCGTCTGCCATTCCGCCACTCCGGCGATAGTTTGCCGTTTATCTTCTTTTATTTTTCCGCTGAAATTGAGAAATAAAGGCTGGTTAAGATACTGTACACGCCGCCGAGCGTCAAGGCAAATCCCCTGCGGGGTTATCGATAAAGACGATATCTTCCGGCACGGCGACGACGTCGCGGCGGTCGGGGCTGAGGAGTTTGCGGATTTCGCGGCTGTGTCGGCCGGCGACTTTCCTGATTTCCTCGCTGGACAGGCTGACGACGGCCTTGGCGAAGTTGTTAATCATCACCACCGTCCCGGCCTCGAATGTCCCTTCGATGGCCTTGACGCCGCTGGGCAGCAGACTTTTGTGGTTTCGCAGAGCTTTGAGGGCACCGTCGTCCACAATAATGGTTCCTTCGGGAGAATTATTCAATATCCAGCGGGTGCGGTTGGACAATTTTTGTTTTGGCATAAATAATGTGCCGATGTCGTCGCCGGAGATGATTTTTTCGAGGACGTTGGGTTCGTGCCCGTGAGCAAGGATGACCCGGCAGCCGGCATAGGCGGCGATTTTGGCGGCGGCGATCTTGGTTTTCATCCCGCCGGTCGAATACATCGAGCCTTTGCCGCCCGCGGCCCTGACGATTTTATCCGTGATTTCATAAACGATCTTAATTGGCTGGGCGTCGGGGTGGTCTTTGGGGTTTTTGTCATATAAAGCGTCAATGTCGGTCAGCAGAATTAAAACATCGGCGTCGATTTTGCTGGCGACCAGCGCACTGAGGCGGTCATTGTCACCGAACGCCGTGCCGATTTCGTCGGTGGCGACGCTGTCATTTTCATTCAGAATCGGTACGACACCCAGTTTGAACAGGGCTTCGATGGCGGTTTTGAGATTCAGATAGCTTTTGCGGCTCTTTAATACTTCCGCCGTCAGCAGTACCTGTGCGACAATCTGTCCGCGATTGGCAAAGGCCCTGTGGTATTCGTGCATCAGGAGGGGTTGTCCGATAGCGGCGCAGGCCTGGCGGGTTTTCATTTCTTTAACTGGGCCGGTGTGTTGGAGTCTGCGTGCGCCCATTCCAATGGCGCCGCTGGTGACCAGCAGAACCTGTTTGCCCTGCTTGACTAAAGCGGCGATTTGTCCGGCCAGACCTTCGATATACTCTGTGTCGATACCGTCGCCTTTGGTCAGCGTGTTGGTCCCGACCTTGATAACGATTCGTTTGGTATTGGCAAAGTTACGCATATCTTTTATCGAATCCAGTTTTTACTGATTAGCGATTAATTTTTCAATATCTGATTTAAGGATATCCACTCTGCCGGCAAACTTAACCAAATTTCCTTTCTTGTCAATTAACAAATATTCGGGCAGGCCGGATATGCCATATCTTTGAGCCAAAGGGTGCATGAAAGATTCTTTTGACGCTTTAGTGTCAATCAGTTGAGTCCATGTCGCCTTGTTATCTTTGAGATACTCTTTTAATTCATCAATTCGATAGTCGTTAAAAACGCCAAGAACACACAATCCATGATCACTGTATTTTTCGTGCAATTCCTGTATTTTAGGTATTTCCTGCAGGCAAAATCCACACCAGAGGGCCCAAAAGTCGATAAGGACAACTTTGCCTCTTAAACTCTTTGCAGTGATCACATTGCCGTTGAGATCAGAGCCTTCAAACTCAAATTGTTTTCCGATGTCTGATTTTTTACGATTTATGGCAGAAAGAAGTTTATATCCTTCACTCTCAGACGACATGTTATCAAATACCCATGTTGACCATTTAACTTTCGCATCATAGCCTGGACGAGCCCTATCTATTGCTCGAACCATAAGACGGCCAGCTTCGGGGTTGGTTTTTCGTGACAATTCAAACTCAGCGATTTGCTGAAGATCTGCTTCGGAGATATGCATTAAATGGGTGTTTATGTGATACAGATTGAGCTTCCAGAAAAGCTCTGTTGACAGAATTTTCCCCTGAAGTGTACTATTGTCCATCATCGAATATAATTTTGCTTCGTATCGGTTGGCTTCAGAGCGAGCAAAGTGAAAACAACTTTCGATGTCATCAACCTTCATTACATAGTATGGTTTTAACTGCTCATCGGAGAGTCCCTGGAGTTCAAGCTTTTCTATGGTCTCAATCCGTTTTTGCCTTATTTTATAATCTTGCATCCGCCATTCGTCCCGCTCTTTATCAGTTGAACCTGGTGCGGGTTTATCTGGCATGGAATCCGATAGCGATTGGATCTCTTTGGTTAAATTCTCCCAAATACTGTCTGTCTTTGCTGTGTCTTTGGAAGGTTTGGAAAAGACACACGAAGTAAACAAACACAGAAAAAGAAAACCAGAACATGTTTTTCTGAACATTTAATACCTCCTTTTCAGCGGTTTATGGGTAAACGATTTGCCATCTTTTCCGCCGTAGTCGGCGACGATCTGACCGGTACCTTTCATCAGCCATTTGTAGATAACTAAACCTTCCAGCCCCACCGGGCCGCGGGCATGAAGTTTGCTGGTGCTGATACCGACCTCGGCGCCAAGGCCATAACGGTATCCATCGGCAAAGCGGGTGCTGGCATTCCAGAAGACATCCGCCGAATCCACCCGGCTTAAAAATTTCGCTGCGGCGGATTTATCGCCGGTGACAATCACATCCGTATGGCCAGAGCCGTAAGTGTTGATATGCTCGATGGCCTGTTCCAGGCTATCCACCGTGCGAATCGACAGAATATAATCGAGATACTCGGTCTTCCAGTCCTGCTCAGTTGCAGGCTTGATGTCGATGATTGCGCGGGTTTTGTCACAGCCGCAGAGTACGACTTTCTTTTTTTCCAGCGTCGCTTTAATTTTGGGCAGAAAGACCGGTGCAATATCTTTGTGCACCAGCAATGTCTCGGCGGCGTTGCAGACGGCGACATACTGACATTTGGAATCCACGGTAATATTGACCGCCATATCCACCTCGGCGGATTTATCCACATAGACGTGGCAGATGCCGTCGGCGTGTCCCATCACAGGGATGCGCGTATTATCCATAATATGACGGACGAACGCGTTGCTTCCGCGAGGAATAATCAGGTCGATATATTCGTCCAGTTCGAGCATCGCGGCGACATCGGCGCGGGTTTCGAGCAGGCCCAGCCAGCCCGAAGGTATTCCCGCCTTAACAGAGGCCTCCGCGATAACCTTGGCCAGAATTTTATTCGTTCGGGCCGCCTCTGAGCCGCCTTTGAGCAGGATGGCATTGCCGCTTTTAAGGCACAGGGACGAAATCTGCACCAGCGCATCAGGACGGGATTCAAAAATCACGCCGATAGTGCCGATGGGACAACTGACCTTATAGAGTTCCAGCCCCTTGTCAAGTTCGGTGGCGGAAATAGTTTTGCCGACAGGGTCGTCCAGCTTAATCAGGCTTTCTATTCCTTTGCAGACCTCGTCGATTTTGACGGCGTCGAATTTGAGACGTTTGAGCAGGGGCCCGGCCAGCTCATTTTCCTTGGCTTCGGCGATATCCGCGGTATTGGCTTTGATGATTTGTCCGCTTTGTGCAAGCAGGGCCAGACGGATTGCGTCGAGGGCCTTGTTCTTAATCCCGATGTCAAGAGCCGCCAGTTCAATTGCGGCCTTCCGTGCTGCCTGTGCCAGTGTTTGAATATCCATCCTGAATACTCCAAAACGAATAAAGGCCCATTATATCGCTTTTGGAAATCTTTTCCAGAATTTGCAAAGATTATTTTAACATTCACAAAAACAGGGGGGAATTTGCGATTTGGCGGGGGTTTTGGTTGACAAAGGAGGCTTTTTCGGTCAATATGGCCTAAATTGCGGGCGTAGCTTAGTGGTAAAGCTCCAGCCTTCCAAGCTGGTCATGTCGGTCCGATTCCGATCGCCCGCTGTGTTAAATCCTTGTTTTGGCTGAGATAGGTTCAAACAAGGATTTTTTTGCGTACAGGCACAAACCACAGGAAGGTACCGGGAAGGTACGATGAAAGCACAGGTTTTAACCGGCATTCGTCAGATGGAGATGCGGGAAATCCCCTCGCCGAAAATTACTCGCGATACGGATGTTCTTCTCAAGATTGAAGCTGTCGGCGTCTGCGGCAGCGATATCCATTATTATGAAACCGGCCGGATCGGCAGTCAGGTGGTGCAGTATCCGTTTGTGGTCGGCCACGAATGTGCCGGGCGGGTGGTCGAGGTGGGGGCCTCGGTGAAAAATCTTCGCCCCGGGCAGTTGGTTGCCGTGGAGCCGGCGGTGTCGTGTCATCAATGCGACCAGTGTCTGGCAGGCCGCCCTCATACCTGCCGCAAGTTGGTTTTTCTGGGCTGTCCGGGACAAATTGCCGGGTGTCTGTGTGAGTATCTGGTAATGCCCGCCGAATGCTGCTTTCCCATCGACGACAAATTGACCGCAGCACAGGGCATATTATGTGAACCGTTTGCCATCGGTGTGTATGCGGTGAAACAGTCGCAGATGCAGCCGGGCACAAAAATTGCCGTTCTGGGTGCCGGGCCGATAGGGTTGAGTGTGATGGCGGCGTCCAAAGCGCTTGGAGTAGCCAAAGTCTATATGACCGAAATCATCGAGGAGCGTCTCCGGCTGGCGCAAAACAACGGCGCCGACTGGGTGGGCAATCCGAACAAAGAAAATATTGTCACGGCTATTGGCAGGGCTGAGCAGGACGGCATTGATATCGTCTATGAATGTGCCGGACAACAGGAAGCACTCGACCAGGGCATCGAACTCCTCAAACCCGGCGGCAAAATGATGCTGGTCGGCATTCCTCGCGAGACCCGTGTATCGTTCAGTCCCGACCTGATGCGGCGCAAAGAAATTACGCTGATTAACGTCCGCCGGCAAAATCACTGCACGCAAAAGGCAATTGACTTGCTGGCCGCCGGCAAAGTCAACTTGGATTTTATGGTGACGCATCGGTTTGATTTCTCGCAAACTCAAAAGGCATTCGATTTGGTAGCCGACTATAAGGATGGCGCAGTGAAAGTGATTGTGAAGCTATGAAGCGGGCCTGCATTGTCAGCATCGGTAACGAATTGCTCAACGGTCGGACGGTGGACACCAATGCCCACTGGTTGAGCGGGCAGCTTTTGACATTTGGCATTCCCACCTGCGGCGTCTGGGTGGTCGGCGATGAAATGGACCGCATCGTTTCGTCTCTGACAGAGGCGGCAAAAGTCGGCGATTTCATTTTTATCACCGGCGGTCTTGGCCCGACGGATGATGATTTGACCCGGCAGGCCATGGCGGATTTTCTGGGTGTGGAACTGGAATTTCGACAGGAACTGCTTGATATTATTGAAGCGTTTTTCACGTCCCGTAAAATCGTTACGCCTTCAATTAACCGCATGCAGGCAATGATTCCCAAAGGCGCCAATGTTATTGATAACCCCATCGGAACGGCGCCGGGGATTTATGCCGTTGCGGCGGGGAAAGAGTATTTTTGTCTGCCCGGCGTGCCGGTGGAAATGCGGCGGATGTTTGACGATATGATTCGACCGCGACTGAAAAACCGACAGGGAGGGCCGGTGTCGCTGACGGAACGTGTTTCCTGCTACGGGGCGGGAGAATCCATTATTGCCCAGCAGCTTGGCGATATGATGAAGCGAGGGCGGAATCCATTAGTCAACTGTACAGTCAACGGCGGCGATATTACACTGCATATTGTCGCCGAGGCGGCCGATTTTGAAACGGCCCGGCAAATGATTGCCGAACGAAAACGGCAAATCGTCGGGATTTTAGGCTCTATTGTCTATAGTACGGAAGATAAGACGCTGCCGGAAGTCGTGGGCCAACTGCTGCGGCAAAAGAAGATGACCCTTGCGACGGCGGAATCCTGCACGGGCGGGCTGGTCGGCAAACTGATTACCGACGTCCCCGGCAGCAGCGGTTATTACCGGGGCGGCTGGGTGACCTACAGCAATGAATTGAAAAATCGGGAGTTGGGTGTTCCCGAAGAACGTTTGAAAAAGTATGGGGCGGTCAGTGAGCAGGTGGCCGGGGCGATGGCGCAGGGTGCGGTGCGGAGAACCGGCGCGGACGCAGCTATTGCTATTACAGGGATCGCCGGCCCCGACGGCGGAACGGAACAAAAGCCGGTGGGATTGGTCTATATCGCCGTGCAAATTGGAAAAAATTTAGAGGTGCGGGAATTTCGTTTTGCGCCTCTTTCAAGGGAAATGATTCGCCAAAGAGCGGCATTATCGGCCCTGAATTTATTGCGGTTGAAACTGGGGGTTTGACGAAGATAACCCATTATGCTATAATACGATATTGTGAATTTCGGGATTGACCTCGCAGAGAAAGGACCGGATGGCACAGAAGCGGAGACATTTAGGCGAGATTTTATATGCCAAAGGGGTTGTCGATAAAGAAAACCTCGTTAAGGCGATAAAAAAAGGCAAGGAAAGTAATAAGCGCCTTGGCGAAATGCTTATTTCGATGGGTCTGGCCAATGAGGACCAGGTTTTTGAGGCACTGGCTAAACAGTTCGGCATGGAGTATGTCGATCTGGATAAAGCAAATATTCCCGAAAACGCAAAACAGCTTGTCCCCGAAGAACTCATCAAGAAACATCGCATTTTGCCGCTGGGCAAGGAAAACGGATACCTCAAATTAGTCATCAAGGATCCGCTGGATTTAGATTTGCTGGACCTGCTGCGTTTTCGGCTCAACGCGGAATTGCAATGCTGTCTGGCGTCTCCGACCAAGGTTGACAATTATATCAATACGCGTATCGACGAGGTCCGCAACAGTATCGACGCGACAGCGGCGGAACTGGTTGCGGCGGGCAAAACTTTACAGGCGGAAATCCGCCGGGCCGAGATGTCCGGCGAAGAAGACGACGGTCCGGTCATCCGGCTGGTCAACCTGATTATCGACGAGGCGGTGCGGACGCGGGCCAGCGATATTCATATTGAACCGATGGCTGACCGCGTTCGCGTACGGTATCGTATTGATGGTGTCTGTATTGAACGCGACAACATTCCCAAGAGCATGCAGGCGCCGGTACTGGCCCGCATCAAAATTATGTCCGGAATGGATATCGGCGAACGCCGGCTTCCGCAGGACGGCCGTATCAAGCGGCTGATTGATACCCAGGACATCGACTTTCGTGTGTCGGCGCTGCCGGCCTATCACGGCGAAAGCATCGTCTTGCGTATTTTGCGTCCCGAGTCGGTCAATATCGGTATTCAGGCCATTGGCTTTGAACAAGACAACTATGAAGAATTCACCAAAATTATCCGCCGACCCAATGGTATCTTTCTGGTGACAGGTCCGACGGGCAGCGGTAAAACGACGACACTGTATTCGGCGCTGCAGGAGTTGAACCGGCCGGACAAAAAAATCATCACCGCCGAAGATCCTGTGGAGTATAACATCAAAGGCATCAATCAATGTCAGGTACGGACGGATATCGGGCTGACATTCGAAAAAATTCTGCGGTCGATGCTGCGTCAGGCACCCAACATTATTCTCATCGGCGAAATCCGCGATGGCATTGTGGCCGACATTGCCATCCAGGCGGCCCTGACTGGTCACCTCGTGTTCAGCACGCTGCACACCAATGATGCGCCCAGCGCGATTACACGGCTGATTGATATGGGGGTCAAACCGTTTCTTGTGGCCAGTTCTATTCAGGCGATTATGGCTCAGCGTCTTGTGCGTGTCCTCTGCAAGGAATGTAAAGCAATTGACACGTCGCCCGACCCGCATTTTCTGCGGCTGTTAAGTATTACTCCGGAAGATATGAAAAAACATCCGATATATAAAGGAGTGGGCTGTCCCCGATGTTCCGGGACGGGGTTTAAGGGGCGTATTGCGATATTTGAAATGATGGAACTGAATAGTCAGATTCGAGATATGGCGTTCTCCCGCGCGTCAACCAGCGACCTGCGGAAAGCGGCCCGAGCTGGCGGGATGCGAACGCTTCTGGATGACGGCCGAGTCAAGGTTTTCCGGGGCGTCACTACGCCGGAAGAAATTTCCCGTGTAACGCAGGCGGAAGGTCTGGTCATGGACTAACCTGCCTAAAATGAAACAGAAGAAATAATAAATTTATAGGATTACGGTTATGGCATCCCTACATATTGACCGGTTGCTGGAAGCGTGCATCAAGACGGGTGGTTCTGACATTCATATTGTCGTTGGCCGGCCGCCGGTTCTGCGCGTCAGCGGGCGTCTGCGTTCTCTGGAGACCAAAGTCCTGGAGCCGGATGATACGGTCGCTTTGATGAAAAGCATCACGCCGGAAAAAAATCAGCAGGAACTCCAGGAAGTCGGAGGCACGGACTTTGGTTTTGCCTTCGGGGATGCCGGGCGGTTCAGAACATCGGTGTTTCGTCAAAAGGGCAATATCTCGATGGTGTTGCGTCTGATCCCTTCAGCACTGCTAAGTTTTGAGCAGATTGGTCTTCCGCGGATTTGTGCGGCGTTGTGCCGGCGCCCCAGAGGACTTTTTCTGGTGACGGGGCCTACTGGAAGTGGTAAAACCACGACGCTGGCCAGTATGATTAATTATATCAACGAAAACCTGGACCAGCATATTATTACCGTCGAGGAGCCGATTGAATACTATCATAGCCACAAAAAGTCCGTGATCAACCAGCGGGAAGTGGGTTTGGATGTGCCGACTTTTTCCGAGGCTCTTCGTCGGTCTTTGCGTATGGACCCGGACGTGATTCTGGTCGGTGAATTGCGAGACCTTGAAACCATCGAAGCGGCCATCACGGCGGCGGAAACCGGGCACCTTGTGTTTGGAACACTGCACACCACAGGCTGTCAGGGTACGATTAACCGTATCGTAGATGCCTTTCCGGTAAGCCAGCAGGAGCAAATTCGCGTTCAGCTCAGCACCAACCTCATCGCGGTACTCAGTCAGATCCTTTGTCCTAAGAAAACAGGCAAAGGACGTGTGGCGGCGTATGAGTTCATGGTGGTTACGTCGGCTATCTCCAACCTGATTCGTGAAAATAAAACCTATCGTATCGAGTCCAGTATCCAAATCGGCAAAAAAATGGGGATGCAGCTTCTCGACGACCATTTATGGGAACTTTATGATAAAGATTTGATCGCTATAGAAGAAATGCTGGATAAGGGACGTTATCCGGCGGCGCTTTTGGAAAAGGCTGAGAAAAAGATGGGCACCAGTATGGATGTCTCCACAAAGAAGTCCATCGAAGACGAATACGGGCCTGTTATAGGAGGATAGGAATTGGTTTTATTAACGCCTTGGAATAAAAATACCATAAGAAACAGAGTATAGTGCGCCGGGTATTTATCTTTATGAATATTTCCTGTTTTACATCGGTGGGTATGACGTCTCCTGTGTTTTCTCTGCGGAGGGGCCAATCCCGATGGGCTTTTAATTGAGGCATAAATTCGGCTTGACATTTTGGACGATGTTTCTATACTATTCTATCAAGGTTTAGGATTCAGCGTCTGTTTTACGTGTAACGACAAAAGTTTTGGAAAGGTCAATGGCAAAGGTCAAACTGCCCGACGGGTCGATTATGGAAGGCCCTGACGGTTCAACAGCGTATCAATTCGCACATCGCATCGGGGCCGGGCTTGCCCGTTCGGCCATCGCGGCGAAAATCGACGGCAGGCTGGTTGACTTATCCTGTCCGATTCAGGGTGAAATGTCCTTCCAGATTATCACTTCCAAAGATAACGATGGTCTTGAAATCCTCCGGCACAGTTGCGCCCACATTATGGCCGAAGCGATATGCTCTCTTTGGCCCGCGGCCAAATTAGTCTATGGGCCGACGGTGGCCGATGGATTTTATTACGATATTGACCTTGACGAGCCGATTCGCCCGGAAGACTTTGGCCGCATTGAAGCCCGGATGGCGGAGATTGTCAAAGCGGACAGACCTTTTGTGCGGGTTGAAATTACCCGTCAGCAGGCCAAAGAAAAAATGGCGGGGGATAAATATAAACTGGACAATATTAACCGGGCCGAAGGGGATATCATCAGTTTTTACTCGCATGGCGACGGTTTTACGGACTTGTGTCGCGGGCCGCATATTCCCCGCACCGGTTCGATTGAAGTCGGGGCGTTTAAAATCATGTCGGTAGCCGGAGCCTATTGGCACGGTGACGCATCCCAGAAAATGCTCCAGCGTGTTTATGGCACGGCCTGGCGGAATAAAAAAGACCTTGATGAGTATATCAATCGTCTGGAAGAGGCTCGCAAACGCGACCATCGTGTTATTGGAAAGCAGATGGATTTATTCAGCTTCCAGGACGAAGGTCCCGGATTTGCTTTCCTGCATCCGCGGGGAATGGTCGTCTGGAATGAAATCATTGATTTCTGGCGCAGTGTCCACAAGAAGTATGAGTATCAGGAAGTCAAAACGCCGATTATGCTCAACGAGTCGCTGTGGCATCGCAGCGGCCACTGGGATCACTATAAGCAGAATATGTATTTTACCAAAGTGGACGAAGTGACCTATGCCGTCAAGCCGATGAACTGTCCCGGCGGACTGCTGATTTTCAAATCGTCCAAACATTCGTATCGGGAATTTCCAATGCGTGTGGCCGAGCTGGGGCTGGTTCATCGCTACGAGGCCAGCGGGCAGATGCACGGTCTGGTGCGTGTCCGGCAGTTCACCCAGGATGACGCCCATATCTTCTGCACACCCGAACAGATTGAAGGCGAAATCATTGGCGTCATCAACCTGGTGCAGGAACTCTATGCGGCATTTGGTTTTAAGGATTACCATATTGAGCTTTCGACCAAGCCGGTTGACCACATCGGTTCGGATGAAATATGGGAAACCGCAACCAACGCGCTGGCAGGCGCGCTGAAACACAAGGGCATGGAATACAAAATCAACGCCGGCGACGGTGCGTTTTACGGGCCGAAGATTGACTTTCATATCAGCGACTGCATCGGCCGGTCGTGGCAGCTGGGAACGATTCAACTGGATTTCTCGATGCCGATGCGGTTTGAGCTGGTCTATACCGATAAGGACAATTTGGAAAAAACGCCGGTGATGATTCACCGGGCTATATTGGGTTCCATCGAGCGGTTTTTGGGGATTCTGATTGAGCATTACGCGGGTCATTTTCCGCTGTGGCTGGCTCCGGAGCAGGTACGCATCATGCCGATCAGTGAAAAAACGAACGCTTACGCCGAGCAGTTGCTGAAAAAACTCAAGGCTGGCGGCCTGCGGGCAACGATAGATATTTCCGATGACAAAATCGGGGCCAAAATTGCCCGTGCGCATGCCGACCGCGTGCCTTATATGCTGGTCGTCGGCCCCAAAGAAGCCGAGCAGAACGCGGTCAATATACGTGTTCGGCAAAGTCAATCTCAGCACAGCCTGTCTGCGGAGGCATTTATTGGGCAGGCCCAGGAAAAAATCGCGCGAAAAACCGCGGATTTGAATTTAGAATAAATCCCATTCGACGGCGAATGGAACAAATAAAACCCCGCTTATGGAAAGGTAAAGACTATCGGCACGGAAGGATTTCGTATTAATGAAAAGATTCGCGTCAGCCCGGTACGGCTGATTGACGAATCGAACGCTCAAATCGGCGTGGTTGCGGTTCAAGAGGCCTTGGACAGGGCGCGTGAAGCGGGACTGGACCTGGTGGAAGTTTCGCCGAATTCAGAACCGCCGGTCTGCCGGATTATGGACTACGGCAAATTTCTGTATCAGCAGAAGCGAAAAGCCAAGCTGAGCCAGAAAAAACAGCACGTGATGACGCTCAAGGAAATCCGGATGCGTCCAAAGATTGGCAATCATGACCGTGACATCAAGATTAAACACGCGGCGGAATTTCTGGAACGCGGCGACAAGGTGCAGTTCACGATGATGTTCCGCGGTCGGGAAATGATGTATGTGGACCATGCCAACGAGGTCATGAAAGAGATTGTCCAGACCCTTCAGGAAATCGCCAGGGTGGAACGCCCTGCGGAACTGCTTGGAAAACGGATGAACATGATTCTGGTTCCGGTCAAAGTGAGCGGTTCCAAGCCGGCCGAGCAATCCTGATATTGCAGAACGAGCCAATGGGAGTGCCGGGAAAGAGCAAAAGACCTTTTTTGTCTTTTTGAGCGGATTTTTGTTGACATTCCGACGGGAAAAAGATACCTTCTCTCCTCTTCCCGTGGGATGGAAGTACGACTAAATAGCCAAAAAGAAAGAGGAAATATATGAAAGTAAAGATGAAAACCCATAAAGGGTTGAAAAAACGCGTAAAAATTACCGGCAGCGGCAAGGTGAAACGACATCGCTGTAACGGCAGCCATCTGCTGAGTAATAAAAGCTCCAAGCGTTTGCGTGCGATTAAAGGCACAGCGATTGTGGAAGGCGCCAAGGCCCAAAAAATTCGGACGCTTTTGGGAGCATAAAATAGTGTAGAAACAGGGCTTATAGCCCTCGAATGCCCGCTTCCCGGCCACATCAGCTGCCGCAGCAGGCTAAAATAATTCGAATCGGAAAGGAAAAGCTGGTATGCCCAGAGTACGCAGAGGCGCCGCACGGCGTCAATCCAAGAAAAGAGTTTTGAAGGCCGTTAAGGGGTTTTACGGTCCCCGCAAGAATCAGATTCGTCTGGCCAAAGAGGCGGCGGTTCGCGCAGGGGTCTATGCGCGAGTCGGCCGACGTCAGAAAAAACGCAAATTTCGTGAGATGTGGATCATCCGTCTCAACGCCGCCTGTCGTCAGCGGGGCGTTCGTTACAGTACGTTCATTAATGGCTGCAAAAAGGCAGGTATTGCGCTGAACCGTAAAATGCTCAGCGAAATTGCCATCGCCGATACTGCGGCCTTCGATCTGCTGGTTCAAAAAGCGACGTCCGTTCAGAAATAAACCATCCTGCTTTAGGGGCCGATGCCCAATGTTGGAGCAGTTTGAACAAATTGCAATTACTGCGATGGCTGAGCTTGAGGCGGTCCGGACAGCCGAGGAACTTGATGCTTTTCGTATCAAGTATCTGGGGCGTAAAGGTCTTGTGACCAATATGCTCAGCCAGGTCGGGAGTCTGCCCGCCGAACAGAAAAAAGCCGGCGGGCAAACCGCCAATCGTATCAAGCAGCAGGTGACGGAAGCGTTTGAACAGAAGAAACAAACGCTTGGCACGGGTGTGGCCAAACAGGGTCCGATGATTGACGTAACACTGCCGGGTGCGGCAATACCGCGGGGGCGCAGCCATATCATCACGCAGACCATCAGCGAACTGCTGGATATTTTCGGTCGAATGGGATTCAATATCGCGTACGGGCCGGAAGTGGAGGACGAGTGGCATAATTTCATCGCGTTGAATATCCCGCCGGAACACCCGGCCCGCGACCCGATGGATAATTTTTACGTCAGCGAATCGACGTTGCTGCGCAGCCAGACATCGACGATTCAGATTCGCGTGATGGAACATCAGAAACCGCCGATCCGTGTTGTCGCGCCGGGACGGGTGTATCGGCCCGATACAGTTGACGCGACGCACATGTTTATGTTTCATCAATTGGAGGCGCTGGTGGTCGATGAAGGTGTAACGATGGTCGATTTGAAAACGACCATTAATCAGTTTATCCACGTCTTCTTCGGGCCTGACACAAAATGGCGTTTTCGGCCAAGCTTTTTCCCGTTCACCGAACCAAGCTGCGAGGTGGATATCCTCTGGGTGGATAAAAGCGGTAAGGAATCCTGGATGGAAATCGGCGGCTGCGGCATGGTGGATCCAAATGTCTTTGACGCCGTTGGCATCGACAGTGAAAAATACACCGGCTGGGCATTCGGCTTCGGTATCGAACGGCTGGCCATGAAAAAATACGGCATTACGGATATTCGGCTGCTGTTTGAAAACGATTTGAGGTTTTTGCGGCAGTTCTAATCCGTCTTTTTTGGAAGGCCAATGGAGGCTTCAATGCAACGCAAAGGTATTATTTTGGCCGGGGGCAGCGGCACACGCCTGTATCCGGCGACACAGGCGGTCAGTAAACAGCTTCTGCCGGTGTACGATAAACCGATGATCTATTATCCCCTGACAACGCTGATGCTGGCCGGTATTCGCCAGATTCTCGTCATTTCTACGCCGCAGGATACGCCGGTGTTCCGTACGCTGCTGGGGGATGGAAGCCAATGGGGCATATCGCTTGATTATGCGGTACAGCCAAAGCCCGAAGGACTGGCGCAGGCATTTATCATCGGTAAATCTTTTCTTGGCGTTAAACCCGTGTGTTTAATTCTTGGAGACAATATCTTTCATGGTCACGGCCTGACGCCGTCGCTGCGGGCGGCGGATTCGCAGACCGAGGGTGCGACGATTTTCGGCTACTGGGTACGCGACCCCGAACGCTATGGTGTAATTGAACTGGGAAACGGCGGCAGCGTGCTGAGTATTGAAGAAAAACCCGCGAAACCCAAGTCTAATTACGCGGCGGTGGGGTTGTATTTTTATGATAAACACATCACGGAAATCGCGGCTTCCATCAAACCCTCAGCCAGAGGGGAACTGGAAATTACCGATGTCAATAAGGAATATCTCAAACAGGGAAAACTGCGGGCGGAATTGCTGAGCCGGGGCATCGCATGGCTGGATACGGGAACCCACGAGTCCATGCTGCAGGCGGGCAATTTTGTGCAAACCGTTCAGCAGCGGCAGGGGTTAATGATTGCCTGTCCGGAAGAAATCGCGTTTCGTCAGAACTGGATCGACGCCGAAGCAGTACTTCGACGGGCTGAGCCGCTAAAGAAAAATGAATACGGACAGTATCTTATTCAACTGATACAAGGGGTATCACGATGAACCGGCTGGAAACCGCTATTCCCGGCGTGGTTATTCTTGAACCGAAGGTATTCGGCGATGCCCGGGGCTATTTTATGGAAACCTTCAGCGCATCCCGTTACGAACAGGTCGGCGTCGTCGGGCCATTCGTGCAGGATAATATATCTTTCTCTCAGAAAGGGGTTTTGCGGGGACTTCATTTTCAGTATCCGCACGGACAGGCTAAATTAGTGCAGGTGATGCAGGGCGAGGTGTTTGATGTGGCGGTGGATATCCGCAAAGGTTCACCGACGTTCGGCCAATGGGTCGGTGCAGTGTTGTCGGCTGAAAATCATCGTCAGTTCTTTATGCCGGCCGGATTCGCCCATGGATTCTGTGTCCTGAGTGTAACTGCGATGTTTTGTTATAAATGCACGGATTATTACGCCCCGGCCTGTGAGGGCGGCATTGCCTGGAACGACCCGGACATTGGAATCGAATGGCCGATTCAAAATCCGCAATTATCCGCCAAAGACGCCGCTTACGGCCGACTTAAAGAATATCCGAGTGAAAAACTCCCGGCGTATGACGGAGGCGTTCGATGAATCTGCCGGTTATTGTTCTTGGCGCAAGAGGAATGCTCGGTACGGACTTGATGGAGTGCCTCAGACGACGAAATATCCCGGCGCAGGGATATGATTTGCCGGAATTGGATATTACGAATGCAGGGCATGTTGAAAGTGTTGTTGGACAGGCAAAGCAAATTATTAATTGTGCCGCTTATACGAATGTGGAAAAGGCCGAGAGCGAGGCGGAACTAGCGTTTCGAGTCAACGGCCGGGCGGTCGGCCAATTAGGGCGGCAGGCGGCCAAACGAAATATACCGGTGCTGCACATCAGTACGGATTTTGTGTTTGATGGAATGCTGGACAGGCCTTATGCGGAAACCGATGCGGCCAATCCGCTTAGTGCTTACGGAAAAAGTAAATACGAAGGCGAAAAGGCCTTATCGGCGTCTGGCTGTCGTTTCTGCATTGTACGTTTGCAATGGACGTACGGCAGAGCGGGAACGAATTTTGTTAAAAAACTGCTGGATACGGCGCGGGCCGGAAAACCGCTGCGGGTTGTGGATGACCAGGTTGGTTCTCCGACAGCAACGAGAGAAGCGGCGGAAATAGTGTGCCGGATGATGGAGCTGCCGATGTCTCCGGAAGGGATATATCATTTGGCGGCCAAAGGTTATGTAAGCCGGTATGAAATGGCCCAATTTGTTTTTGAGACGCTGAAAGTGGGAGTCAATCTGAATCCCTGTAAAACGAGCGATTTCCCATCGGCGGCTAAGCGGCCGCTCAACAGCCGGTTTAATTGCGGCAAGCTGGAAAAACTGCTGGGCACGGCAATGCGTCCCTGGCAGGAACCCTTGCGGGAACATCTGGAGCAGGTATGAGAACGATATTAGTCACAGGCGGTGCCGGGTTTATCGGCAGTAATTTTGTACGGATGGTTCTGGCCGAACATCCGGATGTGCGCATCGTGAATCTGGACAAGTTGACTTACGCCGGCAATCTGGAAAATCTGGAAGGTTTTACAAACCATCCGAACTATATATTCGTCAAAGGCGATATCTGCGATGCGGCCCTGGCGGATGAACTGATAAAGAAGCATAAAATAGATGCAATTGTCAATTTTGCAGCAGAAAGTCATGTGGACCGTTCGCTGGTTGAGCCGGGAATTTTTATTCAGACCAACGTTGCCGGTACGCTGACACTGCTCAAAGCGGCTTTAGACCACAAGCTGGAGCGGTTCCTGCAGGTTTCCACCGACGAGGTGTATGGCTCGTTGGGGCCGGAAGGGTTTTTCAGGGAGACGACGGCGCTGAGTCCCAATTCGCCGTATTCGGCCAGCAAAGCCGCGGCGGATATGCTGGTCCGGGCTTTTGGCCACAGTTGGGGCTTGCGTTATAACATTACCCGCTGCTCCAATAATTACGGGCCGTACCAGTTCCCGGAAAAAATGATTCCGCTGATGATTAACAATGCTCTCAACGATAAAGAACTGCCGATGTATGGCGACGGGCTGTATATCCGCGACTGGCTATACGTATATGACCATTGTACGGCTATCTGGAAAGTGCTGACCCAAGCGAAACCCGGCGAGATTTATAATATCGGCGGCAATAACGAAAAGACGAATCTGGAAGTGGTGAGTATTATTCTCGAGCGGCTTGGAAAACCCGAAACACTGATTCGGCATGTCAAAGACCGTCCCGGCCATGACCGGCGGTACGCCATTTTT
>VGXU01000009.1 GCA_016873215.1 Planctomycetota bacterium
TCTTGTGCATATCCTTCAGTCGAACAACTTCCGCTTTGCTTAACTCAAATCCCTTCATGTCTTTATTATCGGACATTCTCGCCTATTTCAATAATTTTACCAGACTTTTCCAGTCAGGAACGGTATATGTCTATGGCGGCGGTGGCGGCGGCGGCCTTAATCCTGAAGATGCCGGTCTTGTCATGGCATGGGGTGAACTTGGTTTACCATCCGGAAATTATTCCAGTGCGTGGGAATATGATTACCTGCTGGACCCGGATTTGAGTAATTCGACGATTACCGTAACGGTAACGCCTCCTCAGTTTGGTGCAGCGGGCCAAATCAATGCTGTGTCATTCGGTATCAAAGACATTAACGGCAATATCCGTTCATGGTGGTGGAGCTGCCCGGCACCGATTCCGTGGAACGCGCCGACGACTATCAAGATTGATACTTCCAAAGTCGGTGTTGCCGCAGCCAATCCCGTCGCAACAGGGTTTGCGAACAATCCGGCGTTCAATATTAAGAATTCTCAGTTCTTTATCGTGGATGAGAATTTCAAGTGGATATTTGGACAAATGCCGGTTCCTCCGCCCGGCCAACCGCAATTTGGTGTGATGTGGAACTATTGGCACAACCTTATCGTCACCCACAATCTACCCAGTAGCGGCGCCAACAGCAAGAACTTTATTAAGTGGAGTCAGCCGCCGGTCGTTCTCGCAGAGGAACCTGGAATGATTATCGGCTGGGATGAGCGTTCCCTTTACTGGCAGCATCCAATTATGGCTGATGATTGGAAGTGCAGCGATAAACGACCAATCACGGATATTCACTGGTGGGGGTCATTCATCGGCTGGACACAGCCCACTCTGCCGCCGGTACTGCCGACTGCGTTCCATATCGGTATTTGGACTGATGTACCGAAAGGAGCGGATCCTCAGCATCCGTTCAGTCATCCGGGCAAGCTGATTTGGGAAAACTATTGCACCAACTGGGTGTGGAATTTTGCAGGCTTTGACAAAGACCCGCAAGGCAGACCTGAACGTGTCAATGAAGCCTGTTTCCAGTTTAACCAACTTTTATCGCAGGATGAATGGTTTTACCAAGAGCCAATGGCTGACGGAATGCCCAATGTTTACTGGTTAAGTATTTCGGCGATTTATCCTCAGGAACAGCAGATGCAATTTCCATTCGGCTGGAAGACCCGTCCGAATTTCTACAATGATGACGCTACGAGGATAGGAATGGTCATTGATCCAACGGGATTAAACATCTGGCCGCCGGTTATCGGTTCCCAATGGTCAAATGGTATGCCGATTGAGTATCCAGCCGGTACGTCCTGGGATTTGGCATTTGAGCTGACCACCAACGAACCGGCTTACACGGATAATCCTATTCCGGGGGATATTACCGGTCCTGTCGGTATTCCGGATAAAGTTGTTGACTTGCTTGACTTCGCACTAATGGCCAGTCACTGGTTAGAAACTGCACCATAAACGTCAGGATGCAAAAGCGATTTGGCTGACTTTGCAATATTCGCTCAACAGTGGTTGTCCGCGGGTGTCGAAGCGAATTGTAAAGTGCAGATGTTTTTTATAAAGCCGGGCTCAGGAATGAGTCCGGCTTTTTTCTTAATATGTCCAGTTCATTATTCAAGGGATAACAATGAAAGGTATTTAGGAAATCAGCCGAGCAATCCGCTTGCAAAAACAGCCCTTTAACGGTAGAGTATTACATTGCCCGAGGGAAAAGATGTGCCGGGCGATTTGGAGAGGTGTCGGAGCGGCTGATCGAGCTGGTTTCGAAAACCAGTGTGCCCTTATGGGTACCGCGGGTTCGAATCCCGCCCTCTCCGTTATTTTTATACTCTTCACGATATCGGTACCCCCTTGGGAAAAGCGTCGATTTTCACAAACCTGATTTTGACGGAAAACATAAAATCGAACAATCCCATCCCCGTCAGCGTTAACTAAAGATGAAAAGGATTTAGAGGTAACGCCGCGGACCTCTGTAAATTTAATCTTGTTGCGGGAATAACGCGATGCGGATAAGATTCCCCTGCGGAGCAGAAAAAAAACTCCATCGAAAGCCGTTTTTCGGGAATGAGGTTTGCCGGTAAAATATGCCGTTTACGCCGTATCATTTTGGATTGAGCGCCCTGCCGGGATTATGGTCCCGCGGCCGGCTGGATATCGCCGTTCTTGTTGCGGCCAACGTATTGATTGACACGGAGGTCCTGGCGGATTCGTTTTTCTCCCCTGGCTGGCCCGTTCATCAGCTTTGGCATTTTCATACGTTATTGGTCGGCGGTATCGCGGGAATGACATTTGGGGCAATCGTGTATGGAATAAAACCATTTCGTCGCGGATGCCGCGGAGTGAATGCGGTGTTGGGATTTTCGCACGCACCGACATTGTTCTCAATGATTTTGTCCGGCCTTGTCGGCGCCTGGCTGCATGTTCTGATTGATGGATTTTATCATTATGACGTTCAGGTTTTCTGGCCGCTTCGCCGCAATTTTCTTTTCAACTGGGCCTATAACGGACATTGGTCTCGAATGAATGATATTCAGCACTGGATCATTTGGGGCTGTATCGTTGGCTGGGTTCTGGCCGGCCTTTTTACCATCTTCTTTTTGTTCCGAAAATTCCACCGGCCTAAAAAAGACCGCCCTGCTTAACAAGGAACGTGACGACTTTTCTCATTCTTCCGTAAGTTGTTTCATTAAAAAGGGTTGCAAAACGGGAATCCGGCCCCGTAAATCTCTTTTTTCTTGCCACGAAAGGGTCTTGCTTTTTGAAAATGGAATGGGTATAATGATCTGCTTTAGTATCAACTTCCTCTCGAACTCAATTTCTGAGAAGAAAATAAAACAACGTTTTTGTAAGGGTTAAATTACAGCAATGCCTTATACGCCGTACCACTTTGGACCCAGTGGATTAGTGGGTCTTGCGTTTCGGCGATGGATTGACGTGCCGGTGTTTGTGCTGGCCAACATCGCGATTGATTGCGAAGTGGTGATAGACTGGATATTTCAGCCGGGCTGGCCGGTGCATCAGACATCCCATTTCCATACGCTGATTTTCGGAGCTGTTTTCGGCGCCGTGTATGGCGCAGCGATGTATTGGATACGTCCGCTGCGTATATTTTGTGAGTCGAGTATGGGGTGGTTCGGTCTGCCTTACCGCGCGATTCTGAGTAAAATGATTTTCGCGGGTATTCTCGGCGTCTGGTTTCATCTTGCCATTGATTGTATTCACCACGAAGATGTTCAAATCTTCTGGCCGTTCCGTATGGATAATCCGATGTGGCGGTATGCCGTCGGTCCGCACCTGGAATATATCGCCGTACTCCGCAACTGGGTTGTGGCCGGGTGCACCACCTCATGGGCGATGCTGGCGGTATATTACGGCTGGCTGATTGATATCTTTCAGGTTCGCAAACAGCGGATGCAGGCCGCCCGCAAAGCTCGTCAGCAGGCCGCCGGAGAATCATCACTGGCCGGCAATTAATCGGCCTGTTCGGCGTTTGGCGCCGCGCCCGAGGAATCCTTATCGTCCAGAGAAGATTTTCCGCCGTCATTTTTGCGGTAAAAACGAACGGTCATACTTCCCCAGCTTCGCATATCGATTTGAGTCAATTTGTCGTAGCGTTCCTGTGCCAGTGCCTGTTCATGGGTGCGAAGAATCACTAATCCATCGTCTTTGACCTGCTGACTGATTAGAAACATCAGTTTTCCCACCCGGCTGTCCGCCTCGCAGTTCTCGCTCATCATATAAGGCGGGTCAACAAAAACAAGGTCGTAGAAACCGTGCTCCGGCGTCGGTGCTGCACCGACTTTCAGAACATTGGCGCAGACGGCCTTGGACTGGACCGCAAAATCCGCCTTGGCGATATTGCGTTTGAGAATCTCGATGACCCTGTAATCTTTATCAAAGAACGTCGCCCAGGCCGCTCCGCGCGACAGGGCCTCCAGCCCCATCGAGCCTGTGCCGCAGAACAAATCCGCCACGATACAGCCCTCTGGGTATCCCTTGCTGTAGAGGATATTAAACACCGATTCCTTGACGCGGTCGGTGATGGGCCGGGTGTCCATCCCTTCCGGACTGAACAGTTTCATCCCACGCTTGCTGCCTGCTATAATACGCATAATGATTTCCTATTGCCTGCAAACACACTACAGATGTTCTTCCTATTGTTTTCCCGTGTACAGAAAATGTAAAGAGAATTCTGTTTGTCTGTCGGGCGGCTTGCGCCGCCGCGATTCTACTGCGTCGCGGATGCCGAAATAAAAAACCCCCGTGGAGAGTACGGGGGTTTTGGAAAAACTTATTTGGCGGTCGGTGTTATTTGACCGCGCCTTCCCAGAGAATCAACCCTGATTCATACGGTTCGACGAGATCTTCGTGCCGCGGCATAATACGCAGGCAGAATCCCTGCTGGCCGGAAACCCGGCACGGCAGAACGCCGGCAAAGGTGGCGATATTGTCCGGATTGAGCGAGCCTTCCACGTACTGCATATCCGTAATCAAGCCGCTCTCAACACGTCCGACCGAATCGACCTGGCCATGATAAATCTGTACGGAAATATCCGTCGGCTTAAGCCGTCCCATACGCACCAGTGTCATAATCTTCAGTTCCCCGCCGACTTTCAGTTCCGGCTTATGGCCATTCCAACTGGCGTAAGGCTGTCCCTCGACGCTCTGAACCTGCACATCCATAAATTGCAAATCGCCCCAGGCGGTACGGGTTGCGGCCTTCCACAGCGACAGTGCTTTGGCGCGGGCCATGGAATCGGCCGTTAATTCTTCCCATTTGGCGGCGGCGGGGTTATAAAATCTGCGGGTGTACTCGGCAATCATACGGCTGGTATTAAACCGCGGAGCGCACCATTTGACGGTGTTTTTCATCCGGCGAATCCACCGTCGCGGCAGACGGTCTTTAGAGCGGGAATAGAACAACGGAACGATTTCCTGCTCCAAGAGATTGTAAATCGCCTGCGATTCGACCTGGTCCTGATAACTCAGGTCGTCGTATTCCTCGCCGGCGCCGATAATCCATCCACCGTCGGGAATGTATCCTTCGCACCACCAGCCGTCGAGGGTACTCATATTCAGTACGCCGTTGAGCGCCGCTTTCATTCCGCTGGTGCCGCTGGCTTCCATGGGTCGGCGCGGATTGTTGAGCCAGATGTCCACACCCTGCACCATATACCGTGCGATATCGATATCGTAGTCTTCGAGGAAAATCAGTTTTCTGCGAATCTGCGGATTTTCGCTGGCAAAGTGAACGATCTGCCGGATGAGGTCCTTGCCGGCGGTGTCGCGTGGATGCGCCTTGCCGGAAAAGATAAACTGCACCGGCTGTTCGGTGTTGCTCAGCAATTTCAGCAGGCGGTGCGGCTCTCGCAGCAGCAGATTGCCGCGTTTGTAGGTGGCGAACCGGCGGGCAAAACCAATCGTCAGGGCTTCGGGGTCAAGAATTTCCTCGGCCCAGCCTAATTCGGTATGGAACGCGCCCCGCCGCTGTAATTGCCGTTTGAGCCGGGCGCGAGCGAATCCGACCAGCCGTTCTTTACAGCGCTGGTGAATCCGCCACAGTTCCTCGTCCGGAATCTGGTCGATGTTGTGCCAGATGGATTTATCGACAATCTCATCCGACCAGTGAGCGCCAAGATACCGTTCGAGGAGTGAATTGATTTCGGCGCTAAGCCAACTTTGCGCGTGGACGCCGTTGGTAATCGAGGTAATCGGCACCTGGTCGTTGGGCAAATCGGGCCAGAGGCCGGCCCATATTTTGCGTGAAACTTCGCCGTGCAGCTGGCTGACACCGTTGCGATAACTGCTCATTCGCATCGCCAGCACCGGCATCTTGAAACTTTCATTGTGGTCGGCGGGATGAATCCGGCCCAGCCCCAAAAACTGGTCTCGATGAATACCGAGCTTGCTGAAGTAGTGCCCGAAATATTTATCCATCATTTCGACCGGGAATTCGTCATTGCCGGCGGCTACCGGGGTATGCACAGTAAAGACATTGCCGGCGCGGGTGACTTCGACGGCTTCTTCAAAGGTCATATTATGCAGACTGCGCATTTTACGGATTCGTTCGAGCGCCAGAAACGCGGCGTGTCCTTCGTTCATGTGACAGACCGTCGGCTCCAGCCCCATTGCATACAGGGCCTTTAAACCACCGATGCCCAGCACGATTTCCTGACAGATGCGGGTTTCGGTATCGCCGCCGTAGAGGGTTTGCGTAATAGTCCGGTCATTGACGCTGTTGGCCGGGACATTGGTGTCCAGAACATATAACGGTATGCGTCCGACTTCGGCCCGCCAGATTTGGCATACGACGGTGCGTGCCGGCAACTGTACGCTGACAGTCAGGGGATGCCCGCTGGGCTTGGTGACCATCGCCAGCGGCATATTATAAAAATCGTTGTCCAGATAAAGTTCCTGCTGCCAGCCGTCGGTGTTGAGATATTGACGGAAATAGCCTTTCTGATACATCAGGCCGACGCCGACAAGCGGCACGCCGAGGTCTGATGCGCTTTTCAGATGATCGCCGGCCAGGATTCCCAGACCGCCGGAATATATGGGCAGCGACTCATGAGCTCCGAATTCCGCGCTGAAATACGCGATTAAAGGCTTTTTCGCCTTGGCTGAATAAATTTTGTCATACCAGGACGGCGCATTGAGCGTTTCCTGGAGCTTAGTCTTGGCCTGCTGAAGCTGATAGAGAAAACCTTCATTGCGGGCCAGATCCTCCAGACGCGCCTGTGAAACCATCCCGAGCATTTTCACCGGATTGTGAGCGCATTGTTTCCACAGGTCGTAATCAATCCGCCGAAAGATGTCGGTGATGTCCATGTGCCAGGACCAGAACAGGTTTGAAGCGACTACTTTTAAGTCCTGCAAGGGTTCCGGCAAAGAAGGCCTTACCGTAAAAGTTCGAACCGTTTGCATTACGAAAATCCCTTCCACATAATGCTATATTGCCATATTTATGATACCACGTTTTCCAGGCTGCCCACACGGACAGCCCTTCACAGCCACTACATCGGTATATACGTTTGTAATCTTAATAGGAAAAAATATTTTCACCCCTCCGAATACAATATCGGGATTATTATAGGTCATTGACGCGGAATTGAAAAGCCCAAAACAGCGAGGAATCCGATAAAATCTATCCTGCTTTGAAAATATCCAGAATAGCTTCAACTCCGGGCGTTCCTGTTTTTGCATCCTTTCAGCGTATCACCCGTTCCAATAAGCGGTAGGGTTCAAAGAAAAATTTCTCCATCGCCGTGAGTTTTGTCCCGGCCGGTTTATCGGCGGGCAGCATTCGGAATATCAGCACCGCCGGCAGCCGCAAAAGGGTACTGAACAGAAAAATGCTGTGAAATTGGAAGGCGGTGAATTGCGGCAGCATCGGCCCCAGCCAGCCGCCAAGGGCCGAACCGGCAAAAAAGAATATCGACGCAATGGCATTCATATAAGAGATATACGCCAGCCGCTGCCCCGAAGGCAGTTCGCCGATACTGTAATTGAACGTCAGTAGTTGAAATCCGCCCCACCCGATCCCCGCCAGGATATTGAGACTGAGCAAATACCAGAAATTGCCGCTGATAAGCCAGCAGGCCGGCAAAAGCAAAATCACTACCGTGGCTAAACGCAGGGGGATAATGTTTCCCAGCCGGTCGGAAATCCGTCCCCAGATTCCGAGGCTCAGCATCGTTGTCAGGGGCATAATCAACTGAATACAACTATATTGAAAATAGGTGAACTTCAGGTTGTTGAGCATGTGGAGCGCAAAAAACGGCGACGCGAAATACGCCCCGAAATAGGTAATGGAATACGCCATAACAAACCGGCCGTAGGAATGAGTATGCAATCGGCCAATAAAATCGGCAAATGAAATATGTCCCGCAGGCCGGGCATGGATTTCCGCCGGTTCATAATGCCAGAAAAATAAACTCGTCGCCGCCCAGCGTGCGACACTGGCGGACAGCCAGATAAACATAAACACCAGAATCACGTCGCCAAAATGGTCAAGCATCAGCCCGGCCGCGACGGAGGCCAGAAATTGTGACAGCGTCATCAGGCTGGTGCGTGTGCCGAAATAGGACCCGCGGATTCGGCGCGGAACGATATAGCTCATCCAGTCCGCCCATGCGCCGGCGCTGATGCCCTGTCCCAGCGAAGCCAGAATCATCATCAGAATACTAAACCATATCGCATAGTGAACAAACAAACGCCCCCCCACCGCAAAGGGGATTAAAAACAAGGCCTGAATAGCAGTTCCCAAAATCACCAGTTTTTTATAGGTTTTGGCCCAGACCAGCATCTGCGGAGCCCAGACTTGAATAAGCCCGGTGGCCAGAAGATAAGTGCCAAAGCCAATACCGATAGCCAGTTTGCTGGCCCCCAGGTCGTTGAGATACGGCACATAGAACGTCTGTATCAGGCCGATGGCGACCATCGCCAGCACACCTTCGGCCACCGACAGCCGCATCGTCCACTGACGCCTGTCGCGGTCGAGATAAGAAAAAAACGAGGTATCCTGTTCCATTTGACTCATTTATTCACTTGCAAAGCAATGATAAAGGGATTCTTTATACCGTTCTTTTTCGGCAAAACAAGCCTGAATAGCACACAATAAAAATTTTTAATCCTTTTCACAAAAAGAGTTATGGATTTTACGAAAAAATTTTTGTTGACACCTCTTTTTTTTCATGTATCATTTGTATTAGTATAAGTAGTACAAATGAAAGGAAATTCAATGTACTTCGCCATAAATTCGGCATCTGAGTTTCCCGTTTATCAACAGATTGTTGACCAGATAAAACGGGAGATTGCGTTGGGCCGGCTATCCTGCACTGACAAAATCCCTACGGTGCGTGAATTGGCGGCTCAACTGATAATCAACCCCAATACCATCGCCAAGGCCTATCGAATCCTCGAACAGCAGGGAATTGTCGTGACGCGTGTGGGTTCCGGGACGTTTGTATCCGAGGCCGGCAGTTCACTCAGTCAGGACGCCCGCAAAACCCTTGTCTGCGGCAAACTTGAATTAGCCGCGGTTGAAGCAGCAACTTTGCGTATCTCCAAAACGACGGTAAGTGAATGGTTTGAAACAATACTGGGCAAATTCATGTTCAGAGAAGCCTAAAGGAGACGTTATGGAAAATGACGTAATACGTTTCGAAGGGTTGGTTAAGTATTTTGACGGACGTTGCGTCCTCGACGACATCGACCTGAAAATCCCCCGCAGCTGCATTTATGGACTTCTGGGCCGTAACGGCGCCGGCAAAACCACGCTGATTCGTATTCTGCTGGGGCTGGAAGAGCCGACGCGGGGGCAGGCCTTGATTTTCGGTACGTCGGGCCGCGACTTAACCGCACGGCAAAAACACAGCATCGGCTATGTCGCTGAAGGCCATCATCTCATCGGCTATTATACGCCGTACAAATTGATGGCGACCTGCCGGGCAATGTGCGGCAAATGGGATATGGCAACATTCAATAAGCTTCAGGAGTTATTCAATATCCCGATGGGCCGCAAAATCAAGCAGCTCTCCACCGGCATGCGGGCGCAACTCAATCTGGCAATCGCTTTGGCAATGGACCCGGAGCTTCTCATTCTCGACGACCCGACGCTGGGCCTGGATACGATTGTCCGGCGGCAGTTTCTGGAGCTTGCGATTGAGGTCATTCAAAAAGAAGGACGCACCATCCTGTTCAGTTCGCACATTCTCGGTGACGTGGAGCGCATTTCCGACCGCATCGGCGTGCTGGTCTGCGGCAGATTAGTTGTCGATTGCGAGCTGGAGGAATTGAAGCGGCGGATTCGTAAATTCCGCGTCATTTTTGCCGAGACGCCGCCGGATGATTTATATTTGACGGAAATCATCCGCGCCGAACGGCATGGCCGGGAATTGCATCTGACGGCGGCCAACTGGAATGCACAAAAACATAAAATCATCGAGACCTTCCGCCCCGAAAGTGTCGTTGAAGTTCCGATGAGCCTGGAAGATATATTCGTCGAATGTACATCAACCGCAAACGGCAATACTTTGACCGAATAACAAGGAGACCATATATGTGGACATTAATAAAAAGAGAATGCACAGAGGTTTTCACCTATGCCATCGTCATTGCGTTAATTGCAGCCGGCTCGATTTTAGCCGCAGCCTATTTGCAAAAAGATCGTGATTTAGGAGTGTGTATTTTTGGATTCTTCATATTGGAACTCATTCTGACCGCCGCGGGTGTCAGCCGGATGGTTCTCGACCGGACCCATGGATTTTCTACCTTTTACACCAGTCATCTGACTACACGCAAACACATCTTTGCCGCTCGTCTGACTGCCGGCCTCTGCCTGGTTGCGATATACTGTATCCCCGTCGCAATCTGGCTGTCCTATCAAACCAAACTGGTTCATGCAGATTCCGGCTTTATGCTCAATCTGCCATCCTCTTTTATGCTCCGCCTGATACCGCTTGCCATACTGATGCTTGTTGCCAGTTTCAGTCTCGGCTTACAGATGGGACTTTCCAATAAACCCATCCTATACTCACTTGGACCATTGGTTTGGGTTGTACTGTTGTTCACCGTAGTAGTCATCGGCGGATTTCGATACAGCACCATCGCAATTCTTTTGCTGCTCAACGCATCGCTGCTGTATGCCTGCCGCAAACACTATCTGACAATGTCCTTATAAAAGAAGGGAAATTACAATATGCAGCCGCAAAAAAAATGGATTTATACACTCGCAATCGGATTTACCGTCGTGTTTTTCTGGTCTGTCATCTCCTATTGGGGCGATTGGATAATATACAAAAACATCATCGCTGCTGCTCACCGCTATCCATCTATGAGATTATACGAGCCGGATTTACTCAGGATAAAAACCGCAGACACTAAAAGCTATGAGCCGGGATGTTTTGATTTCCGTATTAATCTGGAAGAATTATTTTCGCGTCAAACCGGTTTAGGTATATCTGGAAATCGTTCATTCGAACCGGAAATCGAATTTTCCTATCCAACAGACAAGGGCTGTCGAGAATGCTTTGCCTATGATAAAAAAATAGGGCAATTTGTCATTCAGGACATTAATTACGAACAAAAAGAACCCCTCCAGAAAATCGTGGGCTATATCGGCCCCAAGGGATACTCCGCGAACGTCAATCCCCAAGTGGGAACCTTTTCAAATCCGTTCTATGTCCACTGGCTCAGACTATCTCCCGGCGTAATGGCTCATATTGTATATGACAACATTTTGCGGCGTTTCTACCGCATTGAGATAAATTACGCCATACGCAAACCAGATTCTAAAACCACGTTTTATATCATTTCCCCGGATTCTATCAAGGTTGTCGAGGGCCCCCAACTGCAAATTGATAAGACTATTGTGGATAGATGGAAATGGAAAAGAAATGGATATGATTTTTCCTTGTCATGGATGCCGCCTCAACAACGGATTCGCAAATTGAAACCGGATTATTCGGAGGGTCAATACGCCTCCGCTGACCCCAACAATCTGCCCGATGGGGCATACCGCGAAACGTTCATTCCTTTTGAGAATGCGCCCAAATCTTTTGCCTACAAAATTGATTTTCTCATTCTTTGTGAGGACGGCAAAATCGATTCTATCGACGGCAACACCTTGACGGTAGCAGGATGTGCCGGCTATCTGCCCCAGGTTGGCTTTTATCAGCAATCGTTGTCCAATCACCCTCAAGACCTGGGCGATTATGATATCCTTGGCCTATATGACCCCAACGACAAGCACCTCGGAACCGCCGTCGCCGCCGTCAGCAGAGATGGGCTTTCGATGCAAATCGTATTCTATGATGACAAGGGAAATTTAATAAAAACATCTCTTCCGCCCTGTTTTTACAGTGATGATAATAATTTTTCTGGATTGTCTGTATTAACATCTATACCAAGAGGCCCCCTCTTGATAACCTTGCGCTATCTATGGGAAAATCTCCAGCCTCCTGTCCTGCGTCTGCTGGATTTACCCGCCAGTCAGTGGTTTAACCCCGAGACCGGATACTCGCATTTATTTGTCCGCCCCAACAGTATGATTGGCTTGATGAAAATAGAGTTTGATAGTTTCAATTTCTGGCTTCTGTGGCTCTTTTTGATGCTGCCGTCACTGGTATTGAGTCTCTTGCTGGCAACCTCCGCACGAATCAAAGCTGCCCAAATGGGCTATCCCGCCCTATCCAAGGATGGCTGGTTTGTTGCCATTCTGACCTTCGGCATCCCCGCTTATATCACGTTCCGGCTGATGCTGCCAAAGGAACGGATGATTACCTGCGCCAACTGCGGCAACCTGCGGCGGGTGGAGTTTGAAAATTGTCAATCCTGCAAACGCGACTGGCAAAAAACTAAATCGCTCACTACTCCTCCCGACTGGTCCGCCAAAGATACGGGCAAATAGAATACGAGTAATCCCCTCGCTGACGCTCGGGGCTTTTTAGATCGGCTCGCTTCCGCTTGCCGCTGCTGTTTGTATGGCACCCGTCTCCGGCATGGATATATTTGCTTCTTTTTAATCGGTGTCAATCTGTGAAATCGACGGTTTCTTAAAATGTGATATCAAAATCTTTCAGGTGGGAATTATAGACCATCGGTGAGATATCGATGCCGCGGATATGGCTGCCGAAATAATCCTGTATCTTCGCAAGACAACTCTGAATATCCCCCTCTTCACCCTGAATGACCGCTTCCACCGACCCATCGGGCTGATTGCGGACGTAGCCGGTGACGGGGAACTGCGACGCGATACGCTGCGTGGTATAGCGAAACCCCACGCCCTGCACGTGCCCCTTGAAAATAATGTGTTTAGCCGCCTGCGACATATTTACTTTAGGGCTGCGCAAATATCTCATCCATGATTTTATCCGGTTCCGGGGCCGTGCCTTGCTTCCACGTTTTGACGAGTTGACCATCGATGAGCACCACAACATACGGGCTGGTAATCGCCCATTTTTGTGAGTCGGACAATTTCCCCCGCAGACAGACCGTATCCGCAGGCACCGGGCCTTTTTCGCTGTACGGCGGAATCGCCACAAACGCGAACTTCATACTGTCATCGCCGGAGGCCTTCATTTTGCGAAAGTACTGGTCATATCTGGGCACCATCGTCGCACAGGTCGGGCAGTCGTGATGATACATCAACACCACAACCAGCCCTTTTTTGAGCTGGTCGGCAATATCAATGTATTGCAGCCACGACCAGAGTTCGGACTGTTTAATCGGCGTCACGACGGCATTGGGGTCGGCGGGTTTTATTCGCGGGTCTTCCATCACGGGTTTGACTGATTCATCCGGCCTGATACATATTGGTTTGAAAGCAACCAGCATAGGCGCCGTAAAAATCAGCGTCGCGAAAATCGGCGCCGCAAAAATAATCGCATGCCATACTTTCGGCCACGGCGGCGGCAGCAGTTTATACTCGTCTCCCGGCCGATTCAAAAGCAGAATCAGAAACATCGGTACATCAATCAATCCAAGCGTAATCCACGGATTGACATGAATCTGTCCGAAACAGCCGCAGGATTCGGCGCCGATAACGCCCTTATACAGCGTGACGAAAATGAATCCAAAATAGGCCAGCGTCCCCGCCAGCCACGCGGCCCTGCGAAACAGCCCGCTGACCAACCAGATGCCTAAGCACAATTCCAAGGGGATTTGCAGCAGGAGAAATTCGTAGGATTCCCAGACGCCGTGCTCTGTCCAGCCGGGAATACAGACCACCAGCATCTCATGAATTTTAAGAATAGAAGCCGCAATTAAAACCAGCCCCCCAAGCGTCATCACAATTTTATTGGCGATTTTCATATTGAAAAGCCTGTAAAGAATTATGTTTCAGAAACAAAACCGCATTATAAACCCTTCTGATTACATCCAGAATACACCGACAGAGCATACCCCGTTCACATAAAATTGTCAACCTGATGCCCGTTTTTATACTATTCAGTCAGAGATTCGTCCTTGTAAGAAAAAAATAAATCAACCGGGTTTTTGTCGAAAAAAAGTTGTGAAAAAGAGAGCGATTTGCTACAATACCGGCTGGAGTACGGGGCGTGGCGCAGTTTGGCTAGCGCGCTTGACTGGGGGTCAAGAGGTCGCAGGTTCAAGTCCTGTCGCCCCGACTTTTCTCAAATTTGGGCCGTTTGGCAAGAATGTCGAACGGCTTTCTCTTTGTAATGCAAAGACTTACATCACTTACAGCACGGTTCAAACTCAAGGATTCCAGAAGGTCGCGTTTAAGGGCATTGTTTGAACTTCGCCATAAATCGGCCGCTTTTTGGCTAAAATCGAATAATTGTATAGCGTTATTACCTTTGGATAGGTCAAAATTCCGGCTATTTTCAGTCGATTGAGTAAGTGTAGCCAGTTCGTTCTTAAGGGCGTTGGACTTGTTCTCGAATATCGCCTGATCTATTACCCCCGCCAGATATCCATTCAATAGCCGCTCTTGCATGTTCTCGAGTTCAGTTTTGCGTTTCTGAAAAGCTTTTTGCTGGCGAGAGGCTGCTTCGTTTATGTTGGCGAAAGCTGCTGTGAGTGCCTTGCGGAACCAGTCTGCATATTCAGGGGGCATGCGGAGCAATTCCAAATCCTTTACAACGGCCTCTTCGAGAACGTCTTGACGCCATCGAATCTTGGGGTGGTCGGCATCGGGGTGATTATTTGCACAGCGAAAATAAATATGTTCGTTGTATCCCCCGCCTTTGAGTTTCTTGCGGATACGCTCGCCGGTCATCGCTTTGCCGCAGTGTGCACAACGGAACAATCCTCCCGAAAGTGCGATATTGGTATTTCCGAAGCGACGATTCTTGCCATTAAGAATATCCTGGCAAAGCTCAAATGTCTGCCGGTCAATCAGAATTTTGTGTTTGCCGGGATAGTATTTGTCTTTCCTTTTTATCTCGCCGATATAAAAACGGTTATTCAGTATGTGAGACAACGCCGTCCTGTTGAACCGAGGCTGGCTGGCTCTGAAAACATGCCCTTCGTTCAGAAGTTTGTCAGCCAGACTTTTGAACGTGTATTTCCCTGTTGAGTACAATTCAAACATCCGAACTATTGCACGGGATTTTTCAGGATGTGGTACAATGGGTTCTTCCTTGTCATCAACATTGATATACCCATAGGGTGCAAGTCCTGTCGGCCAACCCTGCCTTACCTTTTCGTCCATGCCTTTGAGAACTTCAGCACGAAGGTTATCACTGTAATATTGTGCCACAGCAGCCATCACATTAAACGATAAAGCCCCGGCAGCACCGGGACCAAACTCATTGTCTATAAAGGCAAGCTTGACCCCCAGTGTGTCTTCCAGTTCCTGCAATCTAACCGCATCCCGCATATTACGGCAGACGCGGTCAAGCTTGTGGGCAACGATGGCATTGATCTTGTGCTTTTGGGTATTTTTCTGTACCCACCCGAACATCTGGTTAAAGGCGACACGTTCAGCACCACGTTTAGCAGATTCAGCTACAACGAATTCGTTTATAACGTTCCAATTTTCCCGCTGGGCTCTGTCCCGCATAGCCCGAAGCTGGGCATCAATGGAATAACCTTCACGTTGTTCACGCGAAGATACGCGAGCCCAAAGAACCACATTCATAACGAATTTTTCTCCTTTTGCATCTTGACCAATACTTCTGCCACCTGTTTTACATTCATTAGAATTTCGATGGCTTCCTCGTTAGATATAACACGTTTGTAGGCTTTTGACCAGAGTTTTCTTGTTTCAAGCAGGAGTTCTTCGGATATCCACTGTGTTGATAAAGGCGATTTCTTGCCCGGTATTTGCGGCTCACCAGGTTTATTGTGATTATCAGGGTCATCCCAGCTGATTGTTTTGACCGATTCGGGATGGCTATCACAGGAAACTAAATTGTCGCCATTTTGTTTGAGCATTAGTATAATTCAACTGTTTTCCGATGCATTTTTACCATTTAACGTCTATTTCATACCTGAATTTAATACAAATTATTCTTGTGAAATTTGCCCTGTTCTTGACACCAATTAAACATTTTCAAGACAAGATTTTTACGCAAATTAGACACCTTTTTACACTCCGTTTCGAAAGTATCTGAATACCGCGGCTATCACTTTGCCGTCGATTTCAAGCTTCTGCCAGTTATCGGGGTAGAGGGCGACTATGGCTTTCCTGACTTTCGATGGGGATATTTTTAAGCCCGTCTGCTCAAGTGCTTCAGAAAGCTCTGTATATCTCGGGTCACAGGAGTCTTTGGGCTTTGCTGCAACCTCAGTTTTTTTAGTGTTGTAGAATATGATTTGGCGCCCGTTGTTGCCGATCCCGGTCTTTCGAATCTCGATGCATCTTTCCTGCAAATCTATGGGATAAAAGGGCCGCCGGGTATAAAGGCAGTATACCGGTTCAGGGAAGACGCCTGTTTTCTGGAGTTGGTAAAACCTTGCTCGAGAGAGCCCTAGCTTTTTGGCAAGTTCGCTCACCGAGCATATCGATTTGTGGTTTGTATTAGTGGTCATTTTTGGTGTCCTTAATAATTTTATGGGATGTGTTCATAACATGCTCTTTGCCTTTTTGTGTGATTACCCGAATGGAATTATCCTTCACTATAAAACCTTCTTGAATGAGGTATGGTTCAATAATTCTTTGAACGGTTAAACCGGGCAGCGATATTTTTGAACTCAGTACTCCAAGTGATGCTTTACCGTACTCGCACAAAGCATTCAGATATGCACGGTCTGACGAGTCCAGCCCATTTTCATCGATTTGCAAAAGTACAAAAGCCTCGTTGGTATCATCAAGGGTGATTAGATTTCGGCCATGGCATTGGGCCACATGCCAACAGGTCTGAAGATTTCTATTGAGAGCCAGTCGGGGTGTCCTTTTGGCTCGTTGCGCTATGATTCTTATGACATCATCGGATTCATAAGCCCACCCCAAAGCATCAGCTCTCTGCCGTACGATTTCGACAAGATCCTCGATAGAGTAATAATAAAATGGGCAGGAAATCCTCATTCGATTTATCAGAGCACCCTGCAATTGATATTCATGAGTTGTTGCCAAAATCATTGTAAAGTTGGCAAGAGGTATAATATGGGAGTGTGCCGAGGCTATTCCGGCAGGAACATAAAGCTTTTTCTCGGAAAGCGCCGTCAGAAGTATGTGCTGGGATTTTGAATTCATTCCCTGAGCTTCATCGATGAAGATGGTGGTATCGGCATCGGCATTTATTAAGATTGAAAATAACTCGGTTTTTTTGTTGACGGTGACTCCATTGCTCTCGATAAGACGTAAATTTCCTAATTCGGCGTGGATGGCCTTTGCCACCATAGTTTTACCTGTGCCGCTGGGTCCGGTCAGAAGCACCGGGCCAAAGTATAAGTCGCAAGGTCCATTATTTGCGCGAATATGGAAATGCGCCTCCAATTGGACTTTTAACATATTGATAACCTGCGGCTGGCCCTGGATTCGCGACAAGCTCGTTATTTTGATCTGATTGATATCTATGCCATTATTATTCTTATTCATAAGAACCACCGTTTGGAAACTTTTTGATTTTTAAACGAACGATTACTTCCGAATGGTACCCCGTCATATTTATGGACAAAATGGCGTTTCAGGACGGTAGCGGACGAAATCCTTTGGCTGTAAATCATTATATTTAATGCAGTTACAATCTTCATATTTTGGACGAAATCACCATTTCGTCCGTTTCGTCCGCATATTGTCCGGGTTTCGTCCAGCATTTAGTCCACCTCCGGACGAAATGGTTTTATTACTCTGGGCTGGCCCCGCCCAGCGATTTTGGATGTTTGGATATTGCCAGCCAGTTCCAGTTCGCCAATGAGTTCCTGCAATGTTCTTTTGCTGGTTATGCCCGTTATCTGGCTAAGCTGGGAGATATTCATGGCCTGACCGGTCTGCTTGTAATAATTTTCGATTGCTCCAAGTAAGTATCCGGCTTCTTCTGAAAGGGGTTTACGCGAGTCGGCTTTCTTGCCCAAAATCTTCATGGTTTCCTGCTCGCTGAAGTCCCATACTTTTGAAAAAGGCGGACGCACCTTTGCCTCTATGCTGCCCCATGTCGGATTATAAAAAATACCTGTGCCGGGCTTTAAGCGTGTGATTTTATGGCCATCACCAATAAAGTCGGCTGCATAATCAATTTCATTGTCGGAGTTATGCATAAAGATTTTTGTTGTTGTGTTCTTGCGGATACTTGAAAAATCACGAGCAAAATCCTTAATACTCTGACTGGTAACATTAACAGAAATACCAAATTTTCGACCCTCTCTAATAAGTCGGTCAAGGGCTATTTCTGCCTGTTCTCCAGCTGTCTTTGCGTCTTCGGCAACACGTTTCTTGGTAAATCGGTGTGCTTCTTCGACCACAAAGAGTAATTTTGCGGTTGCCGACTCTTCGTTTGAACAGACTTTAAAGACAGCATTGATAATATCCGCAAAATATTCACACCGCTCTTCATCATCGAGATTTTTAAGGCAAACAACTGACTTTCCAACTGCAAGCTCTCCGAGATTGGTCGGCAATTTTTGGCTGAATGAAAAACCCGGGGCATAATAGTTGAATGCGAATCCTCTGGCGGAATCTTTTTTCAAACCAAATTCAGGATATTTAGCGATTATCTCTTCCCTGTCTTCTGGGACAAGCAATCCAGCAAATTGGTTTCCTGGGTCGATCACGAGGACGCTTACACCCTCATAATTAGCTACTTCCTCTATAACCACCCGGCCAGTAAAACTTTTACCCGAGCCGGTAATCCCCGATGTGTAAAAATTGTTAAATTGAGCAAACGGAAGTATGCACGGTTTTTTTGTGGGCTGGCCGTTTGAAACAGATAAGCCAATATTTATCGGCATGTTGCGGGCAGGAATATTTTCAAGCAATGAATCAGTCTTATCTGTTTTATCCATGCGACGCACCATTGCCGACACTACATGTGCCGCCAGCAGCTTTTTATCCTCCTTAACGCTGCCGTTTATCTCAATATCTGCTTTGGCGGTGATCATGGTTCGCTCCGACATAGCATTCTGAAGCGTAGAAAAATATTTATCCACCCTGGCCATCTGCCGTGGGGCAAAACTACCACCAAACCATTCCTCGATCCATGTGGTGAGAGGTTCCTTGGCTTCTTCGATATGGATATTTAACCTGCCTCCATTGAGTTTTTGCGATACCTGATAACGGTGCATGTCCTGCAATTCCTTTATAATGCTCGAAACCGCATCTTTGAAGTCGTAAGGATTGTCAACTGCCTGCAGATTTGAACTAAAGCTAAAGCTGTAACATGCGGCAGAACCTTTGTTTTGGTACTCTCTCTGGAGATTTTCAAACAGAGTCAATTTTTCCTTTTTTTGGCTTAGGTTTTCTTGTAATCCGGCTATATCCCTTTTGAGAGTATTACTCTGTTGCTTGATATATGTACCCATCAAGTCAGATGAATCAATTGTGAGCTTCATTAACTGTTCATTGCTGTGTAGTTGAGATGTCTTGGCATTAAGTTGACGTTGTAAAGCCGCAATTTTCTCAACAGTTATATTTAGGTCTTGATCCTGTCCAAATCGACGCTGTATTTGAAGCATCGCCTGCTTTGATGTGATATCGCGAAAAGATGAAAAGGTTATGCGTATCTCCGGCAGACAAGACTCCAGAAAATCCTGTAAGGGTCCGATTTCGCGAGCCCAGCTTTCACCTTCGGTACTGATGGATTTGAGATAGTAATCCTTGAATCCCTTCAGAAGGCATTTTGACCCCAGTGGCAGCACTATGATTTGAATGTGGTGTTCATGGTGCCACCACACCATAAGGTCAATACGATACCGCAGGCTTCCAATGTTGACAAAGCCAAGGCTGTTCAAGATTTCTTCAAACTTATCTGCCACGCAACAACCTCAATTTAGCATATTCCAGTCTCATCCTGTTTATCTCTCGAATGGCGGCCAGTTGACCGCTGGTGCGGATGCGAGATGCCTGAATCTGGCCCATCATTCTCGAACGTGCTGCCTGTAAACGCAGGGCATGGATATAATTGACTTGCCGCTGACGTATTGCCCAGTTTTCAAGAGCCGCTCTTCGCATAAGCATCTGGTCTTCTATGTACTGCCTCTGCTTAAGCTTGACGAGGCAGATTGGGCATACGGTAAAAGTGTGCGAGCCAACGAATCCTCTCCGGCAGTGGCCGCACAGCCTGCGGTTGCACACATGGCAATGCGTTTGGCAATGCGTACAACAGCTTCGTATTCCGCAATAGTCGCAGTGGCCGGTTAATTCAGCAACATCAGTAATTGGGCGTCTGCAATTGGGGCACCAGATCGCCGCCTGGCGCTGGGTATAGTACAATCTGTCATTACCATTGTCGGTTAGACGCTCGGAATTACCGTGTATGGTGCGTCCTGAAGCATCCACTATGATCCGCCTTTTAATAATATTTCGCATACATCTACTCCTAAAAAATACTTCAGATTTAATTATTCCTGAGAATTTTCAGTGGGCTGATCGTATAGGGCAGAACAGTCCGGACAATTGGGTTCTCGTTCCATCGGTAGTGCAATCGTCGTAAAAGAGAAGTTTGCCGGATGATTGCCCAGATACTTGCGAAAGATATCTTTTCCGTTAAGCGTGTAGCTTGGATCAATTTTGGTCTGCAGAAGGTTACGATTACCAAGTTGTTCGAGGAGTTTTCCATAACGGTTATCGGCGCCATGGGTCAGTAGCCCTAATGCGATTTGTCCGGCTACGGCGTCAACCATTCGTAAGTCAAATATTGTACTGCCATTACTGCTAACGTTGCTTTGACCTTTAGCAAAAGCCTGATATCTACTGGCACAAATGCATCGATAACAGGCAGGTGTCAGACCTGGATACCAATAAATAATCTCGCTGGCGCGGCCACCAGGATACAATCCTATGAACAGTGATGGCTTTCCCAATCTTATTGCTTCCCGATTACCTCGCGCATCGACAAGAAAAGAATCTGCCGAGTAGATAAACAGGTCGGTATGTCCAAAGAGCTGATCATGATCTTCCTCGGATAGCGCACAATAATTTAGGATGTGAGTTTCAGTCTCAATGTCAGGATTGGTTTTATGCAATCTCTCTGCAGCAACTTCCACTTTACGGCGGGATATATGAGTAGAATTAAAATCCTGACGCGCAACATTGGACGGCGACACGCAATCGAAATCTACAATACTGAAGCTGCCCACACCGCATTTGGCAAGATCGTCAATTAGCCTATAGGCTCCGCCAACCATAGTTACATGTTTTTGCTTTAAAGCCGCTACGCTTACAGCTGATTCAATACGACTAAAGTCCATAATCTTATCCTTTCAAAATTGGTTAAAAGAAGTTTATCCGGGCTTCTACAGCGATATCCGGGTTATCTCTGAAAACGACCATCATTCGCATGCGAAACTCATGTGGAATAATTAGTGGCGCTAAAAATACAGGCATTTCGGGATTGATAATTAGAAGTCTTTTTATGTAGGCCATATCTTCAGTGGTAAGTCTGTCTAATTTCCCTGGATGGCTGTGCGCTATACCTTTTAAATCTATACCAGCGGGTATCCACTCTTCCTTTAATTTCTTGACGATGGTTACACAGTCTGGGGCGTAACTGGTGCCTGTAATACTGCCGCCAGCATCGAAAAAGAAGTCGGTACCGTCGTTGCTGCCCAGCGGCCCCAGAATCAACCCGCCTGTTTCTGCCGGCCTCGGACAAATCGAAAACATCATCTTGTCAAAGGTTTCACGAGTCATATTTACGACTGCATCACTTCTGTTGTCATTTACCTTCTGCGGGGCATCACATTTACTGGACAACGGCTTGGGAGCCTCAATATTTAAATCGCTCTGCTTTGAAACATTATCATGGAACATGTTTACACCTCTGCTTTTTAATTAATCTACAATTTCAAAATACGCCTGTTGAGCACGGTTCATTTGGTCACGAGAAACTACTAGTGGACGAATCGCATAGTGATGCGGCAAAACTATAGGGGCTACAAACGTCTTCATGTTCGGGTTGTTAACCATCAATCTTTTTATGTAGCTTATATCTGCACGAGTAAGGCTGTCGAGATTTCCAGGGTGAGAGTGAGCAATTCCTTTTATCTCCAATCCGGCAGGTTCCCAGTCTTCATGTAATTTCCGGTTTATTGTGAGATAGTCAGGAGCGTAGGTGCCGCCTGTTGAGGTTGCACTATGATCAAAATAGAATTCTGTGATGTAATCTCTTCCGACCGGTCCAACAAAAACACCGCCTTTTTCTGGCAATCTGGAACCAACTTGATTCATTAAATCATATACAGCCTTATGCTTAATCTTTATAGCCACCATCTTGATACAAACATCGCTTTCAGCAGTTTTAAGCCTTTCGATAGCCTGCCGTATGAGATGTTTCGTTTGCTCGCATCTCGTACATACACTTTTATAGTTATTTTTTTCTTCGCTCATCTTAAACACCTGTAAATTCAGCTTTGCGAGATGCCTGTTTTTCGATATTCAAGAAAATACTCCGCCCATTGTGCCGCATATTTTTCTGCTTCTGAACGCGACCTTGGTTCTTTTCCATCAACGAAGCAAATTAGCCCCGAATCCCATATATGAGTTTTGCGTGGGTTTGGATTTTGGCCGTTGAAAGATGGATGGTAAGTGCAGTAAATGTCGAAATAATTTCCACGATCAACAAATCTAAAGCTGAAAAGGTGACGCCCGTCCTTTGAACAGTAAGTTATGGTCTTACCATGAAATTTTCCAGGTACTATTTTCGTGTTCATATTGATCTCCAAACATGGGCCGGAAGCTTTCACTCCCGGCCCGTTCTTCAAGAAACCTTAGAATACCACGTCCGTTTCAGAAGGCGGTATCAAGCCGTCAGGAGCCAACGCAGCTTCCATGTCCTCGCGAAAACCATCTTCCGGAAGAGGCACTGGAGGACAATCCCCAGAAGAATTGGCGACACATTTAGTGTGGAATGTGCCCGGTTCGATCTCACCACCGAAAAAAATCCCACAACACAAGTTCTTGTTCATTTTTGTTCCTTTCGTAAATTAAGTTTTTATTTTCTTTAACGACCTATATAATTCACCGGTAAATTTTTAATTAATCTTGTTTTTCACCATTTCATATAAGCAACGATGCGCCGCATTTTTCCACATTTTGACACATTTAGATTTCATTATTTTCTGCCATTTTTTTTATTTCTTCCCGTGTCTCCTGCCTAAGCTGTCTATCGCGATCTTCCAGTCGTTTTTTAGCCCGATTAAGTAAGCCGTTTATCGTTGACCTTGCTTTTCCAATGTTCTTAGCAATTTGACCTTCAGTTAGGCCTTCTTGGTAATACATTTCAATTACAGCCCATTGCCCCTCAGTGAAGTCACTTTTCCACAACTCGTATTTTTCAAAGATATCTTTTCGTCGTACCGTTTCTTTCCCCTGGTTGGTATTGTCATAAAACTCTGTCAAATTCTCACGCCGGCCCCTTCCTTCGTGAACGCTTGATAAAACAGCCTCAGCTTTCTCGCAAAGTGATAGGCATGACGATCTTTTATCACATGTATCGCAAGGCAATCGAGGCGAAGATGTGGGGGCATCTATACTGCAAAATCTTTTGGCAACATGAACGAATTTCTCGACAGTGGGGATTACGCTCAGCAGCCATTGCTTTGCTTCTGCTTCTGAGGATTTCTCAAAATCAAATTGTAAATTCAGTTCATGCATCGGACAATATTATTCGTTTGAGCGTTTTGCTTAATATTAAGCCACTTCAGGCAGATAAAACGAATTCCCTGAGAATGGGTGGTAGATTGCTCTTTGTCGGTTGGCATACGCCGCATTTAAGGCAGCAAACATCCCTCGGATGGAGAGTGTAACATCCAGAAAGAAAATGCCATTATCGCGCCATCCGCCAATGTAGTGACCCGGGCGATATAAGATATCTCCGTTTCGCCGCAACCAACTGGCAACTTCCATTAATCCCGGCCTTGTGTAGAATCTTTGTTCGCGGTCTTTCCGCGAAACAAGGAAGACGGATTTGTGAAAAGCTGGCGTTTGGAGGGTTTCCGGATCGATTGTAAAGCCATCCGGGTTTGCTGGAATTACAACTTTAGCAATGTAACTGGCTAATTTACCAACGCTGTGTGGAAATAAAGTAAGTTCTTCTGTATGGCATCTTTCAATCACATCCAATGTAATCGTGTTTAACAGTCTCTGATTCATTTTTTGCTCCTAAAAAGATTTTTGTTATTTATCCCACTCGGATTGGGGCTCTATAGGTATTCTTGAGAACCGGTTCTGAACTGGTTCAGAGGACTGGATATTCATATCTATTTGGATTGTTGACGCACCCATGTGTTTTCATAACTTATTTTCTTGAAACAAGTTATGTACCTATCGATTGAGGGGTTTTTGCAGAAACTGCCGGATGGATTTATCAACAGGAATGTGGTAAAATCTGTTTGTATTTATGGAACTTTGATGCAGGATCATAGTTAATGCCGACGAAAGTAATAATTTTATGCTTGCTGTGTATAACTGCGGGATCGCCGTTTGCTGGCGCAGACGAGTCTTTCCCTCATAGTTCAGAATCGGCTCAAATCCGCAGTTCGTTTTCTATATTCACGGAGTTGTGGACAAGAGGCGGCCGTTCCTCAACTCAAGGAGACGACAAGAATCTTAGTCAGAATTTGCAAAATAAAACGTATGCCTCACAGACAGTAAAACCGATTCTGGCAAAAATATCTTTAATTGATTGGGTAATTGCGATCATTGGGATTTCTATTCTTGTGTTTCTATGTGTGGCGTTCCTTTTTGGGGGAAAATCCGGTCTTCCCTCACTGCACGAAAGTTTTATTCAGGCAGGCATCTTACTATTACTTATCTTACTGATATGCGGCGTTAATGTTACATGCTTTTATTGGATATATTCGAATGCATCTCGTCATGGACAATTGCCGGGAGCTATTTTTTATATTATGCCGTTGGCATTTTTGTTAGTTGTTATATTGGCATACAGGCCAACATATGCTTTGATTACAAAATATCATCTTCACTGCTTAAGGCGTGGTTCCAAAGAACCGCAGCAATCGATCTGTGAATTAGTGAAGAGCATCGCTCATAGTATGGAAATAAAAGCCAGGATTTCTCCGATCAGTTCGAATATATCTGACATCTCACCATATGTGATCGGAACATCGAAGGAGTGTTATATTGTATTGCCATCGAATTATGACAGTCTGCTCGAAGGTGCCTGCGGAGATAATGGATTGAAGGAAGGGTTGGGTCGGCTTATTCTTTCCCATGAGCTTGCCCATATCAAGAACGGAGACATCTATCTCTTACCAATCTATTGGGTAATAACAAAACCGCTCAAATGGTTCTGCCTGGCATCCATCGTCCTGTATTTTTGCATAAAGTATTGCATAAATCCATCTTCCACAGTTATGTTATTTGCCGGAAACCTCATACCACTGAATATCACAGTATTCTGCTTTTTATATATTTCCATAAGATACCTCCTAAAGAAGAGAGAACAATTGGCGGACGCTGTTGCGACCCTGTTTACACATCCTGACACAGTGCAACAATTAACCCTTGAGTCGGGCACCATGTTGGCACCACTTGAAATGTTTATATTTTCACTTATTACCAGGTCGCCTCTGAATAGGTTTTGTTTTGGTTATGCTTTGAAGGAGCAAAGTATAATTTGGGGATTTGCGTTGTTCAAAAAAAAGATTGCTGATTTTCGGCTGTCTTATGTAAATAGAGCCAGAGCCGTCGTTTCCAAAGAAAACGCCCTAAACGGTGTTTATCTGACCGTAAAAGAGATATTATTTATCGCAGCTGTGACAGCGATCACCTTTGCCGTAATTCGTTTTGTAAAATCAGGTTTAATTGTAAATCATTTAATTGCCTTTGGTCTGCCTGAAGATATTGGTGAAGGAGAATTGTTCACAGCAGGCGAGACGCTCTATCGTCAATATAAATGGACAGGGATAAATCTATTTTGCAACATTGTCCTGTCTTTCATCGCTGCCACCTTCTTAATAATGCATCATCGGAATAGTCCTGGCAATCATAGCAAACTCAAATCAATAACAAGCTATATCCCGGCACTATTGTCAGAGTTAAAAACAACACCAATATGGATAATAAGAATACCGGCCATGTTGCTGACCAGGATATTTAAGTTTTTTGATAAAGGCACAGTTATTTTTTATGCAGTCATTTACTTATTGTTTTTCAACATTTTTATTTCCTGGATACCGAGTTTTTCATGGAAACCATTAATGTTAAATTTCTCCTGGATGCAATTACGTCCCCCGGGAATTATATTGCTTCTGACTGTAATGGCAGTAACTTATTTGCTCACTCATCTTAAGTTCGAAAGACATTATTTCCCGCACACCACTATACGTCTGGCCTTGCCGTTTTCAATAGATATTGATATTGCCGCCTTTAAGATTCTAGTGCAGCTATTGTGTCTGGTATTAATAACCGTTCTCTTTGTAAAAAGCGACACTTATTTGCCGGTGTTATCAAAGATAGCCATGGTAATGTTCGCGAACATGGCCACCGTATTCGCACTTGATACTTCGACTGTGCAACTGATTTCAAAACATAATTATATAAGGCAGGAATGCTTAATCTATCGAAGGATATTTCTGAAAAAACAATATTACTCTTTGCCAGTGATTCGAGATAATACGGTGTCTTCTCGCCTGACAAAGGAAATACTCATACATTTATTTATTACGTGGATAATCCCGTTTTGTCTGTTATATTTTTTAGGGTATATCCTCTTAATAAAATTTGACTTGTGGTATTTTAACAATATAGCCAGCCTGAAAGAATCTCTGAATGAAATAATTTCGGCGGTACCTCACCAGAGCCACCACGGAATCTTCAAGGTGTTATTTTTAATTTTCTTATGTAACCATGTTGGTCCGGACAAAATACCCCCCTCTTTAGCACTGTCGATGTCTATTGCAATATTAATTAGTCTTGCGGTAATAGCAATGATATTAATACAGTTTGCGTTTGAAGATAAAACTAAACAGCGTCTCAATAATATTAAACTGATGGGAAACATCTCAAGACTTCTATGCGGCGGAGAACTTCCTGCATCACACGACAAAAAATATTTTGTTGAAAAAATACTGCCAAAATGTTCGCAAAAGCATCCCTACATCTTTGATATAGAAAAAGTCCCTCTGATGGCATCAACTTGCGATGCCATCCTTTTTGCGAAGAGAAATAATCTCGACAGCCGTTTAATGCCAAATATGATCTGCTGGATAAAACAATGTATGTCCTCAAACGGAGGATTTGCTGTCCGGCCAGGGATACAACCTGATGCCTATCACACATGGGCGGCATTGTCTATGCTGCACGAAATTGGTCAATTAAATACATCATTGAAATCGGCAAATAATAGATGGTTAAAGAGACAGCTTTGTGAATTTATGGATTGCGATAATGAACAGATTACTGATCGAGACTGGCTCTTCTATGCAGAGAATATGGTATTATCGGCATCTTTAACCGACGAAGGAGAAAGATTCACAAACGAAGAAATGAAATGGCTTTCGCGGACGGCATATTACAGATGGAAGCGTAATGAACAATCGCCGTTATGTACAAGATTATTTGTTACTATTATCAAAAATCTCGGTCTCTTCAACGATACCTACGACGATGTGCTTGCGGAATGGCTGCATGACCATGAGAGAAAACTATCAAGCCTTTCGCCAAGGGCACAATTGGCAGATATAGTCGAATATATTACGATAATTTCGTTTTTGTATCCGCAGGCATATCTGCAAAGGGAAAGTGTTGTCCAGGCCATGGACAATATTTTAAAATTACATAACCAGGCAAATATTAGTTGAGGATGTCTATGAATAAAGCGGATTCATTAAATTGTATCAGGCATATCGCAGAAAGTTTTATCGCAAAGCATGCTCCTGACGAAATTCGGTACTTCCCCATAATTTGGAATCGCTTTTGCAGTGAAAATCTTTTTTCACAACGAACTTCACGGGTTTCCATACTCACTTTTGCGGAACAAAATAATATTGGGCTTATAAGTCCTTCCATGCTTTTTGTATTAAAAGGCGTGATGTTCGAACTTAAGACAAAGATCGACAAGCCTTCTTTGGAAAAAGTCAGAAATGCAGTGCGTACATGTGCGGTCGAGCTCGGAGCCTCCAATGATATTGCCGTATCATTGGAGCAGAATCTTTCGGTGATGATTTATGAAAATCTTCTTAATTTATCTGTTTCTACGGACACTATATGTAATCCAAAATTTCCTCAGAATCGTATTGTATCCGTTAATTCTATCAAAGACATCCGTATCGATGGCCAAAAAATAAAATTCGAAGCACAACAGCCGTTAGCTCTGTTCCGTGAGCTTCTCCGTAAGAATAAGGTACATTGGAGCATTGCTTTTCTTCTGTTTCCTACATGGTGCAATAGCAAGGTCAATGACCCGAAAGAGCAATTCAAGAAGCTTGCCTATAAAATGAATATGTTTATGCAGAATAATGGTCTTGATATAAAGATCGATTGGGAGAAGACCGATGACGCGAAAGCAGAATATGTTAAACTTTCTGTTCCTGATAATGTCAGAATTTCCGGCGGTATCATCGAGTCTAAGAATTTAATAGAAACCGCTGAAAGCCTGATGAAAGAAAATAGACATAAGGATGCCATAGATAATGCCATAAAAGCATTTAACAATGACTCGGTATGGTTAGCACCCATGATAGTATTTGCCGAAGTTATTGCACATCTTGACCGGAAACAATTGTGTGATTTCCGAGAACACATAATAAAAATTCAAGGCAAGCTGAAATATCAATATGAACTAAGGGTCAATGCTGCCGGTGTTGCGGAAAAATATCCCCCGGAAGACAGACAGAATAAATATTTCCTGTTTGAAATTATGTATGATTATGCATCTGAAATAAATCAAATCGTGCGAGCTTCGAAAATTTTGGATACGGTGATTGAAAACGGCGACATAAGGCAAACTTCAGAGGAATTGGAATATGATTTAATTTGCAGTATCCTCAGAGAGATGAAAAATCTGTCTGGTGATGGCTTCAATTTGCAGTATACCCGCCTGCTCAATACCAAGTCCGTTAAAGAAGTGATACAGAATACGGTTGTTGCCTGCAGCAAAAATTTATCAGATTATGAAATAAAAAACGAGAATGTTTTAGGATATCTCTGGGAATATATACGTGAAATAATTAGCGGTTCTGTCGAGTACGAAAATATTGGACATCTTAAAGGACACTGGGTTAAAGCCCTCGAAAAACGTATTGAAAATGATCTTAAATAGGGTTTGCCTTCTTTGCCTCTTTATGCGATGTTTCAAGATAACAAACATTTTCTGACCATTCCGGGTTAATTTTAACCATCCAATCTGCTTGTCCTGCATAACTCAGATAAACACCCCTTTGAGGAGGTCTGCCATATCGTTCTCTTCTTAATGAATACACCCCATGGAATTTATCATCTTTATTAATGAAATGGTCGGGATCGGCATTTAGTGTTCTGTAGGAACACACATGGGTGATTCCCGGAATAATAACAGGTTTTACGCCGTAAGGCATCTCTGTATCTTTTTCCAATCCGGCATTTGTAATAAGCAGCCTTTCCTCAAGATCACCCTTGCTGAGTTTTAAATCATCGCGATGCTCAAGAATACTTTTTTTCAATGCGTTTGCCTCTTGAAGGTTGAAGCTGTATTGTCCTGCTTGTGTATCATATAAAACCCATGCCATATCTTCAGCGAATTTATCATGCTGTGGCAAATTACCATTTTTAACCGCCTCATTTGACTGAAATGGCGTCAGAGGCCATACATTGTAACTTCTCAATTGAGAGTCGTTTGCTATCGTTGTTGCCAATCCGGATCGCTGGAGTATTCCAACGTATTCGACCAGTCCGGTATTTCTGTAAGGGATATAACCGCCAGTCCACTCAAATCGTTCGTTTGTTTTACGGATCAATTCTCTTGAAAACTCCTGATGCTGCCCATCGTGTGCCAGAATGAAAATATCGTTAGCGGCATTATCATCTATGGGTGCATTTTTCATTTTTTCTCTGTTATGCATTTGGTCTTAAAATGTCCTCCTTGACAATCATCGCAAAAAGACTTTATAAACCTTTCGCTTTCTTACTCCTGTCCAGTAGTTACGAAGAGCAGATTTGGGAAACTGGCAGGAACAGATTATGAACAGGATTCAACAGTCGCTTGAAGACAAACTGCGTAAAATTGACTCATGTAAATACCGCCAATCAGTTACCGATAGGGAGTCCCAAGTTTACCGGCCAGTTCAACCTGGATTCTATGGGGGATAATCAGCCCTTCCTGCCCCATGTTTTTTTGAATCTTTTCGAGGGCGGATTTATCGGTTGCGATGACGATAATTTTGTCATATTTGGCAGCTAAATCCTGCCGAATGTTTCGCAAAAAATCCGATTTTCCGGTCTCGATTTCAATGGCTATTTTCTCGTTATTCTTACGGGCAACGACATCGGTTCGGCCTGAGATTCGGGGGACCTCAAGTTCCAACTGATATCCTTGTTCGGTGAAACGCTGGGCATAATATTGCTTCCAGTATTCATGAGCAATTGAGCCGTGCTGGGGAGCGGCATCGCCTAAATTTAAGGCATCGTTGGCTTGTTTGGTCAGACGCAGGCAGGTTTTTCGGGTCTGGCCGATGTCCACCGTCTGGGATTCGAGCCAGCTCTGTTTTACAAGAAAATCCTTTAACCTATTGCCGAAACCGGTACTCATATGGAGCCGTTTATATCTTACCTTGACCCCATCGGCGGGAAAGGTAAGAATATCAATAAATAGCCTAAACGCATCGTCGTTTAGGGCTATGTCAAGCTGCGGAATCCGTGGAACGCGGGCGGAATAAGTCTCTATGAAGGTATTCCGGCCTGAACCCGTTGATTTTGCCTGATTGATGGCGGAATACCTTGCCAGCATCGCATCTGTTATAGAACCTTTGTCAACTTTTACCAATGGAAATTGAACATGAATCGGGCTTGTCCACCTGTCCTGCAGTTTTACAATTCCCTGCCCCACAGGGAGTCTGCTAAGATGCATTTTTTCATCGGCATCCATCAGACAAACCGCAGCTGCTTTGTTAATATCTAACGGGTCTTTCTGATTTAAGAAGATACTTGTATAGGTATTTCCAAGTGCCGCAGAGGATAGCAGGTGCGGGTGCTGGTCGATAACGACAATGCCGATACCAAGCTCCCTACACTGACGAAACAACATTTCCAGAACGGTTTCATTGGCAGTTTGCTCACGTTTGTGTAAAACATGGTGAGCCTCCTCAACGAAGATAATCAATTTCAGCTTTTCACGATCCGGTGATTCTAATCTAACATAGTACAGCCACAGACACAATAATGGGATCAAAAACTTTTTACTTTCCTGAGCCAGTGCATCAAGCTCAATGACCGTATTTTCATGTAGCATCTTTTGGGCGAGCTGCTGTTGCGAAATCTGATCTTTGGATGAAATATCAGAAAATTCAAGACTTTCCAGTGCCCGCATTGCGGTGACCTTCCAGCCGCCCATACGGCTGCTGTCAGAGACTTTTTCTAGTTCAGTGATGATATCTTTGGTTGTGGGACAAAGATTGCCCTGAGCGTATATGGAAGCAATTGCTTTTCGCAGGATACTTCGTGATCCATCGCCGAGCGTAAAAGCCTGACTCATTACATCCACAAGCTGGTTGATATAAACATTGGATTCAATTCCGGGCGGGACAACAAACGGATTGAATGGAAATTTTGACAAGGCTCTGCCGGGAGTATAGATATTAAGCATATTATTGAAATTTGGAATCAAATGCCTGACCGTTCTTTTCCAGTCCATAAAGACAAATGGGATTCCTCTTTCAATAAGCTGGCTTAGAATATGAAATGTTACGTTGGTTTTGCCTGCGCCTGACCTGCCCAGGATAGCTGTATTTTGGATCATCTCGCCGTATGTAAGCCCCAATGGCCATTTTTCTTTATCGTAAATAATCGTTCCGAGATTAATTGGGCCATTCGACTTGTTTGCAGGGGGAAGCGATAGCAGGATTTTGTTGTGAAAGTCCCCAAAGGTCTTGTAGGCCGTCGAAATTATCTGTTTTTCAATGAGCAACTTCAACTCCGGATCAGCCAATTCCCTCGCCCTTATCCACTGAGAAATCTTATCTGGCATAAGGGGTCTTAGTTTGGCTGCGGTTTTTTCAATATCCATGATCAAATGTCAAGCTGCTGGTGCTTATTGATAAGCTCAAGGAGTCTGGTTTCAAGATTTTGAGTCTTTTCTTCCAGCTTAAGGCTTAAATTACGACGCTCCTTTTCGATATCGAACAGCCGCTGTTTTAGTTTATCCTTTTCCGGAAAATGATATGGTGCGTACCGTGGCTGCCGCTGTTCCATCTGCATCAGCTCGGTATCCACATAACACTCGACTCTGAGTAGCCTGTGAAACTGCTCATCATGTCTCTCTCGAAGCCGTTGAATCTGATCTACAGTTAAGGCTATCTCCCGCCTGACCATTGAAGGGATAGAGTCATCCCACGGTTGTTTTTGTGGGTATATCGCAAGCTGTTCGGCTTTTTCTTCCAATGTTTTTGCAAATTTTTTTGTCATAGTCAGTTATCGCCTCTTTTATAAATAGGATTTGAACTGTTTTGTCCAATTTCAGCCTTTGAATTGATAAGCAGCTGTCTCAATATCCTGCCCAAATCGGTCAATTCATATCTTAGGTGAGCCTTGTTTTTAACTTTGACGGGCTGGACTATTTTCCTTGCCAAAAAGAACCGGATAATATCCCGAATATTATTAGCGCTGATTTTGATATTTGGCCTTTGTATTCGCAGGATTTGTTTGATTTTTGACGGCTGCATAGGTTCGGTCAGCGTTTTTATTACTGCCGATCTGTGATTGAAACATATCAAGCCGTAAAGCTGCCAGTCAATGTTCGGCAACTCGTATTCAGAGTAGGAAAGGTTCAATTGGCTGCATAATTCCATCTGGTATTTTTTGCCAAGTTCAGTCAGCCAATACAATCGGCTGTTGCCGGCTTCGGGATTAAGACATGTTATCAGGCTGTTTTTCGCGAATTTACCCATCAGGTATCCGCTGGTATCCTCCGGTATACCGGTTTTTGCAGCGGCTTGCTTAGCTGTAAGGGGCTGATTGAACGCCAGCATGATTTTCCGGTCGGTTTGGTTTTTTATTTCCGATGGGTATACTGTGCTATTTTCCATATTGTCCTATTGAGCAATAGTCACTTGAGAGTGACAGTGGTGTTACTCAATAATGACACAAACCAATGCTTTATAAATGTATCGGTTTCAGATTTTAGAATAAATTACGGTTAAACAAATCAGTTCAAAGTAATTTAAGCACGCTGTACATCATTTAGAATGGAAATAAAAAAAACATGTGCCAACTGTATCCAGGAACTGGATATCGGAGTTGACACCCTCAGAGTTGACGAAGGGGTGATTGGTACCAAGGGATTTATTCCGTTGGAAAACACCTTATTCTTCTGCTGCGACAGGTGTCTTAGAGATTACTTCGATATGGGCGATCTGCCGAGTATGCCTGGACGATTTCCATAGGAATTTTTTGTTTTTTATTTTCCTGAACCTCATTTTTTAGGCTGATTTGCATATCAGCTATTTTTTTTATTAACTCTTTTACCAGTTCATTGGTTTTTTCCCTGTCTTTTTCCAGCAGTTCGATCCGTTTTTCGTACTTAGTTTTTTCCTCAGTGGTAACCATGTTTTCGTCATCAATGGCATCTGCCTGGCCGAGAAATTCAGAATAGTATCTTACTTCCTTTTCTTCCGACCAACCCATACGGTACATCAATCCTGTAACTGTAGGATATCTCTTTAGCCAGTAACAGCATGCATTGTGCCGAATGTCATAAAGCCGCATTTTATCATAAGACTTTCTGGCAGGTGAATCTGATGCTCCGAACAGATTTTTTGCCATATTTCGGAGATATTTATTAAACGCTGCCGGCTCTTTAATAAAGATGAAGTCGTTAGGGCCAAGGTTGTGGTATTTGACAAATTCCCTGATAAATGAAGAGCAAAGTTTGAGCTTGATAATTCTGCCAAATGTTTTGGCATATTCTTTTCTGATATCCAGTTGTGTAAAATCGTTTGAAAAATCACTTATCCTGATCGAATAAGCTTCCGTAACTCGCATCCCTGTATCATACATAAGCCAAATCAATGCTCTGTAATCCGAATTAGCCTGATTAGCTAAAGTTTTGAATTCGTCTTCAGTGAGGTACACCCATGAGGGTTTATGGCCGTCACTTCTTCTAAGGTCTAAAGCTATGTCATTTTGTGTTCTGCCCGTTCTTCTGAGCCAACCCCAAAATGCCTTAAAGTCTTTTACATATTCGCCCACAGCCAAATAGGCTTTTCCGTCTTTTCTCTTTAATGTTCCGCTCCTCATATCAAAAATTAATTTGTGAACATCATCTTTTGCAAGCAGATCCAAATTTTTATTAAAATACTCTGCGAAAAATATCATTTTGCCTCGTAGGCTATTCAATCGTACAACACTTCGTTCTCCTTTCCGTGAAACCGGAGAAACATTTTTTCCTATTTCCATGTCAGAAAGAAATGCCAGTATGAGATCAGAATTATATTTGGAAATACCTTTGATAGCATTCATGTTCTGTGCTTTCCATGCATCCCATCGCTCTTTATGATGGTAAGGATCTCGTTTCAGCATAAAGTATTTAAATCAGCCCCCTTTATAATAAATGAACCGATTTGCATATTCCACTTATTATAACCAAAAGTTATACTACCGGTTGGGGCGTGAAACCTTTGGTAATTTTCTCGGGGATGTGGGTAATCATTTGGGAAACCTTCCGATGCCAACTGCTGTTTCATCAAAGGATTAGGCCAACATCTATATTTATATTTTTCGTTTTTTGTAGGTAGTAGCAAAACTATTCAGTGCGAGTGTAGACTAAGCAGCAGGATTATATATACTATTTTCTTATGAAATTCTGATAAAAAATTTCTTTTTGGGTTAAAATTGATGATTGGCTTTGCTTAACTCTTATCAAAATTGCCGTCTTTGGAGTCATTTCGGAGACATGGATTTTGCCGGAATTCTTTGGTGTATCTTAAGGCAGAATATTGTAACACTCCTCAATCGAAAGAGAGTATCAACAGGGAATGCACGGTTCGCCTATGTGAAAGAGCTATATTACGTTTTCTCAGCCAGTCCCAAAACAAAAACATCTCAATTCTTTATGACTTCACATCTGATTTTTCGTGACCGCCACTATGAACTGTCATGCTAATCTGAGAATCCTTTGGCAAATCATTTGGGAGTTGTACTCTGAATCCTTTCCAGTCTGGACCTTTACCGGCACACTTACGGGGAACGAACAGATTGTCTGTTATTGTTTCATATCGAATAGAACCATCTGGATTTAACACCTGAATATCTACATGAGTCTTTATGGAAGCGGGGTTAATTCCTCTTTGTTTCAATACACCATAAGCCCATGTTTGGCCAGCCTGCTGATAAACATCAGTCCATAGAATTTTGACTTTCTCACCATCATGCTTTTTGACTGAAACCAAACCTTTGTCAGCAAGGCTGATCTGATTTGTGGCACAGCCCGAAATGATGGTAGCCATAACACTAAAAGCTATTAAACCTAAAATCTTATTTCTCATTTTATTCTCCCTTTTTGCAATAGTTTACTGACTGATTATTTATTTATCATCTTTAGCTGTTTAAATAGCATTTTCCCCTTGTTCGCCTGTTCGTATCCTTACGGATTGTTCAAGCGGCAAAACATATATTTTCCCGTCACCATGAAGGCCGGTATGAGCCGTTTCTTTGATAACTGAAACAACCTGATTAACAAGTTCCGAGTGACAGGCTATCTCTAACTTGATATGAGGTATGTACTCTAGTGAAATCTCCGGTTCTCGGACTGCACCATTCCTGCTTCTGTCTCGTCCAAAACCGTGGACTTCTGAACTGCTGGCTCCGGTAAGTCCCTCAATTTTATGCAATGCCAGCATTACTTCATCAAATTTGTTTTTCTTAATAAATGCGATTACCATTTTCATAATCAGATTCCTTTTAGTTGTTATGCTTTTCTTGAATAATCAATACTCCATAATTGTTTTATCCCGGTTGAAAATTATATAAAGCACGGGAAGTATAATAAGGGTCAGACACAATGAACTGACAAGCCCTCCAAAAATTACAGCCACCAAGGGCTTCTGGATTTCAGAGCCAGAACCAGTTGCGTAAAGCATCGGCAGAAGTCCTGCCAGCGTTGTCAACGATGTCATTATTAGCGGCCGCACCCGGAGTCGGCAAGCCTCTATAACTGCGTCGTATACTTTCTTGCCGCCTACCCGCAATTGATCAAAGAAACTTACTAGGACTAATCCGTTCTCCACAGCTACTCCCAATAACGCAATAAAGCCTACCGAAGCGGCAACACTCAAATGAATATTAAGAAAGTAGAGAGCTAAAATGCCCCCCACTAATGCGAAAGGCAGATTCACAAGGACCAAAACCGCACTTCTGAAAGAATTTAGTGAACTGAACAACATCAGAAAAATCAAAAGAATCGCTACTGGGACTACCATTTTAAGACGCTCCATAGCCCGCTGTTGATTTTCAAACTGTCCACCCCAGTCAAGCCTGTAACCTTCAGGCAAGCTATTTTCTATTGATGCCAGCTTTTGTTTTGCTTCAGCAACAAAACTGCCTATGTCTCGCCCCCTTACATTGCACTCAACGATTAGTCTCCGTGTTGAATCCTCACGACTTATCTGGGCAGGGACCTCAATTTCCTGTATTGTTACCAAGTCTCCCAATGGAACATTGTAACCTGCTGGGGATGGAACCAGCATTCGTTCGATGACATCAATATCTTGCCGAGCCTCTAAAGGAAAACGCACCTGTACATCAAATCGTTTTTGACCTTCAAAAACTGTGGTCGCGACTCCGCCACCTATAGCTGTTCTGACCAACTGGTTGATATTCTCAATATTGACCATGTGGCGAGCCATGGCCTGACGGTCCATGTGCAATTCAATCTGAGAAAAGCCTGAAATTTGTTCTATTTTGACATCACTGGAGCCTTCAATTTCACTAAGAGCAGGAGCGATTTTCTCTGCGGTGTTTCGCAAAACTTCCATATCATCACCAAATATTTTTACAGCTATATCTGACTTAATACCGCTGATAAGCTCATTGACTCGAAGGGCTATCGGCTGAGAAAATGCTGGTCTTATGCCAGGAAACATAGCAAGTTCACGGTTAATTGCCTGCACCAGTTCTTCTCTGGAACGGCCAAATCTTTTTTCATAATCAGGTTTTAGCATTATAAGTAAATCGCTCTGTTCCGGTCCCATTGGGTCCTCAGCTATTTCGGCACGGCCTGTTTTGGAAACCACAGTTTCGATTTCGGGAAATTTGGCCAGTAACCGTTTTTCCATTTCAGTAGCTTGTAAAGCCGAGCCTTTAATGCTGGCCGTTGGCAGGCGGACGACATTTATTGCGATTGCACCTTCGTTTAGAGGTGGTAAAAACTCAGTTCCGAGTTCGGGCAACACAGAAAACGAAACAATCATAACAACAGCAGCGACAGCAATGGTAATCCATCGTCCACGCACAGCTTTTGTCAGCACGGGCATGTATATACGCTGAATAAACCTTACCAGAAAATTTTCACCACTGTCATTTCCTGTACGTTTGACCAGAATAGAACCAACAACAGGAACAATGGTTAAAGTTACCACTAATGATCCTATAAGGGCAAAGCAAATCGTCAACGCCAGCGGCTTGAACATCTTGCCTTCCATAGATTCAAGCGTAAACAGAGGAATGAAAACAACCAGGATGATCAGGATTGCAAATATTACCGGCCGAGCTACTTCTCGTATTGCTTCGAAAGCGACGGGAACCCTTGAAGCGTTAGAATCTGCTTTTTCACGCATATGTCGAGCAATATTTTCAGTTACAACGATGGCACCATCAACTATCATCCCGATGGCTATAACAAGTCCACCGAGACTCATAAGATTTCCGGTTATTCCCTGCCAGCCCATTATTAAAAAAGTTACTGCTGCTGTCATCGGCAACGATATGGCTACCACAAAAGCGGCACGTATGTCCCACAAAACGATGAATATAACTAGTATGATAAGTATCACTCCCTGACATAGAGCAGTCGATACGGTTCTGATGCATGCCTGTATAAGACTAGTCCGGTCGTAAAATGGTGAAATTTTCACTCCTGGTGGAAGCGATTTCTGGATTTGAGGGATTTCCGCCCGTACTCGGTCAACTACGTGCTTGGAGTTACTTCCCTTGAGCATGATTACCATGCCGATCACAGCTTCTCCTTTGCCATCTTTGGTAACCACGCCTTTTCTTGTCTGAGGGCCGATTTCTATTTCTGCAACATCTTTTAAATAAACCGGTGTGCCAGCTTTGGCCTTCAGCACAATATTCTCAAGATCAGAGATGCCATAAGCCAATCCTTTCGAAACAACATTGATCTGTTCCCAGTCTCTTTCTATGAAACTTCCCCCGGCGTTCGAATTGTTTGCTCTAAGAGCATTTAGGATTTCATCCAATGAAATACCGTATTTGATTAACAAAGCAGGGTTTGGAATAATGTGGTATTGTTTGACAAAGCCGCCGAAGCTGTTGATTTCATTTACGCCGGACAGGCGGCGAAGCTGCGGGCTGATTGTCCAGTTCTGAATGGTCCTCAAGTCTGTAAGATTGTGTTCAGATTTGACCAGATTTGTTCCACATTTCGGGCACTTTCCATCAGTGTTAAACCATGCCTGCTCATGTTCTGGGCAGTAGAATCCATTTTCTAAAACATATTGATATATCTCTCCAAGTCCGGTAGAAATTGGTCCGAGTTCCGTTTCCGCTCCATCCGGCAATTCATCTTTCACCTGCGCAAGACGCTCGAATACCAGTTGACGGGCGAAATAAGTATCCACATGGTCTTCAAATATTACTATCACCTGAGAAAGGTCTGTCTTGGAAATAGATCTTACCTGTTTGACATCCGGCAAGCCTGCCATATCAACTTCGATGGGGAAAGTTATCAGCCGCTCTACCTCTGCAGGGGTAAGACCAGGTGCTTCAGTCAAGATCATAACTTGCTCATTGGTTACATCCGGGAAAGCGTCAATTGGTAAGTTTTTCCAGGCAACGATTCCTGCTACAAGGAATACGATGCCGCCAAGAATAACAAGTAGCCTTTGCTTAAGTATGAAATGTAAAAAATTATCCAGCATTGTAATTATTTCCTTTCATCAATCAGCGCAGCCGGCGCCCATTTTTTCTCGTAGAATATCACTCTTGAGCATAAAAGCCCCGCGGGTAACTATGGTTGCCCCTGTTGGTACGCCGCTAAGTATTTCAGCAAAATCACCCTGTATTGAACCCACAGTGACATCTCTGCGGACCCACAAATCTTTCTTCCAGTGCTGGAATACAAAGGTTTCCCCTGCATCTGACATGATAGCATTACGTGGCACAGTGGTTATATGTCCCTCGCCAGGAATCATCACCCCCACTTCGGCAAACATACCAGGCCTTAGCTTGCTTTCTGGATTATTTACCTGTACGCGTATTTTCACGGTACGGGTATGTTCGTCCATCAAATTGCCTACCAGATCCACCACGCCTTCAAACTCATTTCCCTCAAATGCCTTGACTTGTACTATAGCCTTCAGCGGTTGACTTTTCGCGAATTGTTCATGCAGTACCGCCAGGTCTTTTTCGTAAACATCGCACCAGGCCCACAAATTTGAAAGATCAGCGATGGTGTAGAGACTTTCTGTGGTTTCAACCATTTTTCCGGCAGAAATATTCTGTGCGATTATCGTACCAGCCTGAGGGGCACGCAATATCAGATTGGCAAATTCTCCATTTTCTTTCTCATCCTTGATACCCACAATTTGTTCGGCTCCCAGACCGAAAAGCCGCAACTTTTTGTCCGTTGCTGCGTAAGAGGCTTCTGCTGCTTTCAGTTCATTAAGTGCATTCAGATAATCGGCCTCACTTGTAATCTTTTTCTCATAAAGCTCTTTCTCTCGTCTGAAAGTTGCCTGTGTTAACTCGAGTTTTGCTTGAACCTCGAGAAAATCTGCTTTAGCCTGGCCTAAATCGGCGGAATGAATAACAGCCAAAATATCTCCCTTTTCCACCTTTTCTCCCAGCAATTTCGATACCTGATCAACTCTTCCACCACACGTTGAGACTACATCCACAGTTCTTGTACGGTCAAGCTGTACCTGGCCTGTGAATTTGAGCACTTTCTTGCGTTCAATATCTTCAACCACACCTGTCTGGATTAGTGACTTGGCAATGGATGGGTCTATCTTAACTGCCCCAACTTCAAAGCGACAATTGTCGCAATCAATGATACGTACCTTATGTTCGCACATTACCTCTTCCAAATCGCTTAGTCGGTCCTCATTACATGTTACCGCGCAATCATCATGCTCTACATTCGCATTTTCTCCCTTGTGGGTTAAATGGTCAGCATGATCATCGTTTGCCAATTGCTTACAGGAATTTGACGTTCGTCCGACTATAATTCCTAACACCAAAAAGATAATTGCCGCACTTAGGAAAACTTTGTGTTTGATTGCCAGCGACAGCATCTTGTCTTTAACCGTTAGCATTGCTTCATTTTTCATCGCTTCGGTTCCTTTCTTTTTTACTTGTGAATATTTTCTATCGTATCAATGTTTTGACCAATTAGTCGTTCCACATCAGCCCTTGCTTTGTGGTAGGCCGCCAGTGCTTCAATATATTGAGCTTTTGCTTCGAACGAAGTCCGCTGTGCGTCAAGGACATGCAGATAATCCAGTTTGCCTTGGCTGTAGCCGGTCTTGGAAGCTTCAAAAACACTTTCCGCTCCCTGCAATACATTTTTCTCCAATTCTGTTGCCTCTGTATATGCATTGGAAAGCCCCTGATAGGCCTTGACTAATTCCATTTGTATTTTGGTCTGGGCTGCTCTTTGTTCTTCCCTAGCCCTGGCGAGTGTGTAAGCTGCCTCCAGTTTGCCAGCCTGATTTCTGTCTGAGATTGGCAAAGGAATCGAAATGCCAAATACTATTGCATTATCATCTGTTTCATTGAATCTTTGCAAACCACCACTTAGCGTAATATCTGAAATCGCTTTGGCCTTTTCCAACTCTATAGAGGCTTTACCTTTATCGATTTCCAGAGCCCAGCGAGTAATATCCGGGTTCTGTGAAATCAAATTGGTCAATTGATCAATTGATGGCAATGGTGCCAGCGAATCAAGCTTACCTGCAACACTATCAAACTTGGGTTTTTGCCCGGCCCATGTAGACGCCAGTTGCTTACGAGCAAATTCGAGATTCTCTGCAGCTTGTCGGTGCTGTATCTTAACATTCGAATAGGTTACATCGGCCTTGGTCTTTTCCAAAGGTGAATCTTTGCCCGCATCAACTCTCTTGGCAACAGTACTCACTAATTCCTCAGACAATTGCAGTAGTTCTTCAGTCAGCTTAAGTCGTTGTTGCGCAGCCAACACCTCAATAAAGGCTTTTGTAACGTCAGTAAACACATCCAGTCGTTTGGCCTCATAACCCAATCCTGCCAGTTCTTTTGCAAGCGTTGCTAATTTTACCCGCTTACCACTTTTGTCTCCCAATTCTATTAACTGACTTAATGCAATCGTTGTCTCTGCAGCATCAAAACCGCTGCGTGTACCGGGGCCACCAACTTCCTCAACTTCGACCTCAAGTTCCGGGTTTGGCCAAAGGCTTGCCTGCAATTGCCTTGCCTCTGAGATACGAACATCCCAGGAAAAAGCTTTCAGTTCTGAATTATGCATCAATGCTAAAGCCAAAGCTTGGCGCAAAGTAATAACGCCGGTTGGCTCGGCAATTCCAGAAGCTTCTGTAGCTTCCACTAGTTTTACAGGAGGCTGGAAAGTGCTGAATTCCTGTCCCAACAACCGAGGTTGTGGTAATACAGTTTCATTGTTCTGCTCCATACAGCCCGAAACACCAAGCATAAAAAGCATAATTAAGAACGGCAAAAATCTTGTAAGCATCACAGTAATCCTATAATATTTGATTTCTAAATTCGGATTCTTCCAACACACTCTAATTGACAGAGTATCAGAAGAAAGCAATTATCTGGCCATTTACAGTAACTATTTTGTAACAATGGCAGAAACAGAAATGTCTTTTTAGCAGATCAAATTAGAAGAATTACTGTTTGTAGCGGTGTAAAGTAAAATGCGGAATCAAAAGTATTTGAAATCGCACTATATGCAGAATAATTGAACGTGTCGGTGTGTGCAATTATAGTTGGGGTTGAAAAGGTGGAATCCGACTGTTTGGCTACACGAGTAGTCTTTTCTGTGTAGGTATAAATCGGAGTATCACACTGGCCGCATGAATTAGGGACGGGCTGAAACGGAACACAAAGGCAATCGTCACTACAATCTTCAGATCTAAGCCCAATCGAAGCGCACTTGTCCGGCCCAAAACACAGCACAGCCCTGTGTGCCAAATTGCCAAACACTAAAAGGCAGATAAGAACAATAAGGCATTTTTCATATATCTGTTTCTTGGTTGTCTTCACAAACATTCCGTTATTTTACCGTTTTCAAGCTCAAAATGCAAGGTTTAAGTGCTTGTTTTGCCCCAAAAACCTCACTTGATTTACGCCTCGTTCCTATAAAAGTTCATTATAATTCATTGCCAATGCAGTTATATATAAGTGTTCCAGAAGGATTTTTGTCCCTATGCCAATCAAAATCAGTCCACCAAGGGCTTCGATGACACCGATTAATTCGGAACTGGAGCAAAACCAAGGCATGGTGGCCAATTCTGGCGTCGAAAATGCGTGGCCACTACCAGTACTATGGTGTCAGCGGTAATAGTCGCATGTTGGAAGTGTTCTATTATCGAGTGGTATGCATGGTACACAAGTGGCTAAATCGGCGCAGTCAGCGGAATCGATGGAGTTGGAAACGCTATTTGGAATACTTAAGGCGTTATCCATTGCCGGTACCACATATAATGCATAAGTTTTATTGACCATCAGCGGTGCTGTGAGACATCCTGAAGAGCCGGATGCGGGAAATCTTCAAGTCCGGTTCTGTGAGGGGCGTTGAAGCTCTTTCGTATGGCAGAATATTGTGACACTCCTCAATCGAAAGAGAGGAGTAACAGGGAATACAAAGTGTGCCTAAACGAAAGTGCCATAGTACGTCTACTCGACCAGAGCATGGAGGACAAAAATTAGAGATAGGTCAACGCCCATAAAACCCTTTATATAATATCACCGGCAATTATTAAAGCACCGAGGTATTTTCTAATTATCCTGCAAATAAGATGAATCAATGCCTTGTTGTCATGAATATCACTTGTGGCGCGTATTTTTATACATTATGATACCTCAGAGCAAAGTTCCTCTATGGTTTCACATTTTACCTTCTCTACTTGTTTTTCATCTGCACCAAACAATAATTTCTCTTCGATGAATTTTGTCGAATACTTTCCTTTTTGAAAATCTTCCTGATCTAATACTTTCAAATGAAACGGTATCGTTGTCTTAATCCCTTCAATAGTAAATTCTCTCAACGCCCTTTTCATGCGTACAATTGCAGATTTTCTGTCTTCGGCGTGAACGATTAATTTGGCAATTAACGAATCATAGTAGGATGGAATAGTATAACCTTCATAAAGATGTGTATCCAAACGTACTCCAGGCCCGCCAGGGTGGATAAATTTTGTTACCTTTCCGGGCGAAGGCATAAAATTATTATCAGGGTCTTCAGCGTTTATCCTGCATTCTATTGAGTGACTATTACAGGTAATATCTCTCTGGAGAATTGTAAGTTTTTTTCCTGCAGCAACTCTAATCTGTTCTTTAACCAAGTCCACTCCCGTAATCATCTCAGTGATAGGATGCTCCACCTGGATTCTTGTATTCATTTCCATAAAATAGAAATTGTTTTGTCCGTCTAAGATAAATTCAACTGTCCCTACACTAAAATAGCCAACAGCTTTAGCTGCTTTTACTGCTACGTCACACATTTTTTCTCTTAACTTATTGTCTATGGCTGGCGAAGGCGTTTCCTCAATAAGCTTTTGATGTCGCCTTTGAATGGAGCATTCTCTTTCTCTTAGATGAATAGTATTGCCAAATTTATCTGCAAGGATTTGAGCCTCAATATGACGAGCGTGGTCGATATACTTTTCGATATATACTTCGCTGTTCCCAAAAGCAGCATGGGCTTCAGTCCGTGCCATATGAAATCCAGAAATCAGGTCTTTCCTGTTACGAGCGATCCTCATGCCTTTGCCCCCACCACCTGCAGAGGCCTTGACCATCACCGGATATCCAATCTTTTCGGCTGTCTTTATCGCTTCTTTTTCATCTATAATCACCCCATCACTTCCTGGGACAACAGGTACTTTTGCTTTCTTCATAGTTTCTCTGGCAACGGACTTATCTCCCATCTTTCGTATTGCCTCAGGTGGAGGCCCAATAAAAGTTATATTATTGCTCTCACAGACTTCCACAAAATGGGTATTCTCCGACAAGAATCCATAACCAGGATGGATAGCTTCAACATTAGCGATTTCAGCGGCACTCATAATGGCAGGAATGCTCAAATAACTTTCCTTACTTGGTGCCTTGCCAATACAGATAGCTTCATCAGCAAATTTAGCATGCAAAGAATCTTTATCTGCCTCAGAATAGACAGCGACTGTAGTTATGCCCATTTCTTTGCAGGCTCTGATTATTCTTAAGGCTATCTCGCCACGATTGGCTATGAGTACCTTTTCGAACATTCCTAGGCCTCCTTCCGGCTATCCGATTTCTGAGATAGCTGTCTGTCCTGTAGCCAAATACCTAAATGTTCCACGACCTTTAATGGCAGTGAGTATCCAAGCAGTTTTACTCCTCCATACCTATCAAACCCTCGTATGTCTACTCTTGCATGTGTGAACATTGAAATAAGAATGCTTCCGAATTTATGCTCATTCATTGGCAGTTGTTTTTTCTTGACGTGCATGCCTTCATTTTTCCACCATCTTGCCAGATCATTGACTTCATTAATCGGCATTTTCCAGCTAAAGTAACTATTTGCATTTGGTCTATCGAAATAACGAAGTTCGATGACATTATCTTCTAATTTTTTGAACTTCACTCCCTTGTCTTGTTTACTCATTAATCCTTCCCTGAACATTTATTTATATTTGCATATCATTTTTCAACAATCCCTATATCCTTTCGTTAGAACCAAGTTTGTACTTACAATCTTTTTCATAAACTCCTTATCGACTGAACTGGTTGTACCTACTGACTTTACTATATCTTCTCCAGACAAAACAGCAACAAGAGGAGGGACAAGAGCATTGGTAACTAAATCAACTCCCTGAACAACAGCACCTGTGCCAACGAATACTCCATCCCCTAATTTTGCTTTGAATATCGCTGCTCTAAATCCAATAAAGCAGCCGTGGCCAATAGTGCACGGTCCATGAATAATGCAGCCATGAGACAATGATGTCCGTGGGCTAATGGTTACTTGCGTACCTACAAGTGCGTGAATAATTACACCATCCTGAACATTACATTCAGCCCCTATCTCAATAGGAAGAACCTCGCCCTTGTCATCAGTTTCATCTGCTCGAATAACCGCGTTTGGACCAATGTAAACATGAGGCCCGATACGAACATTACCAATTATCTGTGCGGTTAAATCTACATGGGCGGTTGAATCCACCTGCGGCCAATCACCATTCGGATTCGGTCGGAGTAAGATGTCTAAGTTTTTTCTCATAGATCATTTCCTTACAAACACGCTCTTTTCGAAGGAATTATCTCTACACCTTTATTATTCAATCTTTACCATGTTGTCATCCAATATTTCTCCGCTTGCTCGACAAAGACGATCATTAATAGCCCTACCAACTCCCTTGTTTGGAACAGTAACAGCAAATATCATATCCAACCCTAAAGCGTCTAAACGCCGCATAGCAGCAAAAAGATTCGTCGCTGCTTCAACCAGATCACCGGTTTCAGAAAGGGTTTCAATTGCAGCAAATCCTTTCCGCTCTCTTGGCGGTTGAAGTGAGAGTAAACCGATTCGTTTATTCTCTGGAGACACCCTAACTTTACTGTGCAATACAACGGGTGTCCCGGGTGCATAATGCCGCGGCAATCTGCCGGGCGATAACGGACGAGAATCCATAAGATCAGCGATATCTAAGGGGCCGATGACTGATTCAATCTGCTCTACTGTAATCCCACCGGGGCGTAGTACCACCGGCGGATCTATAGCAAACGAGATTATGGTTGATTCAACTCCAACGGAGCAACGACCACCATCAAGGATGAACTTAACGTTCTTACCAAGTTGTTCTCGAACATGCTCTGCACAGGTAGGACTGACAGAACCAAAGAGATTTGCGCTGGGAGCGGCAATTGGTGTATCCGCCTGTCTTATCAATTCAAGAGCCATAGGATGAGAAGGCATCCTGATAGCGACCGTCGACAAACCAGCAGTGACGATGTCAGGGACAATCTCTGATTTAGGCAGGACAATTGTAAGCGGTCCCGGCCAACATTGTTCTGTTAGTTGCCGAGCCTTTGCCGGAAAATCTTCAACAAGTTGTTTCATCTGCTGCAGCGTCGCTACATGAACAATCAGCGGATCAAAACTCGGGCGTTTTTTAATCTCGAATATGCGAGCCACCGCTTTCTGGTTCAATGCATCTGCTCCTAAGCCGTATACGGTTTCGGTTGGGAAAGCTACAATACCTCCTTCACGGATTAATTTTACAGCCTGTTTGATTTTTGAAGGTGCTTTATGCAGTAGGTTTGTGTTTGCTTTGCAAATTATCCAATCTGCGGCTGCTTTTATATTCGGTAGTACTGTCACCTTATGAGACAGTTCTTTTTTATGCCTCTTCCCATGTCCGGTAAGAATATAGACACCTTGACCCCCGACACCCCGGGCAAGCTCTACATCGCAGGGGTGATCACCGATAGCAAAAGACCTGTTTAGATCAATGTTATGAATTGCAGCAGCCTTCTTAAGGAAGAATGGATTGGGCTTGATACACTCGCATCCATCTTCTCTTTTATGAGGGCAAACATAGATATCCGCAATATCAATGCCTCTTTCTCGAAGAGATGCCATGATGTGATTATTGACCTTTTCAACATCATCAGGACTAATAATACCTTTTGCAATTCCAGATTGATTCGTTACGATAAAAAGCCGATAGTCTTTCTGAAGTTTTTGCAATGCTTCGAAGGTCTCTGGGAAGAAAACAACCTCAGACGGGTCTTGCAGGTGGCCTTGATCTTCTATTATTGTGCCGTCTCTGTCTAAGAAAACCGCAGCTTTTTTATTGTTTCTCATAGCCACCTTCTTTTTGCTTATATACCGTCCACACAATTATCTTTAACCTGTTTTTGGCAAATCCATTTATCGCAGCGGTGGCAAATTATTGCCAAAAACTTTTTCAACCCAAGCAGTCATTTCTTCATTGGATATAACTGAAACTCTGTTATTGGAATACTCGGCATCAATTCGGTCCTTTATTTTATCCACACGCCAATCGTGCTTTGATATTTCAATTTTGTATCGTGCTTCGATCCAGTGTTTAATACCGGCCGATCCGCTTTTGTCCGTAATGGCAACTCCAACCGGCCTGTTCAATAATTGTTTGGTGTCGAAACAATTATAAATCTCTTCATTTTTGAGCAAACCATCGGCATGAATGCCTGCCGCCGTAACGTTAAAACTGTTGCCAACCAGTGGATAATTATTCGGTATATTGAAACCCAATTCTTTTTGAGCATACTCGGCCAATTCGGTTATTGCTGCATAGTTTACACCTTCAGTCATACCCTTTAACTGGGCATGTTCGATAACCATCGCTTCCAGTGGCGGATTACCCGTTCGCTCGCCGAGTCCGAATACAGTGCTGTTGGCGGCGCAACACCCATAAAGCCATGCTGTGGCGGCGTTCATTTGCACCTTGTGGAGGTCATTATGGCCGTGCCACTCCAGCCACTCACCTGGCACACCAATTTCCCGAAGACCATGGACAAGTTTTGGAATGCTCCGTGGCAAAGCTACCCCTGTCCAAGCGACACCGAACCCGAGCGTATCGCAAAGCCGAATCTTGACCGGCTTATTGTACTCTTTGGCAAGTTTCATCAACTCAACAGAAAACGGCAGCACAAAACCATCATAATCAGCTCTTGTTACATCCTCGAGATGACATCGCGGATTGATGCCGGCATCGAGAGCCGCTTTGGCAATATCAAGATAAGCATTCATCGCTTGATCACGGGTCTTTCGCAGTTTAAGGAATATATGATAATCACTGGCCGATGTCAGGATACCGGTTTCCTGGAGCCCCATTTCGGAAACGAGTTTGAAATCTGCGGCCACCGCTCTTATCCATCCGGTGACTTCAGGATACCTATAGCCCCGCTGTTTGCAGAGTTCCACGGCTTTTCTGTCACGGTCAGAATACAAGAAGAACTCGCATTGGCGAATCAAGCCAGCTCCGCCGTCGATTTTGTGCAGAAGATCATATATTCTGAGGATTTGTTCGGGCGTATATGGCGGTCGTGATTGTTGCCCATCCCTGAAGGTAGTATCAGTAATCCATATCTTCCCGGGAATCTCATACGGGACAAATTCATTATCAAACATTACCTTGGGGAATTCGGTATAGGGGAAAATCTCTCTGTATAAGTTTGGTCTATCTGTCTGTAATAGCTCATGTATATTTTCAGCCATTTTGTATCTCCCTTCACCCTGACGCTTTTTGCATTTCGATGGCACATTGGTACATCTGATCGAAAAGCAGAGGGATGTCATTCTCCTCTACACAAGAAAAGGCCACGCGAATATCCTCTTTTCCGGTAGCGATGACACCAATGCCGTATTTGTCCAAGAGGCTGCATCTGAATTGCTCGGCATCAATGCCATTGAGCTTCAAGCACATGAAATATCCTGAATTAAACGGGTACGGTGCCCAGACACTCGAATAACTTTTATTTGAAAGCACCTCTTTGACCTTGGCGGCTCTTGTTTTGAGTGTTGTGAATTTACACAACTTTTCTTCATTGTATTTTTCCGATAACATTGCTTTGAGAACAATGGTCTGCGAATTAAGTGGGCAGTTTGAAATATTGCCGCGGATAGCCCCGCCTGTTTTTTTCTCAAGTGCATCGTACACTTCACTATTTCCAGAGGTCGTGGCAAATGTTATAAAGCCAACACGAAAACCCCAGACATAGTCCTCTTTTGTTGCACCATCGAGCTTGACTGCCAGAAGCCGTGGATGTTGGTTAGCTAAATAAGCAAATACAGATTCTTTGCAGACATTGTCCTCGTAAAAAAGGCCAAAATAGGAATCATCACATACCGCCACAACGTTGCATCCTTCTTCAGCAACTTCTACAAGCACGTCACGAATAGCTTTAGCCTCGGATTTGGTTACAGAATAGCCCGTCGGGTTGTTTGGAAAATTTAAGATCACAATCAGTTTGCCTGAAGAGGCAGATTCCAAGGCAACCCGGCGAAGATCATCCGTATCAAAACCGTTGTTGTGCGAAAAGAATCTGTGGTGTTTTACATTAGCTCCGTGTCTTACTCCGAAAATCATGTTATAATTGCCCCAAAACTGTTGAGGCAAGAGCAATATATCACCTCTGTCGACAAATAGATCTGCTGCCAGGCTCAGCCCATGTGTAATACCGCTGGTTACTATAGGCAGACTTACACTTTTACCCTTTAGAGTGGGATTTTTGATTAGAATCTGTTCCATCCATTTATTACGCAATTCAGGTTTGCCGGTGGTTGGGGCATAAGGCAATAAATCATTTGGGATGTGGTCTGAAAATTGTTTCATAACAGATGGTAAAAACATTGCTTCTTTACCTTCCTTGGCAATTCCAATAGTTGCATTAAAATGAGTGGCTTTTTGTTTTGCTTCTGCAGTCTGACTGAGAATACCCTTTGGAAAGTACAGCTCTTTTCCCAGGGATGAGAGCATATTAAAAACATCAGGAGCGTTTGTCAGTATTGTCTGGTTTAAGTCTTCTGCCAATTTATTCATAGTTACTATCCTTTTTAAAAGTAGTTTTTCATATAAGTATCTTAAGCGACGTTACAGCTCAAAAGGCGAAACATATTTTCCCTTTTCCTTCTGCAGCTGTTCCAGCCGGCTCCGCTGCTTTTCCAAAACATCGAACAAAACTGATGGGGCGCCGGAAACATTCTCATGATGAAATTTTACGATCCTGTCTATTTTCGCCAGATTTTCGGGTACCCGGATAGTAAACTGGCTGACATAGTCTTCTTTTGTGTATTCCTTGTTGAGCACCTGTTTGAAAAGCTTTGCCAGGTCCTCGTATTTGGGGATCATGCCCGTTGGCGCAATGATTGCATCCACCTCATTGTGGACACGAAGCTCCATCCATTTTATCCAGACGTGCTTGTCGCGGACGCCATTGACGAACTTGCCTTGCGAATCCCTGAGGAAGTAATTGACTCCGAAGATCAAAGGCGGATTCTTGATCCCTTTGACGAAATCAAGATTATTTTGAATATATTTGCCCAATGGTATCGCAACGAAATCCTGAATACTCATAAGATTTATCTCGGGGATACCTTCTTTGCCGACAATTGCAAAGGTTGTCTCTGTTTCAAGAGAAGCACCATAAGCAACTATACCATGAGCCCAGTCAAAGGCCTGCTGGACAGGTACATAACTTTTTGCATCACGACCACCATACATAATTCCGCTAAGCTCGACGCCTTGAGGATTGTCTAACTCGGAGTCGCAATTTGTCAAAGCCTTCAGGGTAACGGCGTAACGGGCATTTTTATGGGCAAGGGGTATTTCATTTCCCTGCGAATCCTTTTTTCCCTTGACCCATTCGCCGGAAAAGTTGACGCCTTTATCGGGTGGTTCTGTGCCCATACCGAGCCAGTAGGGTTTTCCGTCGTTTATCAGTATGTTTGAAAATATGACTTCCTCTGGTTTGTTGAGAACTTCCCAGATAGCCGGATCGTCTTTCGAAGTAACATTCTGAATAATTCCGAAAATGCCTGATTCGGCATTTACTGCGCGGAATTGACCGTTGATATTGCGAAAATATGCGATGTCATCGCCCATGATTTTTTCTCCCGGCAGCATCGCAGTCGAGGTTTTACCGCAGGCGCTGGGGAAAGCACCTCCGAAATAGGTTTTTCGGCCATTGGGCCCAAAAATACCGGCCAGGAACATGTGTTCGGCAAGCCAACCCTGTGTGTCAGCCTGTCGAATCGCCAGTCTCAGGGCAAGCTTTTTGAGACCTACCGTATTGCCGGCATATTGGGTATTGACACTGTAAACCCAATCTTTTGTGTAATCTATGTATATTCGTTTATTGTTTTCATCAACGCTGACCATGTTTTTATCCAGCTTTCCCGCAGAATGAAGGAAGCGGAAGCAGTTGGCGTCCTCGGCTAATTTTCTGAACGGTTCATAAGCGGTCCGATAGAGCAGGCTCTCCGCGTGGGCAACATACCACGAATCAGTAGCCTGCACACAGGGGATGCTGAAGGCCGAGCCGGCAGGGCCTAATGACAGAAACCTGACGATCATGGTCCTGCCCTTCATTGAGCCTTTGAGGAGTCCTCTTACCTCGGTCAAACCTTCCTCCCGCTCAATCTGATTAAGAGCCTTGCTGAGCGAATCAGTCTTAGGCACGAGATATTTTGTGACTTCACGGTCGCGGCCCTGGTCATTCATTCCATCGAAGTGAATCGTATGGCCCTTTGTCTTCAAAGCCTTTTCTTCGCCATTTTTTATTGACATTTCGCGGACATAGGCGGCATCTTCATCTGAATCTGTAACGATATAAATGTTGTCCGGCTGACACAGCTTGATACTGTCTTCGATAAATTCATGAAATTTGCGGTTTGGAATCTGCGCCAGCTTCTGAATATGATCATCGGCCTTATTCCCTTTAAGTAGTTTGCTGTATGTTTCCTGCATTTTCTTTTTTCCTTTCTTAAAATCGGTTAGATTTTTCGATTTAGTCATTTTCAAGTTCTACCTGTTCACCTTATTCTTAAGCGATTGATAACCATAGTGTGCTATAAGATTGTCAAGTATGACCATGGCAGTGTAATTTTCCGCAATCGGCCAGATTCGGGCAACAATGGTTGGGTCGCGTCTGGTAATGGCCGCCAGGTTTTTATTCTCAAGAGTATATTTATCAATGGTGTGCTGAGCTTTATCAATCGTTGGGGTCGGTTTGACTGCTAGCCTTATAATGATAGGCTGACCTGTTGAAAGTCCCCCTGTGATTCCACCAGCATTATTTGAATCAAACACAACTTTTCCATTTTCGGCATGTATCTGGTCGTTACACTCATATCCCGTCATATCTTTAACAGCAAAACCAGCACCAACTTCGACACCTTTAACTGCACCAATACCGAGCATTCGGCCCAATTCAGCATCAAGCTTACAAAAAACAGGCTCACCAAGACCCGCAGGAACGCCCGTAGCTACCACTTCAACAACTCCACCGGCTGAGTCTCCTGTTGACGATATCTTATTGCACGCATCTGTCATTGCCTGTGCAGCATCGATATCGGGACAATTAACAATATGGTGTACTCCGTACTTTTCTTTAATGTCATCTGGATCGACTCTTGGTGTCTTGTCACGTATAGTATCTATTTCATCTTCGATCTCTGCGAAAACCCTGACTTTCTCGAGAAGCCGCATATCCATCGTAACACGACCTTTGACATAAATCTCCTGATAGAAAGGATCTAAATCATGACGCATCCGTTTATAAGTATTGGTATATTCCAAAGCTTTTACATGATCCACATCCGGACATTTCACTGAAGCAAGCTCCTTGACATAAGAGAACACTTCGATACCGCATTTTTTCAGTATCTTCTTGGCGATGTATCCAGCCGCAACAATTGTTGATGTATATCTGCCACTAAAGATACCTGCGCCAATAGCATCATCGTCAGGGCCGTATTTCATAAACGATGCATACGAAGCATGACCTGGCCGGGGTGTACGATTAGTATCCTGATATTGTTTGATGTGAATAAAGTGTCGGTCCAGATTTGGGATCAGGATCGTAAGTGGTGTACCGTTGGTATGGTTCTTGTTTCCAGCGTTTTCGACTGTATCGGCTGAATTTAAACCCGTATAAATAATTGGAAGATCAGGTTCTTTCCGCGGACTCGATAACTCATCAGTTCCTGGTTTTCTAAGAAGCAAATCCCCGTAGATTTCCTGCTCGGTTAGTAACATCCCTGGCGGGAGACCTTGCACTATAGCAGTTAGGCCATCCTGGTACGAACCGCCAGCAACCGTAACCTGAAAATTTCTGCCTATATGACATCCGAACATACAGATATCTCCTGTATAATTTCACTTTTTAATTTGACTGAATCTCTTTCGTTGTATTACTACTTATAGAAAACACAATCACACATTTATCTAATGCAGGATGGATACTTATACACGACTCTGTTATACGTTTGTGGGAAACCTTGTCCAACGCAGATTCAAGAATAAGTTTTGAGCCGTCATAACTGTCCTTATAAAACCTCTCCAGCCGGTCTCGTGATAATGCATCCTGAATATATGCTGTTTCTGCTGGAGGGAAAGCCCTGTGCAAAGTTACAATAATACAGTCAGAATGAATATCCACTCTTATCGATTCCGGGTTCATTGACATATAGCTGGACAAGAAGCTTTTTGTTACGTCAGCAACTTGTTGTTGCAACTTTTTTTCATTATCCATTGCAATTTCCCATACAAAATCCTGTAATGCTTCAGGGCGTTATTGCAGACTTCTGATGCCAATAAAAAAGGCCAGTGAGTTTTAAATACAAACTCACTGGCCCGTATTTTGTTCAGCCACCTGCAAAAAACGCAGATCACCGTCAACTTACATGCCATAATTTTGAGGCAAAAAAACCGGCGGAAGCACTAATTCATTGCTTACTACCGGCCTATTATCGAACAGGCAACCTCGATTGCCCCTTCTAAATCCGCCTCTTACTTTTACTTCAGGGCATTATAAGCAAACAGCCCAAAAAGACAAGTATTTTTTAAAATTTTTCTAATCCCCCTTTTTTTTCACTCGATTTGAGGAACGCTTTCAAGAGTGAATATAATTACCCTCTCACCAGTAATGGTACTAATATCCGTATGCAGACTTACCACCTTTTCCCCCAAAACATCCATAATTATTTTATCCAGCAGTATTTTTGCCTTTTCCAGAAGTTCTATCCGAACTTGCTTTATTAAAGCTCTGCCCTTAAAGTTATCGTCGCTTTTGGCAAGCTGTTTTTCCGCAGGAGTCAATACGCCTCGAAGCCGCACAAGTACCATATCCCCAATGATATAGGTTTTTGTCTCATCAGGCCCGCGACCCATATATTCCTTTTCGAACTTGATGATAGCTTCACTGATCTCAGCTTCTATCTGGCCTTTTGTTTTATTAGTTTTAGGCATATCTCTTATATACAAGCAATTATCAACATTTTTCTGCAACAGCCTCAGGCTATCATAGTCAAAACGCTTTTTATGTCAAGGGCGATAGCAAAGAGTGAAATAAAAAGCCTTGATTTACGGAAATTGCATCTTCATATGGACCAAATAAATCGAGGCGGTTCTCAATAAAATCTTCAAGCCGATTTTCAGCATCTTTGTGAGTGACGGGATAGAAGAAGTTATCGGTAGTACCCGGATTATTAGCAAAATTTTTGTTGATATAAACCTTTGCTTCCTCAATGAACTTATTTGTCTTTGGATATGAAATTTGCGGTATTTTTACATCCTTTTTTAGCTTCTGGCGATTTTCCTTGTCAAAACTCCATTTGCCCCCTTTGGGTTTTCCGTTGTCCAGTAATATATCAAGCTTTTTTCTTTGGGAAATATAGAAGCTGTTCATTGAGTAATGCTCTTTGTCACAAAAGAAATCTCTAAGATAAGTATCTTGGCATATGAATAATGGATTGCTTAAAAACTCAAATTCTATTGAAGCCTTTTTAAAAATTTTTTCCAGGCTTGCTTTTAAGTCATGATCAACAGGGTCATATAACAAGACCTGATTGAGATTATTGTTTTTAAGCCATCCCCCGAGACCAGCTGATTGTGAGAGTGATTTACTATTCAAGTAAGAAACTCTGTGCTTTTTCTTTTCCAATAATTGCTGATAATATTTCAGGCTAGCTCGGTGAAAAACGAGCTTCATTTTGTGAAAATTAAAATCAGAAAAAAAGTGGCTGTGCTCAGCCAGAATGATGTGCTCAGAGGCATTGGGAGTCAGTGATTTGACCAACTGATTTGGTAATACTATAAAAGCTTTCGCCATTTCTGGCCCCCCTTATTTAGTATTTCAGTCAAGCATAGCCTTAGAAACTAGCTTTATAGCTTTATTGTAAGCGATTTGAAACTAGAATCAAGAACTAAAGAACAGGAGCTAATTTTTGAGAAATATCCATACAACCAAGCTACAACCCAGAGACCAAATAGCGTGTGAAATTACAAATACCGCAAATACATAAGATTTTTAATATCAAAGACTTAAAAAAAACTCAAAATAAGACGAACGTTTTTAATATCCGTTAGCCTTATGAATAGCAAGTTGCCGTTCAAAAGGCACATATTTTTCCAAATACTGTCATATTTTGGCAGTTTTATTCTCAAAAAGGCGAAATAGTTCAAATCTTATAAAGCCTCGAATAAATAAAAAAAGATGGATTATGAAAATGATTTTCAAACAACCGTCTTAATGAAATTAGATGAATTGATGCAAATTGCAAAAGCGATAGAAAATTCTTCTCGACCTTTGCCTCAGGCATAATTCACGAAATAAAAAAACATGCGGTCTCGGTTGGTAAAACCGCATGTTTATCTTTATGAACAGGACTTCTCGGGCAGCTTCGCCTTATTCGGGGCAAAAATAGTGGTCTTGAGTTTGGATTTTTCCAATATCGTCGCATTGAATATGCTCCAGTCGCCGTAATAAACACCGTCGTAATAGACCATATCCTCGTGAACGTATAGTTCATCGCAATTTCCATTGGACTTACCAAGCTTGATGTCCCATCCGTAGGTAGTATGTGAAAATAGGTATGGGCCAAAGACCGGACCATCGCTTCCCCAATCGTCCATGTCTTGCCCAGGATCGGTTCTGCCGTGAAACAGTCTTATATACACCATTTTTAATTCTCCGATACTTTTGGGTTATTGATGTGAAGGGAAGAGGATAATACGTTTTTCATGCGGCTCTATTGCCAGACACAGTTGAGGATTGTCAAACACAGGCAAAAACTCATTACCTTCCTCATCCGACGACAGCCAGACCTGGAAATCATCGGAAATCTCATTTCCAAATTCCTTCAATAGCTTTTTTAACGACGCAACTGTCATAATGTTCTGTTTAGCCATACATTATCACCTCCAATCAACCAACGGGTTCTAAAACTTTAATTCTTTTGGGAACAAAGATTTCTTCTTCAACGATTCGGTAGCTTCGGCAGGTGTCAATGAAAGTCTCAACAATACTATCGCAGAGTCGGTCAAGTTCCTGTACCAGTTCAACCCTTTCCTTCAACTCAAACAGTCCCCAGTTATGGAAATCCTCGCCCATATCTACATCTTTACCCGGCCATGTGAAAACCTGCATATGAGTCTGCTTGAAATTGACTCTTTCTTTGGCATCACATCTTCCGCAAGCACCTTTTTGGCCTTCGGGAACAGCTTGATAATTCTTCTGGCCGCAGTGGGTGCAGTAGCTCTTATAGCCGCTGGGCTTTATGCCGCCTTGATACAAGACCACATAACCGCCACTTCTGCCATTGATCCCTGCCTGCCAGAGCCAGTTATGCTTTCTGCCGAATTCTTCCAACAGGACACTGATCTTTTCCTGCCAAGTGGTAATTCCAAGCATTTCCCAAAATGTGTCACTGTCGATATCTGAAGGTTTATTAATGTTGTACAGCTTGATATTGTTGGCGTAGCTGGTTGAGCGGTTCCAGCTATTCATCGAATTGTATCGAAAGTGCTTTTTTAGAAACGCGATCATTTCGCCGCGTTTTTTGACATTTACTTCTTTGTAAAACATAATTATCACCTCATCAATTTAATCCATTATTAACGCACCTTTTTTCATTGCCTCACCTATGTTGGTATAGGCACCATCAAGTATCTGGCTTTCGGTCAATTCCTGTTCACTGTCATCAATGAGATTTAGCACAAAAAAGCTGTTATCGTCAGGGTAATATTTGATATGCTTTGAGCTTCTCAGGCCACCATTGAGCAGGATGAAACAATCCAGACCATTATCTGCCTTTGCCAGTTCTTTGAGTTGTTCTATCGTTTTTATTCGTTTATCTTTTATTTCTTGTTTTGTCATATTTACACCTCACTAAAAAAGAGGCTTAGCGACAACGATAATAGGTCATCGCTAAGCACAGGGTTAACATTGTCCGACATTCATTTCACAAGCCAGCAGGTTGACCTGGATATCAGCATCGACGGGCAAGCTCCGCAGGTGCTTGGTAAACTGAGCCAGCATCAAGCCTGCCGCGATATTGGCACAGTAGATCGTACTTTTAGCGGTACAAGGGCCGGCCTGAGCCTGTTCCTGAGCAAATAAGGTCTGCGGATAATAGGTTCTGCTTTTTGAGTCGCAGGCGGTAATAATCCGCAATACCTCGGCACTCATCCTTCCATCGCAGAAGAAATCGGCCTTGTCTTTGACGGCATCCCAGATATGTTTTCTGGCGGTAATAGAATCGACGCAGCAAAAGACACAGTTTCCGATGGGAGCTGCGCGTTTGAAGCGGTCTAAAACAACTTCAACCGTCACATCAAAGCTCATTTGCCTGCATAATTCGCTGGTGGCATCGACTTTGGGCCTGTTCATATCCTTTACAAAGTACCCCTGCGTTGCCAGATTATGGATTTCCACATGGTCAAAATCTATAAGCTGCAGATGCGGAATTCCAATTGCGGTAAGCTGCAATGCAACCTGTCTGCCGATGGCTCCAACGCCGATAACCGTTGCCTTGCATTCGTTGATCCTTTCATGCGGAACGATATCAGCCTGTCTTGAAAATTGTTCATTCATTAGAACACCTCGCTTTCATATTCGTCCCAGAAATTACTTCTTATCGCCAGTTCATCCATGAGGGCCTGCCGTTCCATTGGATCCATCAAGTCAATTTCAGTAAGCAAATCTTCCGAGGTAATACCCGATGTTTGGGTAAATTCAGGGCCGCCGAAAATATCGACCTTTTCTTTTGGTTTTGCGGATAGCTCTTTGACAGTAGGTACGAAGACTTCCTTGGTGACATCGGCCTTATATTGCTCTGTCCAGCTTTTAAAGTCAGAACTGTCGAATTGGCAGCCGTAATCGACATAGACGGGAATCTTCAAATCTCCACCAGGGCCGGCTTTGAAATGAAGCCGGGCATAGCTGCTTCCATCCTGAGCAAGAATAAACATGACCGACCAGTCGCAAGTGCCGAAAACCCTGTCAAAGGTCTCTTCATCGGTCATACTGGGGTTGGGTGAATCACCCGGATGAGTGTGCAGCCATATTCGTGCAAACTGTTCCGGCTTTCTTTTTTGTTCAACCTGATTCTCGAAGAAATCTGCAACGGAACTGTCGTCAAACGATACACTGACGACCGTAACCTTCTGTTTGACCAGGACAAAATCCGTTACAAATAGCAAATCATTCGGTTTTGTAATTCCAAATCCGCCGACCTCGTTATCCGTCATATCCCGCATAAATACAAGCTTAGCCCACGCTGTCGGACTGAACCGAAGGGATGGGCTCTGATTCTTGTTCTTCGCCATATTCGTCTTCCTTTCTTTGTTCTTCACAGCTTTGACATAAGCCGTCGGTTAAACAATCTTTACAAAAGACTTCTTCGCAATCCTTACATTTCGCAGTACATCTATTGCAAACCGGTTGTCCGCAGTTTGGACATTCATAGGCACAGCCGAGACAAACCGTGGTGTCGCATTTCTGGCAATAGGTGCTGCAATGGTCACAGAAGTCATTTTCACAATACTCACAGTAATAGCTGTCTTCCGAACTCATGGAGCGTCCGCAGTCATAACAGCCGCGACCTTCCCAATCATCGATGGCAACATAGGGACTGGAGGGGTTATAGTTTTCAAGAACACCGATAACCATCGTGAAGAAATCGCATAACCTTCCCTGTTCCAGCGCCTTACTGATAGCGGTATGACCATCACCTTCGCATAGTTTTTCATGGGAGACATGGGGATGGGTCACGTCCTCATCGGTAGCCGCAGGATTGGGATCCAATGCAATAACACTATAGGGTCTGTCCTGGTACAGTTTATTGAAATCATTTAGATGAAGCTGGATTTCAAACGGTCCAAAGGAAACGTTTTCAAGGACGATGGATTTGGTCATAACTGAAATTGTTTTTTCAGCTAAATTGAAGTTAAACTTCTCAAATTCCTGCTCCATCGCAAGCAGTTCCGAGACAATATCCGACAGAGTTGGAATACAGACTTCATCGCGATTGATAAGCTCCTTGAATCGGCCCAGGTGATAACTGAAATCGTTCATATCCCTGCTGATTTTGTCTATCGTCTGCTGGGCAGCACAGAACCAGCTTTTCTCGATGGAGGTAAAAAACCGGTGCGAATCTTTGATGGCTTCGGAGCTTCGATAGCCGATATCTTCAAGCCTCGATTGTATGTCTTTTAGCCTGGCCTTTTTCAACTCCAAAAGAGCCGACAAAATACAGTTGGCCAGCTTGACAAGATTTTTTTGTTTTTTCATAGATTACCTCTTGCGCAAAAGGAAGGCCTCCGTCTATAATCGAATACAGATCAGAGGCCTTCAGTTAATGGTGGTAGTTTTTGCGGTCTGTTTAACTCGACAAAACCGCTCCTTCGATTTTTGTGGGCGTGATCGTAACGCGGTCGTTTTCCTGCAGGACGTAATCCTTCGGAACCGGCTGGCGATTGACGCGAATCATGTAATCGCTCGCATTGGCTCCGGACATCTTGATCTTGAAAAATTGTTCGACTGTTGTGTTCTCGGCGATTTCCAGATAATCTGCGAAACCTGCGCCGTCGTTGTTAATGTAGAGAATTCTCATTGTTATTTTCCTTTCAATTTTATCATTTATTTGTTACTTTTATTTGAAACTCAAAATTAAACACTCAGAACTTAAAACTATTTTTCGGCGGACTGCGCGTACTGTCACCGCAATTTGCTTGCATGTGCTTCCTTTCTAACATGGGGTTAATAAGAGACTTGAATAAAGCACTCACACAGTGCTTTTAGTAAATTGAGGGAGGCAGGTTGAATGCTATGGCGTTGCAGGATTCAACATGCCTGCTGCATTTTCTTTGATTATCTGCCATACATCTTTTTGCTCATCAGAAATCGCCTGAGCATACTGGTCGCCGAATTTGAGCAAAAACTCATATGCTGCTTTATCGTTTTTCTTCTTTGACAAGATGCAGGCATCCATGCATCGGCCATTCCACAGACCGCCATTCATATGGCCGGTGAATATCTTGCGTCCATGCTCTGCTATATACTCTGCTACGGCACAATAACGGCTGCAATCTTCTTGGGATTCTTCGATCCGGCAAGACTCCTTTGCATTTTCAAGGTTGATAATCTGAGGGTCTTCGCTGTTGATGTCGTTAAAAACAATCAGACGAAGCTTGTCTTCCCAAATCTCGATGCCAATCGGGAATCCATCGCCGTCTTCAGCACACTTTTCGCCGTAGCCCTGCGGATGAATCCATAGCTGCCCGTTTTCACAGACTAACTGAATAGGAATGGTCACCTTAGGACAATCCGCGGATTGCTCTTTTAGAATCATCCTGCCTTCCTGAACCGAAGCATCAGCAGGGAAATATTGTGCAATCGCTGATTTGGCCTGTCGGATTTCTTCAATCTCGTCAAGGTTTACTTGATTATCCAATCGGTACAGTAAATCCGAGGTGTAGGATACCAGTGTCTTGCAGGTATCCAATAAATCTTCGGTGGTACCGAGAAAATAACTTGGTTGATTTTGACATATCTGGGCATTCCGCAGCGCCTGCAGTACGGCTGCGACATCTTGTTTTGCACGTTCCATTACCCGGATTGCTCCGTCAAGTGTGCCTTCGCCGCCTTCGACGATTTCAACGACCATAAACCGAAACAATCCATCGCCGATGTCATTGGTTGTCACTCTTTCCAGCAGTGCCGCCAGATCACAGCAATCCCAGCCAGGGTCTATTGGCAGCAAATCCGAATGAGGGTACGCCTCGTAAATTATCTGAGCAATATTGACTTGTTGTTGTGTCATATATTTCCTTTCATTAAATTGAGGTTAAAAAAATGTTCAGGATTCCTATCTCGTGGGCAAACTGCCTTGACTGCTCGCCGCCGACATCAATGCTTGTGAGTAATTCATTGAGCCTGTCAACAATTTCATCTCGGCTTATCAGGGTCATGTTGAACGGCTGGTAGTCATGCTCCGGTGCCTCTACTGGGTCGCCTTTGAGAGTTTCAAACTGCACATCGTCTCCGGCAACAAACTCTTGATGGATACAGGCAAATTTGCCCGACTCGTTCTTTCGGAACTTCTGGCAGACAAAACCAGTTGTAATCTTGTTGAACTCCATGGTGTCGGCCAAATCAATCGTAGCCTGCTTGCCTTTGCTGTCCATGACAACAAGAACCGGAGCAAACGAATCCTTTGACTGCATCATCTGGAAAGCATTCTCGGCTGCCTGTTTGACATTGGATGCGCTGACATCGATTGAATACACAACCCTGAAAAGCCCTTTTTCCTTTGGCGGAGGATTGATCGTGTATCTTTTCTTGGCCATGATTTAATCCTCCCTGAACATTTCCGGAGCGATTTCCTGCAAAGTTTTAGGCTGCCAGTGGATGTCGCGTTCTATAGGGAGTCCCATTTGGCCTCGAACTTCTTCCAGTTCGCTGAGCATAAAATAACCAAGCTCTTTCTCAAGTCCATCCACCAGGCCAAAGAACTGGAAATCAATTTCTGCCCCAGAATCATCTTTTACCGCTTCGCCCTCGGTGGCGTACCACGTCCATTGGGCATCGGGGGTGAAGAATTTCGCATACACAACAGCTTTTCCGCCTTTACCGTCCTGGGAATACAACGCGGGGAGTTTTTCCCGAATCTCTTTCGGCAAGAGCTTCATTCCGCGGATTTTATTGTTGCTGACAACCCGCTTTGCCTTTTCAACGGCAGCAGTATTTCCTATGGCAAGGGCATTGCCTTGGGGAAGATTCAATCCAGAAGCAAGTCCACCCAGGAAATTGGCCATATTCTCGGCCTGTTCTTTTCGGCTGACAGGATCGGACTCACAGGCAGGAATAGGCTGAGTTAAAAGCTCCACCTGTTCCGGCTCAAATTCCAGCACAACCCGGCCATTATCCTCACTGTACCACTCGAAGTACGGATAATTTACATAATCGACAGGTTCTTTTCCTGCGGTCATGTCGCCGACATTGCCTTTCTGAAGCAGGGAAAATCCTTCTAAATATTTGGTTGATTCTTCCTGGTTTGCAGATTCACCCTCACCCCCAAGCCGGACTCTTGCTCCGCGGATATCACGATGGAA
>VGXU01000010.1 GCA_016873215.1 Planctomycetota bacterium
AAACTCTGTTTTTTTACTATTATTGTCGGCGTTTTCCCTGTTAGGTTTTGTGTGGACAACCTGTTGGTTGGGTTGTTTCTTTTGTGAGACCCTTCAGGACAACTGCCGCTATTTCAGCATTAATACTTCTTCTTTCGCTTTTCGCGCAGAAGCATACACAAGTTATCCACACAGGCGGCGTCTCTCTTTTTCGCCATAACCCCCTGTTTTTCCGCGTCTTGTTTTCCGCTCTGCCGCTCTTTTCACATATTCACCGTGTATATTACAAATACTAATAAAAAGATTTATACTATCCTTTATTAATTAACACAGGCGCCGCACACAAAAAGAGGGAAAAAATTCTCCGATGAGGAAATTAAAAACCGCTTTCCAAAAAGAGATTTATCGCTTACACTATAGGCCAGAATAGAATAAACCCAGAAGTCCAAGACGGAGGTTTTATATGAAAGTAAAATTTAATCGGGTCGTACTGCAAGACGCATTGTCCATGGTGACGTCGGTTATTCCTGGACGAACTCCAAAGCCGGTTCTGCAATGTATAAAAATCGCAGCGGAAAAAGACACAATCAGCCTCAGCGCCACAGACCTTGAAGCCGGGATAACATATACCCTTAATCAAGTTGAGGTTGACCAAGCAGGAACCGTTGTTGTGCCGGCGGACAAGTTTTCGTCGATTGTTCGGGAAAGCGTTGACGACGTCGTCGAGCTGGAAACGGACGAAAATGCGGCGCATCTCCGCGGCTCTGACAGCTTCTTTACGATATACATACAAGACCCCGCGCAGTATCCGATGATTCCCGGCTTTGACGGACGGGCAGACATAGAGCTAAGCCTGGCGCATCTGCAGGAGGCAGTAGGACAGACGCTCTTTTCTGCGGCCAGAGAAAGTACGCGGTATGCGCTGAACGGCGTGCTGTGGGAAATCCACGGGAAAAAACTTTCTCTTGTCGCCACCGACGGCAGACGACTTGCCAAGAGCACGCTGTCGCTAGACAAGACCACCAAGGAGCCGCAGGGCAAAGTCATTGTGCCCAGCAAAATGATGTCGCTGCTTGAGAAAATTCCAGTTTCGGATAAAGCGATTGTTTCCATTAAATTCGGCGACAATCAGATCGTCGCGTCCAGCGAGCCGGTTGTTATCAGCTCCAACCTGGTGGAGGGCAGTTTTCCCAAATACGAGGACATCATTCCGAAGGAATATGAGAAAAAACTGACCCTGCCGACACATGCGTTTCACAGCGCCGTCAAACGAGCGGCGCTTCTGGCCGGCGACGACAGCAAAGGTATTAAGGTTGCGCTGACAAAAGGAAAAATGGTTATTACCAGCCGAGCGCCGGAGACAGGAGATGCGCAGGTTGATATGGCGGTTGATTACGCGGATGAGCCGATGGAAATCGGCTTTAATCCGCAGTATCTCATCGACGTAATGCGAGTGCTGAAAGCGGATACTTTTGAACTGCACCTGGGACAGCCGGACCGTCCGGGCCTGATCAAGGGCGGCGCGAATTTTCTGTATATTGTGATGCCGGTAAATCTGTGAGCAGTGTGATTATGGCCGTCGAGTTCGCCAATAAAGAGCAGCAGGAGCAATGGCTGCGTTCAGCGACTGCCTGGCAGAGAAGGCCTTTTATGTCTTCCGAGCCAGTGGGCGCGATTGCAGTACGTTATCTTGAGCAGTATTTGGGCGTTTTTGAGAGGGGCAAATCGGCAGCGGCGGCGTTTGAAGAAGCCGTGGGCGGGCCGCTTCTGGAGTATTGCCGGCCGGATAAGTTCGAAAAGGGCGTCTTGTACGTTCACTGTTCGCCGGGACCTTATCTGCATCTGCTGAAAACAAGAGAAGCGGAATTAACGGAAAAAATAAGAGCGATGTGCCCAAAAGCAAGATTACGGGCCATTCGTTTCAGTGTTCATCGTTAGAATCAAAGAGAGGCTATGGTCAGTCAGGATACAACAGGTCACACATACGACGCCAGCAGTATCAAGATACTGGAAGGTCTGGAAGCGGTTCGCAAGCGGCCCGAAATGTATATCGGCAACCGTCAGGAAGGCGGACTGCATCATCTGGTTTATGAGGTGCTTGACAATGCCATTGATGAATCGCTGGCCGGCCGCTGCGACCGAATCACCGTGCATGTTCACGTGGACGGGAGCTGTTCAGTTGAAGACAACGGCGTCGGTATTCCAACGGAAATGCACGCGGAAGCCAAAAAAAGTGCAATGGAAGTCGTGCTGACGACACTGCATGCCGGCGGCAAGTTTGACAATAAGGCGTACAAGATTTCCGGCGGGCTGCATGGCGTCGGCGTCAGCGCCGTTAACGCCCTGAGTGAATGGCTGGTCGCGGATGTCTGGCGCAACGGCAAACAGTATTATTTTGAATGCCGCAAAGGTATTCCAACCGCCCCAGTCAAAGAAATCGGCCCGACGACCAAGCGTGGAACTAAAATTACATTTCTGCCGGACGACGAAATTTTTGAAGTGGTGGAATTCAAATACGATATTCTGGAAAAGCGCATTCGCGAGCTGGCGTATCTCAACGCCGGGGTGCATATCACATTTATCGATGACCGCGTACAAAAAAAAGAAGTCTATCACTACGAAACCGGCATCCGGGCGTACGTGGACTATCTCAATGAAGGTAAAACGCCGCTGTGCGACGTGATGTACTTCAGCAAAGATGACCCTGATAACGGGTTGGGCTGCGAGATCGCGATGCTGTACAATGACGGGTACAATGAAACATCGCTGGCTTTCGCCAATGATATCCGCAACATTGACGGAGGGACGCATTTGTCTGGTTTTCGCACGGCGCTGACCCGGACGATGAACGCTTATGCCAAAAAGACCAACTTAGTCAAAGATATGGCGCCGACCGGCGAAGACCTGCGGGAAGGCTTGACGGCGGTAATATCTGCCAAGGTGCGCGAGCCGCATTTTGAGGCGCAGACCAAGGTGCGGCTGTCTAATCCGGAAGTAGGCAGTTTTGTTGAGACGATGGTCAATGAACAATTAGGCACCTATCTTGAAGAAAATCCGGGAATTGCCAAGAAGCTGTTAAGCAAGGCCATTCAGGCGGCGGCGGCCCGCGAAGCGGCGCGCAAGGCGCGCGAGCTGACACGGCGCAAAGGCGCATTAAGCGGCGCGAATCTGCCGGGCAAGCTGTGGGACTGTGCCAGTAAGGACACTATTAATACGGAATTGTTTATCGTCGAGGGCGATTCAGCGGGCGGCTCAGCCAAAGGCGGACGTGACCGCAATATCCAGGCGATTTTGCCGCTGAAGGGAAAAATTCTGAATGTTGAAAAGGCCCGCCTCGAGAAGATGCTGGGCCACGAGGAAATCCGCACGATTATCAGTGCACTGGGCACAGGCATTGGAACGGACGAATTTAATCTTGAGAAATGCCGCTATGGGAAAATTGTTCTGATGACAGACGCGGATGTTGATGGGGCGCATATTCGAACACTGCTGCTGACGTTTTTCTTCCGTCAGATGTCGCAGTTGGTTGAAATGGAACGCATTTATATCGCGCAGCCGCCGCTGTATGAGATACAAACCAAAGGCCAGAAGCAATCCGAATATGTGCTGAACGAGACACAGATGCGCAAACGGATGGAAAACAACGGCCTTGAAGGCTCGACGCTGATGGTATGCCGGCCGCACACGCCGCCGCGGCGCATTGAGCAGGCCAAACTGGCGCTGCTGGTGAAAATTCTTAACGACGCCGAGCGCAGCATCAATGTGCTGGAACGGCGCGGCATCCTGTTCAGGAAATTCATCGAAAGTTTCTACGACGGCACGAAGCTGCCCGTCTATCAACTGCGCTGCGACGGACAAAACGAATTTTTCTATGATAAGGATTCTTTTGACCGGCGGCTGGCCGAGGTTAAAAGTACCGCCGGGCAGAACGGGCAGTCAGGCGAAAGCCTGGCTGAAGAAATGCATGAGGTCGTCCGGCTCAATGAGATTAACGCGCGTCTTCAGCAGGATTATGAGCTGGATATGCGGGACTATCTGCCGCTGGTGTCCGCCAAAGACGCTATGGACGAGGACGTTGCCTGCCGGTTTGAAATTCGCAACGGCGCGGAAGTTCATCGTATTGGGACGCTTGACCAGGTCGGGCATGCGGTGCGGCAGATTGGCGCGCGGGACGTGGAAATCAAGCGATTTAAGGGTCTGGGCGAAATGAATAGCGAGCAGCTTTGGAGTACAACAATGGACCCGGCGGGGCGGACGCTGCTGAAAGTGACAATGGAAGATGCAGGCCAGGCCGACCGGATGTTCAGTATCCTGATGGGTGAAGACGTCGAAAAACGGCGAAACTTCATTCAGGACCACGCTCTGGAAGTGCAGAATCTCGATATTTAAGACGGCGGCTCAGCGTTTTGGCAGGTGGAATTTTCTTGAAAAAGACGCCGCGAAAGAGACAATAAAAGCACGAAGATAAAAAATCAGGCCCTCAATGAACGAAGGGAGTCAAACATGGCAATGATTTTCAGAATACTGGCGGTTTTGGCGGTGGTTATGGTTGTTGGCTGCAAATCGCCGCAGCCTGTCGGCCCAGAGACGGAGCAAACGTTGCTGCAGCAAATCAACCTGAAATTTGAAAGTCCGGACGCTCATTACAAACTGGCCAGGCTGTATCATGCGCAGCAGGAGTGGCTCAAGGCGGAGTATGAATACAATATTGCGATAGGTTTCGCGCCGCTGAACAAATGGCCCGACGCGGGCTTAGTGAAGCTGTATGAAGACTGGGGCAGAAAAGAAAATGCCCAGGCGGCAGCCGAGAAATCCATGCATAGCTGTTTCACGGATGAAGACCTGGTGATGCTGGCCAAGGCCTTTCAAAAAGAAGGGCTGTTGAAATATGCGGATAATTGTTATGAATACGCCCTGACCGTAGCCAAGAACAAGGGCGGGATTTATAAAGAAATGGTCTATTACTATTTAGCCATCGGCGACAAGGTACGCGCGGAGGAAGCATTCCGCAAAAGTCTGGATATTCGACCTTATCAGCCGGACGTCTCGGCGGAACTGGGGCGGATGGGCGTCAAGGTTGTCGCGCCGGAGATTGTTCACAAGCCGGCCGTGTCGCCTTCGCCGGATACCGCGAAAGTGGAAGAAGAGATTGTCAATAAAAAATAGCCCCGCCTCATCAGGCGATGACGGCGAATATTGTGATTCTATGGGCAGGGCGGAGTAATTATGATTTCATTCTTTCGTGAACTGGCCGCCCTGCCGCTGAAACTTTTATTCTGGATATGTCATTTTTTGCATATACCGCGCAAGGCGTCGGCGGCCGCTCTGGTCTGGAAAATCAGCAGAGAGGTTTTCTGGGTTAATACATGGATTTTACAGGCGGCTCAGGAACAGGGAATAGAAAAGGCCCGCGACCTGGCCGGCCGGCTGCTGGAGCTTCACAAAGATGCCCGCATCGCCCTGCAAATGGGGGTGATGGAATACAGGTTCCTCAAAAACCCCGCCGCGGCCGGGGAGTGGATACGCAGGGCCGAAGCGGCCAATTGCAATTTTCAAGAAGAGTTATTGTATTTGAAACTTATTTTGGCCGACCATATCCCATCTTATCGTCCCGAACGGATTATCGATGAAATTCTTTTGCGCAATGATTTGTCGATGGAATATTCGCGTGCGGCCCGGCTGGTTCAGGCCGAATTGTGGATTCGCCGGCGCGAGTGGCAAAAGGCCGACGACCTGCTGAATGCAATGCTCCATATCGAAAGCGAGCCTCAGATTCATATCTATAAATGGATGACGTCTTTAGCGCTGAACCAGCCCGAACAGGGACAAGAAGAGTTGTTGATAGCCCGAAAAGGTCTGCCCGACCATCGGTCGTTGTTTTTTGAGGCTTTAGGAATGTTTTATCTGGGTCGGCCGGCAGAGGCGCGGGAACTGCTGGCCCGGTCGATTCATCAGGGGATGGACGTGCGGGATATTTTGCTGGGTGAACCGGCATTAGCGTCGATATTGCCGCCGCCGGAAACTGCAGGAGGGAACGGGCGATGAAGTTTCTTTTGTTTTTGTCATTTTTTCCCGGCTTTCTGGTGGCGCTGACGATACACGAGGCGGCACACGCGCTGGTGAGTAAATGGCTGGGCGACCGCTACGCGGAAAAACAGGGACGCATCTCGCTCAACCCGATGCGTCATTTGTCGGTTGTCGGGACGCTGATGCTGTTTGTGCTCGGTTTCGGCTGGGGCAAACCCGTGCCGGTGAATTTGTATAATTATAAGCATCCGAAATTCTATTACCTGCTGAGCTCATTAGCGGGGCCTTTCAGCAATATTTTATTGTTTGTTATAAGCATCGGGCTGATGTATGGGCTGAATTTTGTCTGTCAAACAGAGCCGGGCAAAACAAGTTTGACGACTTTGGGGCATATAGCCTATTCTCTGTTGTGGACGTTTTTGTATTCACTGCTGTATATCAATATGATTCTGGCGGTCATCAATTTAATTCCGATTCCGCCGCTGGACGGCAGTAAAATCTGGCCGTGCCTGTTTCCCGGGATGCGTGCGGTATTTTCCGGCAGGGCGACATGGATTTGGATTGTGGTATTAATTATGGTAATGCGCGGCGATATGCTGGATAAATATTTGCTTGGGCCGGTGATTCATTTTACCCAGCGTCTTGTACCTGCTATGCTTTATGAACAAGCCTCTCTGCCCTCCGATTTTCCCGCGGAGATGCAGGCTCCGAATGACGCTCACTATGTACATTATGGCCGTACAATGGATGCCAATGGCGAGCCGAATTCATTCACAACGTATTTTGGGCTTGACCAGCCGTATCCGGCGGCGGAATACAGATGTCAGCTTGCCGAGCGATTGACGGCAAGAGGCTGGTCACGGCTTCGCAGGGCCGATAACAAAGACCCGAATGAGTGGAAAACAGGCGATATGACGGAAGGCGAAGACGGCAGTTACAGAACATTGATGTGGTCTGAGCAATGGGGAAAAGAAGGCCGCGAGTTTTGTTTTGAGATGGGGTACTACATTGACCCGAACAGCCATATTTTGAACGAAATGCCGTTTGTTGAATACAAATACGCCATAAATTGTCCGGAAATCACAAAATAGGCTGTTTTCATGGCTGATAAGGCCGATTTTTACCTTTTTTTCATCTTTTTGTAAAAATTAAGATTGCAAAATTCCACAAGGTCTGTACATTATTCGACATGATGATGCCTATGTCGCACGGGGACGAGAGACGGGAAATATCCTGTGATGATGGGGCTGACAGATTCGCAGCATGGTCAGCTCAAGCCTCCGACAAGGCCCGGTCAATCCGCTTAGGTGCGGATTCTGCGACCAGCGAAAAAATACCTTTTACAGCTTAGTGTTCTTTTTGATGCAACAATTGTCTTTGGTGCGGACTCGTTCGATTGAAAATTTACGGTTGTAAATCGGCAATTACAGAATACCCGGTGGTGTAATTGGTAACACAGGAGTTTTTGGTACTCCCATTCCTGGTTCGAGTCCAGGCCGGGTAGTGGTTTGAAAGTAAAAAAGTAAAATTGAGGGCGACCCAGTGGGTCGGGCTGGAAAATGAAAAATCATCCAGTAGCGATATTTGGCGGTTCTGGAAATCCGCAGTTGACTGAGGCGATTTGCAGCTCTCTGGGCATGGAACAGGGTACGGCACGTATCTGGCGTTTTCCGGACGGCGAGAAGTGTATTCGTCTGGAGTCGGATGTGCGCGGACGCGATTGTTTTGTGGTGCAGCCGACGTGTATGCCGGTGGACGACAATCTGGTGGAGCTGCTGATATTTCTTGATTGTTTGAGGCGTGCCAGCGCCGCGCGGGTGACAGCGGTGGTGCCGTATTTCGGCTATGCCCGCCAGGACCGTAAAGATGCAGGTCGTGTTCCTATTACCGCCAAGATGGTGGCTAACCTGATGACGGCCGCGGGTTCTGAGCGTGTTTTGTCCGTCGATATGCACGCCAAGCAATTGCAGGGATTTTTTGATATACCGGTCGATCATCTGACGGCTGAGCCGGTGATCATTGAATATCTGCGCAGCAAACATATCCCGGATTTGACGGTTGTGGCTCCGGATGTGGGCAATATGAAGACCGCCAGCCGGTATGCATCCGCGCTGGGGGCGGAGCTGGCGATCATTCACAAGCGTCGCATCAGCGGCAACGAAGTTATCTGCGGAGAGATTATCGGCCACGTTGAGGGCCGCAACATAGTGATGTGTGATGATATGATATCGACGGGCGGCACGATTGCCGGGGCCGCGGCGCTGGTCAAAAGCCGCGGGGCGAAGAAAATTTATGTTGGCGCCACGCACGGCGTATTTTGCGAATCAGCGGCGGACAAGCTGAACCAATCGCCGCTGGAAGAAATAATTGTGACCGACACCATTCCTCTGGGTCAGGAAGGGGGGCGGTTGAAGAATATCAAGATATTGAGTGTGGCCAAGCTGTTGGGCGAGGCTATCTGCAGGATTCATAAAAATGAGTCGCTCAGTAAAATGTTTGAGGAATTCAGCGGCACCTAAAAGCTGGCCGGTGTTCCGGCCAAAAACACAGAAAGAATAGAGAGGTTTCGTTATGTCTGAGATGATGTCATTGCAGGTGGAAGTCAGAGAAAAAGCCGGCTCCAGGCAGGCGGCTCGTCTGCGTGAAAACGGGAAAGTGCCGGCGGTCGTGTATGGACACAAAAAAGAGTCGATAGCGATCGCGCTGAACATTCACGAGTTTGTCGAGGCGCTGCATCACAGCCATCGACTTTTCACGGCTGAACTGCCGGGCGGCAAGCAAACGCTGCTGCTGAAAGCATTGCAGTATGATTATCTGGGCAAAGACGTGATTCACGTTGATTTTATCCGTGTCGATTTAACCGAGCGGGTGACCGTTAAAGTGCCGCTGGAGCTGCGTGGGACGGCCAAGGGCGCCGCACACGGCGGCATCCTCGACGAACTGCTGGCCAGCCTTGAAATCGAATGTCCGGTGGTGGAGATTCCCAAGTCGATACCTGTAATTGTCCGTGAGCTGGAAGTGGGTGATTCGATCACGGCCGGTCAAATATCGCTTCCGTCCAATTGTGTTCTGAAGACCGACCCCAAGGCGCTGGTTATTATCTGTCACGAAGTGATGGAGATAAAGACGACCGAAGAGGTTGCGGCCGAGCAGCCTGTGGCCCCGGAAGTTATTACCGAGCGTGCTCCCAAGGAAGGCGAGGAGGGCGGCGAAGAAAGCAAGGAAGGCAAAGAGAGCAAAGGCGGCAAAGAAAGCAAAGGCAGCAAAGAAAGCAAAGAGAGCAAGTAAGAAGAATGCCAATGGGAATCGCGAGCGGGTCTGTTTTGTTTTTCGGCAAGCGGCCTGAGCGAGTTTCCCGGAGAATACCCGAGATTCGGAGTTTTGCCCCAAGCGGGCGGGTTTATGGGCAGCGAACGATATGGTCGGGATGAAAATGATTGTAGGCCTGGGCAATCCCGGGAAAGAATATATCGGAACGCGGCATAATGCCGGTTTCGAAGTGATTGATGAGCTGGCGCGAAAGCTGTCGACGACCGTCGAGCGAAGGAAGTTTGGAGCGTTGTTCGGCGAGGCGCTGCGAGGCGAGTTGCGGATTATTTTGCTTAAGCCGCAGCAGTATATGAATCTGAGCGGTCTGGTGGTTGTCGCGGCGGTGGGATTTTATAAGCTGTCGCCGGCAGACCTGATGGTGGTTGCTGACGATATGGCTCTGGCGCCGGGGCTGATTCGAATTCGTCCCGGCGGTTCCAGCGGCGGGCACAATGGGTTGCGGGATATTATCTCGCAGCTTGGGACGGATCAGTTTCCGCGGCTGCGGGTCGGTATCGGGTCGGAAAATGGCCCCGGGATGCGGGATTTTGTGTTGAGCAAGCCCGGCTCGCACGATGGTCCGCAGGTTCTGGAGGGCATCCGCAAGGCCCGCGAGGCGATTGAGTGCTGGATGCAGGACGGATTATCGATAGCGATGAACCGGTACAATGAAAAAAATCGTTCCGCCGACGCGGTTGACAAAAGCGACGGCGGGGAAAAATAAAAAGTGAAACCGTATCCGTCCATTACGGATGGATTCCGACAGGAAAAAAACGAAAGTTCTGTTTGTCACGGGAGGTACAAGTTTGGAAACGAAACGAGTGTATGAAGCGTTGTTTCTGGTGGATTCGGGCCTTGCGGCGGCTCAATGGGACCATGTGATGGAGTTAATTCAAAAGATTCTGGATCGTGCGCAGTCCCGGGTCATTTCAATCCGCAAATGGGACGAGCGAAAGCTGGCTTACCCCGTGCAGGGCAAAGGCCGGGGCACGTATATCCTGGCGTACTTTGAATGCGTTTCGTCGATAATCCGGCAGATTGAACGCGACGTTCAGTTGTCCGAGGAAATTCTTCGCGTGCTGGTGATTCGCACCGACCGGATGAATCCCGCGGATATGGACAAGCCGACGCCCGCGATGTTAGGCCGCAGCGACAGCGATGCGGAAAAAAGCGGCGGCAGTGAGCCGGCTGTGGAAGAGGTTCCGCTTCCGAACATAGCGATCGAAGATGTCTAAGACGGCGCAATAGCGTCTAATCCACAATCCGCGGCAGTTCGCGGCGATTTAGGGAGACGAATATGGCAAGTTTAAACAAGGTATTGCTGATGGGCAATATGACGCGCGACCCGCAGTTGTCGTATCTGCCCAGCCAGACGGCAGTGGTGGAATTCGGGCTGGCGATGACCCGGAAGTTCAAGAAGCAGGATGGTTCGATGGCCGAAGACACCTGCTTCGTAGATTGCCAGATATTCGGCAAGCGGGCTGAAGTGATTAATCAGTATTTCAAGAAAGGCAGTCCAATTTTTATTGAAGGCCGGCTCAAGCTGGACACTTGGGAGAAAGACGGGCAGAAGAGAAGCCGCTTACGTGTGTTTGTGGAGAATTTTGAATTTATCGGCGGTCGCGGCGGCAAGCCCGCAGAGCATCAGGATGCGTCTGCGGAAGCCCCGGCCCCGGATGTGGAGCCGTCTTATGGCGGCGGCGCCGGCGGCGGGGATGAAATTCCATTCTAAAAGATACGAACGGTTCGAAAAAACAAATAACCGCGAAATTGTAAAATGAAATAAAGAAAACAGGAACGAATATGAGAAAAACAGCGCCTCCCAATCGGAAAAAGAAAGTGATGACAACCATCCGCGAGCAGACCCAATGCCGGTTCTGCCGGGACAAAAAAAAGTATATTGATTATAAGGACATCGACGTTCTGCAGAAGCTGCTGACCAACCGGGGCAAGATTTTTTCCCGCAAGCGCAGCGGTAATTGTGCCGGTTGTCAGCGGAAAGTCAACCAGGCGATTAAGCGGGCGCGGTTTATGTCGCTGCTGCCGTTCACGGTTTAAGCGTTTGGTCATCGGCGAATACTATTTTGGAAAAACCATTGGAAATATGGTGAAGCTGGAGAGACGATATGAAGGTATTGTTATGTGAAGACGTGGAAAATCTCGGCTGGTACGGCGATGTAGTGAGCGTCAAAGACGGTTATGCCCGCAATTATCTGCTGCCGCAGGGGTTAGCGGTCGTGCCGAGCGAGTCGAAGATTCGAGCGATGGCCGAAGAAAAGGCCCATCGCGCCGAGCAGCGCAATCTGGTGCGTGCGCAACTGGAAAAACTGGCTGAGGCGGTCAATGACGCCGGCGTGGAAATGATGGTTACCGCCAATGAGCTGGGGCACCTGTTCGGTTCGGTCACGGAGCACGATATTGCCGAGAAGCTGCGTGAAAAAGGCTTTGAGATCAAGGATGCGATGGTTCGCCTCAGCGGCGGCCATATCAAAGAACTTGGAACTTACGACGTGGGCCTTAAAATCGCCCAGGAGTTGCGGGCGACGGTTCATGTGCGGGTGATGACCGAGCAACAACAGCAGCAGCAACAGGAACAGACTGTTGAGTCCGTCGAGGAAAACAAACAGGAATCCTGAGTCCGGCGCTGCGGAGACCTTGTCTTCCGCACTGCAGGGCAGGGCATTGCCGGCCTCGATAGAAGCCGAAGCGGCGGTGTTGGGGTCTATGATTCTGGACCGGGAATGTATCGGGCAGGTGGTCGAGCAAATTGACACCGAGTCCTTTTCCCTTCCGGAGCATCGGCATATTTTTGAGGCGGTGGTCAAACTGTACGAGGCCAACAGCAAAATTGATCTTGTGCTGCTGCGCGATGAACTGGTTCATCAGGACCGTCTCAAGGCTGCCGGGGGTGTGGATTATCTGGTTCGTGTGGCCGAGTCGGTTCCCACGGCCGCCAATGTCGAGTACTATGTTCGCATCGTCAAGGAAAAAGCGATGCTGCGACAGTTGGTGCGGGTCAGTGAAGAAATTCTCCGCCAGGCCTGCGATGAAACCGGCGACGTTGGTGAAAAACTTGACATCGCGGAACAGCAGATTTTTGCCGTCACGGAAAAGAAAATTACCGGCTCAGCGGTGGCGATAAAACATCTGCTGACGGAGACGTTTGAGAATATTGAGTCCCGCAAAGGCTCGCATATCACGGGGCTTTCCACGGGTTTTACGGAATTAAATAATCTGCTGTGCGGGCTGCACAACGGGGAGATGGTTATTGTCGCCGGTCGGCCGAGTATGGGCAAAACCAGTTTTGCGCTGAATATCGCCGAACATCTGGGGGCGGATGAAAATGTGGCGGTGGCGGTTTTTTCCCTGGAAATGAGTCGTCAGCAATTAGTGGAGCGGATATTATGCAGCCGGGCGAAAGTGGATTCGCAGGGCGTGCGCAAGGGGATGATCAGCGCCGAGCAGCACGCCGAACTGCAGCGGGTCGGCGGCGAGTTGTATGAAAAGCCGATATTCATTGACGATACGCCCGGCCTGACGCCGCTGATGCTGCGGGCCAAATGCCGCCGGCTCAAGAGCCAGCACAATATTCAATGTGTGTTTCTGGATTATCTGCAGTTGATGGCCCTGGGCGGACAGGTGGAATCCCGCCAGCAGGAAATCAGCGCTATTTCCCGTTACTTCAAGGCGCTGGCGCGGGAGCTGGAGGTGCCGGTGATCGTGCTCAGTCAGTTGAATCGTTCGCCGGAAGGGCGTGAAGACCACCGGCCGCGGATGAGCGATTTGCGGGAAAGCGGCAGTATTGAACAGGACGCGGATGTGGTTTTACTATTGCACCGCGAGGACTATTACAACAAAGGCAAGGATGACTTTGAAGAGACCAACGTTGCCGAAGTTATCGTTGCCAAGCAGCGAAACGGCCCGACCGATACGGTCAAGCTGTATTTTGACGGACGTTTTACGCGGTTTGATAATTTGGCGCACACAAGCAGTCCTTTTTAAGGAGTGAATGAGCCGATGTTTCATAAGGATGTGAAGACCAGGCTGGCGGCCGCAGTGATGGCGGTGTGGATGACGGGATTATCTTTGTGGATCTATGCCGAGAATGCTCAGTCGGCACAGCCGGCGTCAAAGCCAGCAGTGCAATCGGCGGAACAGGCCGAACCTGCCCCAACGCTGCCGCCGGTACAGCCATCACAGCCTGTGCCGCCGCCGCCAAAGACGGAAGATAAGCTGATTTCTTCGGTTGACATAACCGGCATGGTGACGGTGACCCGTGCCCAGGTATTTTCGGCGGTGCGAGCACGGACGGGGCAGATATTTTCCAAACAGACGGCTGCCGAGGATGCCGCCCGTATCGCCAGGCTGGAAGGCGTGGAGTCGGCGTATTATACAAGCCAGGAGGCGGACGGCAAAATCAAACTGACTTATGTCGTCGTTGAAAAGCAACTGGTTCGGGAATTGATTCTTGACGGCAACAAAAAAATTTCCGACAGTAAACTGGTCAAGGAACTGAGTTTTAAGCCGGGAGATTATCTGGATATTCTGGCCGCCCGCGCGGGCGTGGACGCTTTTCAGAAACTATATCTCGAGAAAGGTTATGCCTGGGCGAAAATTACGCTCGATGAGGGAGGCCTGGTCATCGGCAAAGTAGCCTACCATATCGAAGAAGGTCCCCGGCCGAAAATCGTCTCCATCAAATTCAGAAACAACCGTGTCCTAAGCGACAGGCAATTAGCCCAAGCGATCAAAACCAAGAAAAAGAAATTTTTCTTCTGGTCGGTCTATTACAACGACGACCAGATTCAGAAGGATGTTCTGAAGATACAGGAGGTTTATCAGAAACGGTCTTATCTCGACGCGCGATTGAAGTCGAAAGTCGCCTTCAGCGACGACAAGAAAAAAGCGTATCTGGAATTTGATGTTTCCGAAGGCTCGTCCTACACGGTGGAGTCGATAACGATACTGAATAACCGGTTTTTCGACGCCGCGACGCTGCGGGAAGGATTCAAACTGACGGAGAATAGTTTGTTCAGCAATGACCGGGCCGAGTTTGACGCTAAAAAAATCCGCAGTCGATACCAGGAACAGGGTTTTGTGGACGCCAAGGTGGAAATGAAGCGGACGTTCCTCGACGGCGCTCGAGTTCGCGTGGAGCATCAGGTTGCGGAAGGCGGCCGATTCCGCATCGGCCAGGTGACAATAACCGGCAACGCCGTCATGCACGACAACGTAATTCGACGGGTGCTGGATGAGGAGAAATTCACCCCCGGCCACTGGTATAACGCCGATGTCGCTCGAGGCAATGGCGAAGGAGAACTGGAAAAAACGGTAAAAGGAACAGTCTATACAGAATCCGCCACAATTCAGCATGTTCCGTCCGCGGATCCCAACTGCAAGGATGCGATGGTAGCGGTCACGGAAGGCCAGACTGGCTCGATCATGCTCGGCGCCGGCATCGGCAGCGACAGCGGCGTCATCGGCCAGATCGTATTTGACCAGAGAAATTTTGACATTTCCGACACGCCGGAAAGCTGGAATGAACTGATTACCGGCAAGGCCTTTCGCGGCGCCGGCCAGCGGTTTCGCATTTCGCTGAATCCGGGGACGCTGCAAAGCAGCTATATGGTAAGTTTTACCGAGCCGTACTTGTATGATAAACCTGTCGGAATGGAAGTGGCGGCGATGGGCTTTGAACGGGAATGGGAATCCTATACTGAAAAACGAATAGGAGCACGGCTGGGTTTTGAGAAGCGCTACAGCGATGACTGGCGGCGCGGCGTTTCGTTCCGGCTGGAAAATGTCGATGTCGCCAATCTCGAGAACGATGCACCCAAGGAAGTGACGGACGTCGAGGGCGGTAATTTGCTGGCCGGGACCAGATTCTATGTCGGCAAAGACACCACCGACAGCCGATTCCGTCCGACCAAGGGATACAATTTTGATTTTGGCTATGAACAGGTCGGCGGCGACCACACCTTTGGCGTCGTCAGCGGAACCCAGCGGTGGTATCGTACGCTGTATGAGGATTTGTCGGAGCTGAAGACGGTGCTGGAAACCAAAGTTCATGGCGGGGTGATAGTAGGGGATGCGCCGCTATTTGAAAAGTTTTATGCCGGCGGCACCAGCACCTGCCGCGGTTTCGATTATCGCGGTATCAGCCCGCGGGCCAAAACCAACGACGACCCCGTCGGCAGTGACTGGATTGTCAACGGCAGTTCTGAAGTGGCAGTTCCGCTGGGCAGCGACACGTTTTCGTGGCTGTTTTTTGTGGATGCGGCGATGGTGGAGACCGGCGGAATACGTTCGGCCATCGGTACCGGTATTCAGATTCAGATTCCGCAATGGTTTGGCCCGGTGCCGATGCGGTTCGAAATTGCCGCCCCGATAACCAAAGACGGCAAAGACGATACCCGCATCTTCAGTTTCTCGGTCGGAGCATTGTTCTAAGGTGGAAAGCAAAGGGAAAAATTAAGGCTGGCCCCGTGGGCCGCAAAAAGAAAGGATTGGAACGTATGAGACTCAGCAGAATTTTGTTTATCGGTATTGCAATTGCGGTTCTGGGAATTTCACTGGGTTATCGGCAGGGTATCGCGGCCGGTGAAAAACAGATAGCGCCGGCGAAAGTGGCAATTGTGGATGTGACCAAGGTCCTGCAGAACAGCCAGAAACACAAACAATGGCAGGACAAAATGACCCAGGATGAAACACAAATGAAAGCGGAATTTCAAAAAGCCCAGAAAGACCTGGAGGCCCTGCAGGCCAATCTCAACCTGCTCAAAGTCGGCAGCAAGGATTATGTTGATACGATGAAAAAATTTCTGGACGATAAAAGCCTGTTGGACGCCAAGGACAAGTTTTACCAGGCAAAAGTGGATATGGAAATGCAGCAGTGGACGGAAAGTCTTTACACCAAGATGCTGGACATCACAGCCAAAATCGCCCAGAAAAAGGGCGTGGATATTGTACTGGCCCAGGAGAACGATTTGCCTTCGTCGAGTCTGCGGGATTTTATGCTGAATATCCGCACCAAAAAGGTGCTGTATAACAATGCACAGTTGGATATAACCAACGAAGTATTAGCGGCGCTGGACGAGGCACAGTAAGGAAACATCGGCAAAATATAAAGATGGCTGCCGAAAAAATACAAATTTGTCTGGGCGACCTGGCGCAAAAACTCGGCGCACAACTGATTGGAGACGAAGCGGTTCAAATCCGCGGCGTCAACACGATTCAGGACGCTGAGGCGGAGGAAGTCTGTTTTCTGTCTTCGGAAAAGCATGTGGGCAAATTGAAGTCCTCTCGTGCCGGCGCAGTCCTGACGCAAAAGCCGATTGCCGACTGTCCGATGGCGCAATTGGTTGTCGCGAATGTCGATAAAGCTCTGATTGCAGTGATGACCATGTTTGCGCCGACGCTGACACGGCAAAAAGGGATTCATCCTTCGGCGGCCGTGGAATCCGATGCGCAGCTTGACCCGACGGTATCTGTGGGGCCCGGCGCGTATATTGGGCATCATGTGAAAATCGGCGCCCGTACCGTCATCGGTCCGAATAGTTCTATCGGCGAAAATACAATAATCGGGACCGACAGCCGGCTCGATGCCAACGTCGTGGTCTATCACAATTGTAAAATCGGCAATTTCTGTATTCTTCAGGCCAATACGACGATTGGTTCCACGGGTTTTGGATACTCGTTTATCGACGGCCGGCATCAGTTGATTCCGCATAACGGCGGCGTGATTCTTGAAGACGGCGTGGAAATCGGCGCTAACACTTCTGTGGACCGGGCCAAATTCGGCAGCACAGTTATCGGCGCGGGAACGAAGATTGATAACCAGGTGCAAATCGCGCATAATGTAGTCATTGGCAAAGCGTGTCTGCTGGCCGGTCAGGTTGCCATTGCCGGCAGTACGCGACTGGGTGACGGGGTCATTATGGCGGGGCGATCCGGCACATCCGACAACCTGACGATTGGCAATGGCGCCATTGTCGGCGGAGTATCGGCTGCTTTTGACGACGTTGCCCCCGGCCAAAAAGTCTGGGGTGTACCGGCGATAGAGATGAACGCCCAGATGAGAAGCGTTGCGATTTTTAAGAAATTGCCGGAACTGGCAAAAGAACTGAAAAACCTTTCCAGGCGGATGGAACAGCTTGAAGCTGCAAAAGACGATTAAATCCGAATTTAAACTGTCCGGCCGGGGCCTGTTCGGCGGCAAAGACGCCAAAGTGGTGTTTAAGCCCGCCGAGGAGGAACGGGGGATAGTCTTTATTCGCACTGACCTTGATTCACCGATGGAAATTCCCGTTGGGCCGCGCTATATTACGCAGCGCGACCGTCGGTCGGCGCTGCAGAACGGCACGGCGTTTGTGGAAACGCCGGAGCACTGCATGGCGGCGATTCACGCGCTGGGAATCGACAACTTGATTATTGAAATCGACGGCCCGGAACTGCCGGGATTTGATGGAAGCGCGGAGGAATATTTCAAGGCGTTTCAAAAAAGCGGCATTGTCGAACAAGCCACGCCGCGCAAAGAAATCATTGTTGCCGAGCCGATTTGCGTCACCGAGGGGGATAAATCCATTTATGCGCTGCCCGGCGGTGATGAAAAACTCAGCATCACCTACGACCTCGATTATACTCAGTTTACCGGTATCGGCAGACAATTGTATTCCTGCGAGCTTGGCGAATCGCATTTCGGACAGAACCTGTCACGGGCGCGGACGTTTGTTCTGGAAGCCGAGGCCCGGCAGATGCAGGCGATGGGCATCGGCGCCCATTTAAGCCCCAAAGACATCTTGGTTATCAGCTCGGACGGCCCGATTAAAAACAGCTACCGCTATGATGACGAATGCGTGCGTCATAAAGTGGTGGATTTAATCGGCGATTTGCGGCTGGCGGGCTGTTCGATTCTGGGCCGAATCGTTGCCTATAAGACGGGGCATTCTCTCAATCAGAAACTGGTTCAAAAAATTGTTGAGCAGGCCGGGCGGCGGGAACAAAAAAGCACCGTTTCAGCCAAGCCTTTGCTGGACATCCGGCGGATTCAGAAAATCCTGCCGCATCGCTACCCGTTTCTGCTGGTGGACAAGGTCGTGGAAATCGAAAGCGACCATTGGATTAAAGGGATTAAGAACGTCACCATTAACGAGCAGTTTTTTCAGGGGCATTTTCCCGGCACGCCTGTAATGCCCGGCGTTTTGATTATTGAAGCGATGGCGCAGGTGTCGGGTCTGTTATTTGCGCAGCGGCTGGAAAATACCGGCAAGCTGGCGCTGCTGCTGACGATAGACCACGTCAAGATTCGCCGGCCCGTGGTTCCCGGCGACCAGTTGATATTAATTGCCGAGGCCGACAAAGTTCGAAGCCGGGCTGCCAAGTGTACTTGTAGTGCGATGGTCGGCGACGAAATCGCCGCCGAAGCGCAGTTGAAATTTATGCTCGTCGATGACGAGACGATGTAAACATTCGTTTTATCTATTATTTTTCGGAGGTAAAAATCAGAATATGGGTTCAGTAATCCATCCCAGCGCCGTCGTCGATAAGACCGCAAAGCTGGGCAGCGACATTGTAATCGGTCCGTTTTCCGTCGTTGAGGCGGGTGTGGAAATCGGGGACGGTACGGTTCTTGATACGCACGTCATTGTGGGCAAAAACGTCAAACTCGGTAAAAATAATCGTCTGTTTGCAAATTGCGTGATAGGCCGTCCGCCGCAGGTGCTGAATTTCAACAAGCCCGCCGGCGGCCTGATTATCGGCGACAATAATGTGATTCGGGAATTTGCCACGATTCATCCGAGTATGCATTCCGACCAGAACACAATTATCGGCAATAATAACCTGCTGATGATCGGCATTCATCTGGGTCACGACTGCATCCTCGGCGATCAGATTGTGATGAGCAATTATACGCAAATCAGCGGCCATTGCCACATCCAGACCGGCGTCTGGCTTTCGGGCATGGTGGCGGTTCATCAGTTCTGCACCATCGGCAAGTGGTGCTATGCCGCCGGCTATACCGGCATCGCGCACGACATCCCGCCGTTCATGATTGTCAGCGGTCATTATCCGTCCGAAGTGCGCGGTGTCAATAAACGCGGCGTCAAACGCGCCGGCCTCAACGAACAGCAGCTCGAGCAAATTGAAAAGGCTTACCGATTCATCTGGCGGTCGAAAAATAGAAAATCCGTGCTGGAACAGGTCAAGACACTGGCCGAAAAAGACGGCCTCGACGAAAACGTCCGCGCCATCATCGAGCTGGTGATGAATATGAGCAAGCAGCGCTTTGGCCGGCATCTGGAACTGTTTAGAGATTAACCTGTAGGGTGTGCAGCTTTGCTGCACACGTGGGATTTAGGTGGTAGCCACCGAAGGTGGATGGTGTTTATGAAAAAAATTCGCACTGCAATAGTCGGCGCCGGCAAAATGGGCGGCATTCACGCCAAGGTCTATAGCAAATTAGATTCCGCTCAGCTTGTCGCCGTCGCGGATATGGATTTGGCGCGGGCGCAAAATCTGGCGCAGCAGTACAACTGCCTGGCCCTGTCCGATCCCAAAGAACTCATCGGCAAAGTCGATGCAGTGACGATTTCCGCGCCCACGGCGGCCCATAAGACGCTTGCAGAGCTGTTCATTTCCAAACGGATTCCCGTGCTGATTGAAAAACCGCTGGCTTCGAGTGTCGAAGAAGGCCGGCGGATTGTCGAACTGTCGAAGAAATACAACGCCGTTGTCGCTGTCGGGCATTCCGAGCGGTGCAACCCGGTGGTGCAGGCGATGAAACGGCTGAAGATTGAGCCGATGTTTATCGAATCCACGCGCGTCAGCCCGTACCCGTTTCGGTCGATGGATATCGGCGTGGTGCTGGATGTGATGATTCACGATATTGATATCATCTTGTCGCTGGCCAACAGCCCCGTCAAGAAAGTCGAAGCCGTTGGCGTCAATGTCATCGCCGACCACGAAGATATCTGCAACGCCCGCGTGACGTTTGAAAACGGCTGCATCGCCAACATTACCGCGTCGCGTCTGGCGATGAAGACCGAACGCAAGGTGCGGATTTTCAGCCGGCAGGCGTATCTGTCGCTGGATTATCACAAAAAAGAAGGCATTGTCATCAAAACCGACCCCAACATTGATATGGTCAAATGGATTCGGGAACATCAGGAAAAGCAGGATTTCGATTTCTCCACGGTCAACTGGACCGAGATGCTGCATATCGAACAATTGGACATCACCGAGGCCGAGCCGCTCAAGGTCGAGCAGCAGGCATTTTTGAAAGCCGTGTCCGATTCATCCGCCCGGCCGGAAGTGACCGCCGAAGAAGGTCTGGCCGCCCTCGAGTGCGCCGAAAAAATTCTCGCCTGCGTCCGCCAGCACAAGTGGCGCTAATGTCTTTCCTGAGAGTTCGCCGTACAGCGGAAGCGATTATTTGCCGAGTTTTACGGCGTTTCCGTTGGCGTCTTTGAAAGAACCTGTCAGCAGTATAATCAGGTCGATAAGCCACCAGATACCCAGTCCGCCGATGGTCAGCAGGAACAGGATGCCGGAGCCGATCTTGCCTACATAAAACCGGTGCAACCCAATGGGCCCAAGAAGCAGCAGGAACAATAAACAAGCAATACCGCTTTTCTCAGATGTACCGTTAGCCATCGCAAATCCCTTTCAATTTTACCTGCAGCGTTTATGGTTAATACGCTCACATTGTTTTATCATAAGTCCTGCATCGGCCTAAGACAAGAGAATAATCAGAGGCGGGCAAAATCAGAAATCCATTTCTATTTCTTCAGTTGCCAATTGCCCCGGCGAAGTGGCGAATCAGCTCGGCGGTGCCTTTCCAGCCCAGACAGGAGTCCGTCAGCGACACGCCGAATTTTAATTGCCCCGCGGCGCCGATACTCTGCCGGCCTTCTTCGAGGAAACTTTCGAGCATTACGCCGGCAATCACCGTTGTTCCGCCGCGAATCTGGTCGGCGACATCATAGAGCGAATCTTTCTGCCGCTTATAATCCTTGTGCGAATTGGCATGGCTGCAATCAATAATGATGCCGTTGGCGATATGCGCTTTTTGCAGCAGTACTTCGGCGAAGGCCACAAATTCACTGGCGTAATTCGGCCCGTCGGTGCCGCCGCGCATTACAAGATGTCCGTATTTATTGCCTTTAGTCTCGGCGATAATCGCCTGGCCGTTGCTGTCGATGCCGAGGAAGGAATGCGGGCTGGCCGCGGCCTTGATGGCGTCCATCGCCACGGTCAGATTGCCGTCGGTCGCGTTTTTAAAGCCGATAGGCATTGACAGACCACTGGCCATCTGCCGATGGATTTGCGATTCGCTGGTGCGTGCGCCGATGGCCGCCCAACTGACGAGGTCCGACAAATACTGCGGGACGATGGGGTCGAGAAATTCCGTCGCGGCGGGCAATCCCAGCCGGGCTATTTCCAGCAGGATGCCGCGCGACTGTCGCAGGCCGCATTCGATGTCGTACGAGCCGTCCAGATGCGGGTCGTAGAGCATCCCCTTCCAACCCAGCGTCGTTCGCGGTTTTTCAAAATAAGCCCGCATGACCAGCAGGACTTTCTCGGATAACTCCGTCTGCAGCTCGTTGAGCCGTCTTGCGTATTCGAGGGTCGCGTCGCGGTCATGCAGGCTGCAAGGCCCTGTAATGACAAGCCTGCGTTTGTCTTTATTTGTCAGAATATTCTGGATAGTTTTGCGTGAAGCGGCCACGACGTGCGCAGCCTGCTCGTCGGCCGGTAAGTCTTTTTTGACCTCTTCCGGCGTTACCAGCGGCCGAAACCGCTTGATATTGAGATTGTCTGTGCGTTCCATAGGTTAAGCATTATAACAATATATCGCAAAAAAAGCAAAGGCTGGCGGCCGGGTGAGCAAAAAATAAAATAGGACAAGCAGGCCCTGTCCTGTTTTTCCGGGTTAATGCAAAAAGCCGTTTTTTAGAGGATAAGCGGTTCTCCTGAGCAATAGGACTCCGGCACGAGATTGCAGTTGAGCCATTCGGAGGCAAATATCACAAAGTCTGCCAGGTCAACCACGCAATCCTTGTTAATGTCGGCCAGGGGATACTTCGGGCAGGCCGGCTCCGTGCTGTAATGCGTAAGAACGACCGAATCGGTGTTGTAAATGACATCAAAACTACCGTCTTCAAAGACATATTTTGTCACGGCGTTGCTGAATGTGCCGTTGATTGTTCCGGCCGAGATGATGGTAAACTCGTCATCATAACCCGGCACGAAATCATTCGTCAATGTCACATCAAGCATACCATCCAGAGACACAACCCCGTAGCCATTGGATGAATTATTGACCTGTAACTGTGAATGCTGGCTGACCATATCGCGTCCACCGATTTCTATTTTCAGTGTGCCATTGGAGTCCTGCGTATAGTTGTATCCGATTTCGAGCAGCTTCCAGCCTTGGTCATCGCCCGGCGCGACAAGACCGCCATGATTTTCCACATGAGCCCAGATCATCCCATGACCCTCAAGCGTCCCGCCCTGCAAAATGATTGGGTTGGCCAGCCAGGAATCATATTCTAATTCAATAACGCCGCCGTCCATGGTGATTGTCCCTTGCGGCCAGACCAGCATATATTGCCCTTCCGCGGACGTTGGCGTAAAGTCAATGCCAAATCCGTTATCGCGATCGTCGTCAATAATACTCAAATGCCCGACGCCGCCGGCTTTTTCAAACGTTCCGCCGATGGCGACCGATCCCCAGCAATCAACCCACGAGCCTTCATGTACTTCCAGCAGGCCTGAGCTGCCGGGCTCTGCGGCAATGACCATCCTGCCGGCATTGAATAATTTTGAACCTTCGATGTGAACAACACCCGCGCCGTGCAGTCCCAGCGTCAGGCTGTCTTCTTGTGAACTTTCCAGTGACAATTCAGATTCCTGATTTTCGCCGATGATATTGATTTGTGCTGATGAGCCGGACTCGTCCGCCATGTTAAGTAAATTGGCTCGCACACGGCCGCCATTGGTAATATTCACGGTCGTCTTTCCATAGACCGACATATCAAATTGTCCATCGACGTACCATTCGGAATCAAGCCCGTTGACATCGACTACAACGTTGCTGTTTTCCCCAAAGGCGCTGAGGCCGTGACCGTGGCGGAACCATGCGTTATCCAGAATTGATAGGTTTGCATCACCGTCTTCGCCAATCCAGGCGCCATGCCAGCCATCATCCTGCCATGCCGTCCAGGACGTGTTTGAGCCGGAAACGATAAGACTGCCCACGGCATCACTGAATTGTCCGAAGGAGACGTCTTTGCTATAGACACCACCGTTGATTACCGACAAACCGCCCTGACCATATTCTCCGACGATCGCCGCCCGGCCGCCGGCTTCTGAGGAATACACAAGAAAATACTCATAACCGTCCAGGTTCAATGTCACATTGGAACCATCGACGCCAATCCTGCTGTTATATCGCGGCCCATCGAGCGTGACGGCATAAGTCGCCGGCAGCGTAAATAATGCGGCGTCATAAAGCTCCGGCACGCTTTCCGGAATCCAGTTGTTCGGGTCGCCGAAAATGCCGCCGCTGGGGTTGTTCCAGGAATAATCATCGGCAAATCCGGAGCAGTTTAGAATGGTGAAAAGCAAACCCATGAGAACCAATGCGCTGATTTTCATAATCACCCTCCGCACAAATTGTTTGTTTGACAACCTTTGAATTTATGACACAAAACGTCGAAAATGCCTCCAATAAAGCAGACAAATTATACCAAAACGGGGGGTGGTTATGCGAGAAAAAAATGCGAGGGAGAGGGTTTCTCGGCGTCGAAGCGTTCCGCGAAAAGAGAGATTATTGTATGCCGTTCCAGATTTTTTTGATGCCCGGGGGCTGTTTGAGTCCGCCGCGGCTGTTGGATTTGTGGAAATCGACGATAATTTTTACCGCCTCATCCGGGTCATCGCTCAGGGCAAAGACATCCATATCCGGCGGGTCGATATAGCCATGTTTATCCAGCATCACTTTTTTGAGCCAGTCCAGCAGACCTTTCCAATATTCACTGCCCATGCAGATCACGGGGAAGTACGCCTGCTTGAGCGTTTGAATCAGCACAAGAGACTCGAAAAATTCATCCATTGTGCCGTAACCGCCGGGCATGACGATAAAGCCGTGAGCGTACTTTAGAAACATCACTTTACGGCAGAAAAAGTACCGGAAATGCAGCGACAGATTTTGATAGTCGTTTGGAATCTGTTCATGCGGCAGTTCGATGTTGAGACCAATGCTTTTGACGCCGGCCTCGGCGGCGCCTTTGTTTGCGGCTTCCATAATGCCGCCGCCGCCGCCGGTGATGACGGCATAGCCGGCCTTGCCGACAGCGCGAGCGGTCGTCACCGCCAGCTCATAATACTTATCTCCCGGTTTAGTGCGGGCAGAGCCGAAAATCGACACCGCCGGCCCAACCTTTGAAAGTTCTTCAAAGCCTTCCACGAATTCCGCCATAATGCGGAAAACCCGCCAGGTTTCCTCAGCCGCGATTTTCGAATAATCGGTCATAAAAACCTTATAGGACGTAAAACAACCAGATATTCCAACTGTATAAGATTATATCGTCCAGACTGCGGTGAATGTTCACCATAATTCGGGTTCGTTGGCCGAGGGACAGTATTCGGCGATAGTACAATTCGGGCAATCGGGCTTGCGGGCTTTGCAGCAGGCCCGTCCGTGAAAGACGATGCAATGACTGAACAGCGTCCAGCCGCCGAATTTTTCTTTGGGTACAATCTCCATCAGGTCGAATTCAAGTTTCGCAGGGTCGCTGTTTTGCGACAGCCCCAGCCGGCGCGACAGACGAATCATGTGCGTATCGCAAATAATAGCGGGCCGGCCGAAACAGTTGCCGAGAATGACATTGGCGGTCTTGCGTCCCACGCCGGCAAGCTGTAATAATTCCTCCATCGTCTGCGGCACCTTGCCGCCGAATTTCTCAATCAGAGTCCGGCACGCTTTTTGAATGTTTGCGGCCTTGTTGCGGTAAAAGCCCGTTGAGCGAATATCCTGTTCGAGTTCGGCCTGCGGCACCTTAATCCAGTCTTCGACGCCGCGGTATTTTTTGAACAGGTCTTGGGTGACGATATTGACCCGCGCGTCGGTGCATTGCGCCGCCAGAATCGTCGCAATCATCAGCTCCAGCGGCGACATATAATCCAGCGACACTTTGGCTTCCGGATAGGTCTTTCGCAAAATCGGGAAGAATTTCAGCACCCGCCGTTTCGCGTCGTCTTTATCAATCGTCATCCTTTTTTTGTCCATCGCCTGTTGACCTCTCTGTGTCATTCCCGCGCAGGCGGGAATCCAGAATGTTTTCTTTTGCCTTGTATTATACCAGCCCGGCCGGAAAAGGCCATTGGCGATTGCAGTTTTTCGATGGACGATTGGAGCCACCGTTTTAACAGATTTTCACAGATTATATTTCTGCCACAGAGCGGCACCTCCGATAAAGATGTTCGAGGGCAAGCAGAGGACACCGAGAAATAGAAAAAAAGGTAAAAGGGCGAAGGCGAAGACCTCGGGCGATTTAAGGAATCGACAAAATAATTTTGCCACACAGAGATATAATCCATGTTAAAAAAGGAGTCTGGAGTCAGGGGGCAGAATGTGGACAGCCCGATGGGCCGGGCTAAATGAAACAGATTCACCCGCAAATGGTTCGGAATGACGCACAGGGGAAAAGTGAATAGTCCCTCTTCGTTGAAACTCCGGAGGGCAAGCGTTAGTGAGTAGTGAATAAGGGGCGGGGAAGTAATTGACAATTCCCAATGGATGATTGATAATTGGAACAAAAGAGAGAAATGAGAAAGTGAATAGCCGATGGTTCGACTTCACTCGTCATTGGTAGTGAATAATGAGTAGAGCACAGGAGAAATCCTTATGGGCAAAAAATTATATGTTGGAAATTTAGGTCCTGAAGCAAACGAAGCAAGTCTGAAAGTTTTGTTTTCCATGTTTGGGACCGTTGAAAAAGCATATATCATTCCTGACCCGCAGACGGGCAAGAACAAGGGGTATGGTTTTGTTGTCATGAGCAGCGATGCCGAGGCCCAGGCAGCTATTAAGGCGCTGGACGGGAAAAAATGCGGCGATTACACCGTTAAGGTTCAGGAAACCAAAGGTAAGGATTAAAAGTACGGGACGAGATTCGGGCGTTTGTGAAACACTACCGGGGATTTTAGAAAAATAACATCTGATAGAGAGCGAAATCCATCGACCGGCGTTATTTGGATATGGGGGATACAGAATAAAAGTTATTATAAAAATTTTGTTTGACACACTATATATAGTTGAGCATAATGCTCTTGGCTACAGATTGATAGTCACAGGGTGATGCCGTGAGATGCCCGTACTGTAAAGAAGATAAAGATAAAGTAATCGACTCCCGTTCGAGCGAGGGCGGGCGAATCATTCGTCGTCGTCGGCACTGTTTAGCCTGCAGCCGGCGGTTCACCACATACGAAAAAATCGGCGAGAGCGTCAAGCTCAGCGTGATTAAAAAAGACGGCGCGCGTGTGCCTTACGACCGCGGCAAAGTGATCGCGGGTCTTCAAAAGGCGTGTTATAAGCGGGCGGTTCCGGCGGAGAAAATTCAGGAAATCGCGGATAAAATCGAAGAAGATATTTTTCACAGTTTTGACAAGGAAGTCTCTTCTCACTTTGTCGGTGAAGCCGCGATGCGTCATTTGCGTTCTGTGGACAAGGTTGCGTATATCCGGTTTGCCAGCGTGTACCGGGAATTTACCGACGCCGGCGCCCTGATAGACGAGGTTCGGCAGGCAATACTTGAGCCTGAGTCGCCGAGCGAGCCGGATTTGTTCAGCAGCGACGGTTCCGATTAAGTCCGATTGAGACGCAAAATCTATTTCTACGGAGAGAATAGAGATGAAGATTCGAGTGCTCAAATCCGATGGGATTATTGAGCCGTACCTGCATACCAAGGTTCTGGGAACATTTCATAACGCACTGACAGCGGTGGATGAAAATGATTTGACGGCGGCGGAACAATTGGCCGAGGCCGTGACGTTTTATCTTTACCGGGCGGACGGTTCGCATACGATTTCCGTTGACCAGATTCACCTGCTGATTCAATCGGCGCTGGTATCCACGGGTTTTGATCGCGCGGCGGAGGCGCTGAACGAGCACCGCCTGCAGCGGAAACTTCATCGCCGGCGCGTGGTGGTTCTGACGGCCGAAGAGGAGCAGGCCCAGGAGCCGCAGTATTCGTTATGGAATAAATCCCGCATTGTCGATACCCTGATGAAAGACAAGAAGATGGATCGGCCGACGGCGCGTGCGATTGCGGCGGCGGTTGAGGACAAAGTGCTCAGAATGGGCGTCTCGAAGGTGCGAAGCAGCCTGATCCGGGAGCTGGTGAATGAGGACGCCGAGGCGATTCTGCGTGCGGAACAGCAAATGCAGGCGGTGCCGTAAAAAAGTCAAAAGTTAAAACTTAAAAGGCAAAATTAAGAAATCGCCCTCGGAAGATGGTTGAACGGACGGATTCTTCATCCTTTCGACAGGCTCAGGACAAAGTTTTCTCGTTTCGCAGAGCTAATCGGCAGGCTAATATCCTGTAATTCCCGTGGAGTTATCATTTCCTGTGTTCGATTTATTTTGTGATAGGCCAGTAGGTGCCGATGCCGGTGATGAGCATGCGGACGCCGATGGCGGCCAGGAAGACGAGCATCACTTTGGAGATGGCGGTGATGATGAGTCTGCCGAAAAGGCGGTTGATGTCTTCGACGTAATACATCAGCACGCGAAACAGCGCCAGCACGACAATGATGGCCAGCAAGGCCGCGAAGGGGCCGGTGTTTGGATTTTTCCAGATGGTCAGCGTGGTGACGATGGCGCCGGGGCCGGCCAAAAGCGGGCAGCCCAGCGGTACGCAGCCGACTTCTTCGGCGGAGAGCGTTTCTTCGGCGGAGTTGTGCCGGCGGCGGGAGCCGAAGACGAGGTCGTCGATGGCCATCACCAGCAGCAGGGCGCCTCCGGCAATTTGCAGGTCGGCGATTTCGATTTGAAAAACTTTGCGCAAAATCAGGTCGCCGGTGAATGAAAACAGCAGAAGGATGCCTGCGGCGACCATCACCGAGACGGTAAAGGCGCGCTGGCGTTTCTCTTCGGCAATATCGGCGGTGACGCCCAGAAAGGTCGGTATATTGCCGATGGGGTCAACAATTACCATCAGTGAAAGAATCGCTTCCAGCCAATACATAAGTATTTCCTATTTTGACACGGGAACAGGGATATCCTGATTTATCCTATTATCGGCAAAAAGGGCGGCAGTCAAAGAGAGAATCTTTCGGACGTTGAAAGCGGCGGGTTTATGTGGTAAAAGGAGGGCCTGCAAGGGAGTATAGACATGGCGATACGTTTTATCCTCGGCACAAGCGGTTCTGGCAAGACACGGCGGTGTGTTGACGCCATTGCCGCCGCTCTGCGCGATGGAGGGACGGATCCGCTGGTATTTCTGGTTCCCGAACAAGCAACATTTCAGGCGGAACGGGCGATATTGTCGTGTGCGGGGGTGTCGGGGTACAGCCGGTTGCAGGTGCTGTCGTTTAACCGGCTGCAATTTCGGTTGTGCCGGGGCGGGGTGCGGAGTGAATTGACTCCGCTGGGCCGGCAAATGCTGGTTCGGCAGGCATTGTCGTCTTGTGCGGACAGCTTGCAGGTATTACGGCCCAGCGCGGCGACGGCGGGAATGGCGGCGGCGCTGGCAAATTTGATTCGCCGGCTGCACGAAGATAATTGTGCGCCCGACGGACTTGAGGCGGCGGCACGCGAGATATTGGCCAAAGACGCGGACAATCCGACGGGCCGGAAACTGGCGGATATCGCCCTTGTTTTTCGGCGTTATGTGGAATTATTGTCCCGGCCGGGACGCGAGTTTCTCAACCCCGATGCGCTGCTGACAGAGGCAAGGGCGAAAGTCAAGGACACGGCATTTCTGAAAGGCGCCCGGCTGTGGATAGACGGGTTTTCCGGATTTACTTTGCAGCAGCGGGATTTGCTTTTTGAGATGCTGTCGGTATGCCGGGGGGCGGATATCGCGTTGTGTCTGGACGGGCAGTCCATAGATTTGAATGATGCCGACCCGGAGAAATTGGACCCGGCGTCGCTGTTTGCGCCGACGGAGCGGACTTATGTCGATTTGCTGGCGATACTGCGAAATCGTAAAATGCCTATGGCGGAACCGATGATTTTATCCCGGCATCCGCGTTTTAAATCGGCTGCGGCGCTGGAACATATCGAGCGGAATTTCTTTTCGCCGGAGGCGAAGGCTGTGTCGGCGGGTGACGCGATTGAAATTCGCGGGTTGGCGGATATTCGCGCGGAAGCGTTTTTTGTCGCGGGACATATCCGCCGGCTTGTGCGCCAACAAAAATTGCGCTACCGCGACATCGCTGTTATTGCGCCGGATATTCATCTTTATGCACATTACTTGGCGGGGGCGTTTGAGCAATATAAGATACCGTATTTTCTCGACCGGCCGCAGGAACTGCAAAGTCATCCGCTGATGGAATTATTAATCGGCGCGCTGCGAGCGGTGCAGTCCGGCTTTGCGTTGTCATCGATGTCGGCGCTGCTGAAGATTGACTGGAACGGGCTGGATTCCCTGGAGGCTGATACGCTCGATAATTACTGCCGGGCTTTTGGTGTGGGAGAGGAAGACTGGATTTCGGATGCGCCGTGGGATTTAGGCGGTGAGGAACCGTCGTTTGCGCCCCAGCGTATAAATACGCTGCGAAAGAAATTCTTTGTGCCATTCGGGGCATTGGCCGGGCGATTGCAGGGTTTGATTACCGCGCGGCAGGGTGTTGAAGCGATTGGGGAATTGCTCGAAAAGCTGAATATCCGGAACAAACTTGCCAACGAATCACAAAATGACCCGCAGGATAATCAATTCGCGCATCGGCGTGTGTGGAAAAAGATGCAGGAGACATTTGAGGAATTGACGGGCGTTTTCGGTGATGACACAATGAACGCTTCGGAGATGACGGCGGTGCTGCTGGAGGTTTTTTCGTCGCTGACGCTCAAGCAGATACCGCCGGCGGCGGATGAGGTTTTGATCGGTTCGATTGAACGCAGTCGGCATCCGGAAATCAAGGTTGCGTTTTTGCCGGGGGCGACGCAAAAGCTGTTTCCCGTTCCGCTGGTGCAGGATGCGCTGTTGACGGAAGAAGATACGCAATTGGCGGCTAAAGCAAACCTGCCGCTAACGCAGCCGCTGGAGCAGGCGCTTTCGGCGAGGCGGTATCTGGCTTATATTGCGCTGACCCGCGCTTCGGAGCGGCTGTATATCACGTTTCCGCTGACGGACGAGAAAGAATCGGCGACGGCGCCGTGGCCGGGGCTGGAACGGCTTTGTGAATTGTGCGATGGGCTGCACATTCACTATGGAATCCCGGCGGAGTTGTCTCGGCCCGAAAATATCTCCACTCCCGCGCTGACAGAGTGGTTCTGTGCTGCGCTTGGGCCGGAAAGCGATTGCGACGAAAAGACAAAGTCGCAGGCGCGAAATCTGCTGTCTTGCTGCAAGGCGTCGGAGGATGCGACATTAGTAAATCTGTGCGGCGATGTGGAATATGCGTTAAGCTATCGCAACGAAGCGAAACTGGAGCAAACAATTATTTCGCAAATGTCGAACGGGCCGCTGAAGACCTCGGCCAGCAAATTGACTTCGTTTGCGACGTGTCCGTATCAGTATTTTGCGAAGTATGGTTTGCGGCTGAAGAAACGTGACTTGACGGGGCTAAAGCCCATTGATATCGGGGATTTTTATCACGCCATTCTCCAGCGGCTATTTATGGAGTTGTACGGCCGGGGGCTTGACTGGACGAATGTCGCCGAAACGGAGCTGGCGGAAAGCTGCCAGCGTGTCGCGGAAGAAATTTTGCAGACCAATAGTCGGCTGTCGGCGTTTATGCGCGGTGGGGCGTATAATGCTTATATTATTCAACAGGCGGTAAGCGGACTGGCGGAGTTTCTGCCGAACCTGGCGGCGATGAGCGCCGCCGGACAATTCCGGCAGAAAGCGGCGGAGGTGGAATTCGGTAAAGAAGGGCCTGCGGTGGCGATTGAAATTGAAAAAGGCAAATCCATTCATCTTCGCGGAAAAATCGACCGTATCGATTGCGCGGATATCGACGGGCGGTGGACGGGAATTGTATTTGATTACAAGACCGGCAGTTCGACGACACGATTAAAATGGGCGAAATTTTATCACGGACTGGATTTGCAGTTGGCGGCGTATCTGCTTGCGCTGCGGCACCAGGTGATTGCGAACCGGCCGATGGAGTGGGTGGCGGGGGCGTTTTATCTGCCGATAGAGAGACCGCTGGATAAGGCGGATTTGGCAAAGCTCAGTGAGGAGAAAATATCGGTCGTAAAAGCGCGCGGCGTATTTGACGGGCATTTCGCTTTTGATTTGGAAGAGGTGCCTGCAGGAGAATACAGCCGATTTTACGGTTTCAGCGTCGATAGCAAAGAAAATCAGCCATACTCCCGTTATTCAACCAGCGACGCAGTCAAACCTGAAGAATTTTCCGCGGTGCTGCGATTTGCCGAAGAAAAAATTCGCACGCTGGGTAAGGGAATTGTGTCGGGCGATATTCGCGCGTTTCCGTATCGGCTGGGGACGCAAAGTCCGTGTGCGCATTGCGATTACAAGCCCGTGTGCAAATTCGACTGGCAGTTAAACGAGTATCATTTTCTGTCGTCGATGAATAAAGAGGGTGTTTTGAATGCCGCCGGCGGGGGGGGCGCGCGATGAGAAAGATTAACTGGAAACCCGCGCAGCGGCGTGCGATAGAGACAATCGGTCGGAATGTGCTGGTGACGGCCTCGGCGGGCACAGGTAAGACGGCCGTGCTGAGTGAACGCTGCGTGCTGCGCATCTGCGACGGCGAACGCCCGATTGATGTTGAGCAGGTGCTGGTATTGACCTTTACCGACTCAGCGGCGGAAGAAATGAAAGGCCGCATCGCGAAAAAGCTGTATGAAGTTTATCTGCAAAACCCCGGCGATGCGCATCTGCGAAAACAGATGGTACGCTTAGACGCGGCGGCCATCGGCACGATTCATTCATTTTGCAAACGCATTTTGACGGAGCATTTTTACCTGGCGGGGCTGGGCCCGCGATTTGGCATCCTCGACGAAGACCAGCAGAAACTTGTTCGTGCGCGGGCGGTGACGGCGGCGATTGAAGCGGCATGGAACGACCCGGCGTTAACCGGCGGAATGCAGGCGCTTTTTGAAGGGCGCGTCGCGGGCGGCCGGCAAACGTTTGCCGATGCGCTTCTGCGTCTGGCGGGTTTTTTAGACAGCGTGTCCGACCGAAACGCATTTTATGAGTCAGCGACGCGTTTGGCGGCGGACAGTCCTGAGTCCTACGATATTTTGGCGCAGTTCCAGTTTGAGCATCTGCGGCGGCGGCTTTATCTGTGCCGGGATATGCTGATTTATGCTCGCTCGCTCGATAATACGCTGGCGGCGGGGCAATACCTGACGGCCTATATTGAGGAAATTCTTGCGTCGCTGGAAAGCTGTCTTGAGGCGATACGGCGGGATGATTTAGACACGACGGCGGAAATGATACGGCAGTGGGAGTTTTCGAGGATGCCGTCGCTGTCGAAAAAACTGGAAATAGACAAAGAAGACGCCGAGCGGATTAAAGAGCTGGTGGATTGGGCCAGAAAAAAAATCAGGGCACTCAAAGAGCTGGTTTTGTTTGAGCCGGAGTATCTGCGGCTTGTCGCGCCGCTTGCGGATGCACAGACACGGACATTGATATCACTGCTGCGCGTCTTTGACGGCGAATACGCGGCGGCCAAGCGGGCGATGGGCGTGCTGGATTTCGCCGACCTCGAACACAAGACACTTGAATTATTTAAAATGCATCCGGCGGTGGCGGAAAAACTGTGTCAGCGGTTCGCGTATGTTTTTGTGGATGAATATCAGGATATCAACGACGTGCAGCAGCGGATTCTGGAGGCGGTCAGCCGGGGCGATAATGTGTTTGTCGTCGGCGACGTCAAGCAGAGTATTTACGCATTTCGTCAGAGCCGGCCGGAGATTTTTCTGCAGCGGCTGTCGGCGGCGACGGATAAACCGAAATCAGCCGGCGAGGCGATGCGGGTCGATATGAATGATAATTTCCGTTCCCGGCGGGAAATTCTGGCATTTGTCAACCGCGTGTTCGGGCGGATTATGACGCAATCCGTCGCGGGTGTGGATTACTTCGGCCGCGCGGAATTGGAGGCGGGGCTGGATTACCCGCCGCTCAAAGGCGATACGCCGATAGATCGCAAGGCCGTGGAGTTTTATCTGCTTGATGAACAAAGTCCGGAGTACGAAGACTCCGCCGATGAATCGGAAGAAGCGGATGAAAATGAAATGGTCCCGTTCAATCATTTCGCCACCGCCGTGCAGCGTCAGGCGGCGTTTATCGCGCAGCGTATCCGACGGATGGTCGGGGCGGCCTCGGGCCGGGCGGAATTTGAAGTGATGGATAAATACACCGGACAGATGCGGCCGGTGGAGTATCGCGATATCGTGATTCTGATGCGCGCGACGTCCGGGCGTGCGCCGCAATACGTGGAGTTGTTGCGGCTGGCGGGGATTCCGGTCAGCTCGCAGAGTCCGTGCGGCTATTTCGCTGCGACGGAAGTGACGGATTTTCTGGCGCTGCTGCGGGTTCTTGATAATCCATTGCAGGATATTGAACTGGCGGCGGTATTGCGCAGTGTGCTGTTTCGATTCACGGATTCGGAATTGGCGGCGGTTCGATTCTTTGCCGACGGCAGCGGCGACAATAAATGTGCGTTTTATGAAATAGCATGGCGTTATGGTGAAAATGGGCCGGATGTGAAGCTGCGGCAAAAGACGGACGAGACCCTGCGAATGCTTCAGGCGTGGCGTGTGGAGGCCCGTCGGAAACCCCTGTCGGAATTGATTTGGCGGATTCTGGAGGAACGAAATTTTCTGGCGTTTGTGTCGGCGCTGCCCAACGGGCCGCAGCGTCGCGCCAATCTGCTTAAACTTCACGGCCGGGCGGTACAGTTTGAATCGTTCACCGCCGCAGGCGAGGGGAACAACCTGGCGGCCTTTGTGGCGTTTCTGGAAAAACTGCTCGAGGAAGAATCGGACTGGGCGGCGGCGCAGCCACAAACGGGCGTGGAGAATGCCGTGCGCATCATGAGCGTTCATAAAAGCAAGGGGCTGGAATTTCCGGTGGTGTTTGCGGCGGAATTGAACCGGCCGTTCCGCAATACCGACGGCGGCGGAGCGTGCGAGATTGACAGCAGGATGCTTGGCCTTGAAGTGCCGGACCGCAGGCATGGCGTCAGGCTGACCAGCCCGGCGCATCAGCTTATTCGGCAAAGCGCCCGGCAAAGCGCGATTGCCGAAGAAATGCGGATTTTGTACGTGGCGATGACGCGGGCGCGCGACCGGCTTATTTTAACCGCGTCACGAGAGGCCCGGGACTGTCGGAAAATTTTAAGTCGTCTGCCCCGACTGGAAATCGTGCCGGATTGGATATTGCTCGACGCGGCCAGTCATCTCGACTGGGTGCTGGCGGCATTGGCCGGTTCGGATGCGGTCGGTCAAATGGTGGATTCGGATACGCAGGAGGTTTTCGAGGACGATTTGTTTGTCGCGTCGCGCATCGGCAAAGACCAGCTCAACGTACTGACGGCGGAGATGCTCAACCGCAAGGGCCGACGCGGTAAAACGTATGAACCGGTGACGGCCGGAAGCGATGAGCCTGAGGCGCGGCGATTGTTTGAGCAAATCCGCAATGCGCAGCAATGGCGGTATCCTTATGAGGGATTGACGGGACTGAACGCCAAGTTTTCCGTCAGCGCATTGACGCATCGCGATGACGAATTCGCGCGGACGGCAATCGAATTTTCTTTTACTGAAACAAAATCATCCAGCGACAACGGCGACGCCCTTGCGCTGGGCAGCGCGGCGCACTTGGTTTTTCAACATCTGCCCTTAGCGAAAGCGATGGATGAGACGGTCATTCGAGAGACGATTGCCGGCCTGTTGGCGCAAAATCAAATATCGGCCGGGCAGGTGGAAAAAATAGATATCGCAGCCATCGCATCGTTTTTCCGAACGGACATGGGGCGGAGAGTGCTTGAGCATAGCGGCGAGGTGCTGCGGGAATGGCCGTTCACGATGGCGCTGCCTGTCAGCAAACTGGGTATTGATCGCCCCGGCGAATCGGTGGTCGTACAGGGTATCGTTGATCTCATTATTCCCGCCGAGGAAGGACTGATTCTGGTGGACTTCAAGACTGACAGAATTTCATCGGAAGGTGTTGCCCGGCGGGCCGAACAGTATCAATCGCAGCTTGCATTGTATGCCTGCGCCGCCGGGACCATTTTGAAAAAGCCCATCGTTGCGGCGTATTTGTATTTTCTCCATCCTCGAACGCTTTATCCGGTGCCGTTTCATCAAATTGCACTTACGAATATTTAATTCGAGGGTTTATCGGACGTTGCTTTTCGGCGGCGGAAATTTTTTGTACGGAGAAGGCCGATTTACAAAAATTTATTTTTATAATCTCATTTTGAGCAATATCTTGTGGCGAAAAACACAGTTTTGGCTTGAGTGGAAATCCGCAATATTATATAATACGGAAGTGATGAAAGTTATGGCTTCGGCTGCGGGGGGTTTGAAAGAAAAGAACACTATTTTTTGGGGAGATTAAAATGGCTCGCTTTTATGCAAAGGTGTGGCTGCCGTTTATGGAGCCGAAAAAGAGAATTCTGCTTCTTGCTTTAGCTGCGTACATTGCGATGTGTTAATCTGACAGTTGTCTTTTGAAGTGAAAAGGCCGACCTGGGTCGGCCTTTTTTTATGCGCCGAAAAAGACTCCCGGCCCTTTTAATTCTCTGGAGTTTTTGGTGCCGGGGCGGTTGGCGGTTGCGCAGGCTGTGCGGGCGTCTGGAGCGAATCCGCCAGTTGCTGCGTTTCATTGCGCAGCTTTTCGACCTGCTCGGTCAGGGGATCGGCGTTCTTTGAGGATATTAAGTAGGTCTGCAATACTTCCGCCAGCTTGATTTTATTGATGGGCTTGGTTATGTGGTCATCGCATCCGGCCTCGATACATTTCTGGCGGTCTCCTTCCATTGCGTGGGCCGTCAGGGCGACAATCGGCGTTTTAAGGCCTTTTTCCCGTAACATCCGCGTGGCCTCATAGCCATTCATATTGGGCATTTGAATGTCCATAAAAATCAAATCAAACGACTCTTCCGCAGCTTTTTTGACCGCTTCCGCGCCGTCGCAGGCCAGCACAAATTGCAGCCCAAACTTTGTCAGCAGAGTTTCAATCAAAAGCTGGTTGTTGGGGTTGTCTTCCACGACGAGGATGCGCCCCGAACCTTTTTTTGGGGGTTCATATTTTTTCTCCGATTCCGGCAGAGCGAAGGACGGCTTTTGTTCGGGAACATCTAAACCGGTCGGGATGACCAGCGAGAAAACAGAACCCATTCCTTCTTCGCTGGTTAAAGTCAGCTCGCCGCCCAGAAGCCTTGCCAATTGTTTCGTGATGGTCAGTCCCAATCCTGTTCCGCCATACTTGCGAGTGGTGTCGCCATTGGCCTGGACGAACGGCTCGAAAATCTTCTGCTGTTTATCGGCGGGGATACCAATGCCTGTGTCTTCAACGTCAAAGCGGATACAAGACTGATCGTTTTTATTTTCGAGAGAAACACGAATGTTTACCTGTCCTTTTTCGGTGAATTTAATGGCGTTATTGACCAGGTTGATCAGACATTGCTGCACACGGGCGCCGTCGGTGTATATGTCCATGGGCAGGTCGCTGCTTGTCAGAATCTCGAATTTCAGGCCTTTTTTGACGACCGCAGGATGGATCATGGATCCAATCGCGGCCAGCAGATTTTTGAGGGAGCACTCATTTTTCTCAACGTCCAGCTTGCCGGCCTCAATCTTGGAAAAATCCAGAATATCATTGATGACCTGCAGCAGATGTCTGCCGCTGTTGCTGATGGTGTTGACGTACTCTCTCTGCTGGTCCGTCAGGTCTTCGTCCAGTAAAATGTCGCCGAAGCCTATAATGGCGTTCATCGGGGTGCGGATTTCGTGACTCATATTGGCCAAAAACTGGCTCTTGGCCGTATTGGCGGAATCCGCCTGAATTTTGGCCTCTATCAATTCTTTTTCCGCATTTTTGCGGTCGGTGATGTCGGTGATGATATTGCCGACCATCTGAGGCGTTCCCTGCTCATCGCGGATAAGGAAAATATTCTGCTCGGTAAGAATCAGGTTTCCTTTGGCAGAAAGAAGCGGGAGTTCTCCTGTCCATTGCCCCTGCTCGATTACGATCGGAAGAATCTCTTTTGTCAGTCGCTCAGCATCCTGCGGAATATAGTATTGGTAAAATGTCTTGCGGAGGAAATCCTCCTCACGCTCTTCTTCGACGATACGGAGCGTGGCGGCGTTGACGAAGATTAACTGGCCGGTCAAATTGCCCATCGCAAAGCCGTAATTCGATGCTACGGCGAACCGACGGAATCGTTCCTCGCTTTTCTGCACCGTCGCAAAGGCCGTACCGAGTTGTCGTTCCGCCGTACCGGTAACAGACCAGAGCAGAATCAGCACGCCGCCAAACAGCACAATGGATAAGCTCAGATTCAGTAGCAGGTTGCTTCGAGCCACGCTGTTCCCGATGGCTACATCCCGCATAACGACGAGATCCGCCACATTGCGGCCTGCGGCATCGGGCAGATGGATAATCCCGCAGGAAAATCTTTTTTCACCCTGTCGAGCGTCGAATGCCTTGTCTCCTGAGTTCGTCTTGAGGTTATTTTCAAGGCGGCGCACCACTTCATTGGGCAGGTCTGGAATGGCCTGATTGACCACTACGAAATCGGGATAGGCATCCCATTGTCCGGCATAGCCAAATGTTTTTTTCCCCGCCTCGAATTTGTCCCGCGAGATATATTCTTTCCGGATGACGTTCAGTAAATTGACATCTATATTCTCGGCCAGTTTAGTTACCAGATGCTCAATCTCCATGCCCAGTTCCAGGTAGCCGATCGTTTTGCCATCCTGCTTCCACGGTTTCACATACCGAAGCGTAAAAGTTCCCAGCGGGCCCAACTCAAGGCCCCATGTGTCCTCCCCCGTCTTCTCCGCCGCGAGCAGTGTAAAGCGGTCGATACGGTCACCGTAACGCTCGGGCTGATGCGCCCGCAGAAAACATATCCGGTCGGGCGATATGAAGGTGCAGTGGGTTATTTTATAGTCCCGCTTCAACTGCTCATGGGCCGGTTTCGCCAGAGCCGTAAGCGAAGAAAGTTCCCTGTCCTGCCATGCCTTCAGCATTGCCGAATTGACGGCGATGTGGTCTATCTGTGCCTTGAGAAGCCCAACTTCCGAGACGATGCTTTGAGTCCATCCCGCCTCGACCTGTCCTGTGACGCGGAGCATGTTCCGTTTGGATTCCTCGCAGGTATTCTTATACTCATACGCCCCAAAGAGTATCAATACGATGAGTACGGCACAGGCGGTCGGAGCAACGATCCACACCCTGTATTTCAGCGTGTCTGATTTCATCCACCGGTTACGCAGATGGACGACTACCGCTCCGCCTGCAAGAATTAGAATCAGGGCAAACGTAATAAGAATCGGCTCTCTGCGGACGGCGTTGAGCTGCGCCTGCCAGTCGCTGGCCAGAAAATCCACGCAAACCGCCATCAGGACTTCGCCGCTATACGGATCGAGAACAGGGATAAGCGCCGAAATGAAAGTTCCATATTCGTCCGTGAGAGGTCCAACTGTGGCCGGATGTTTGTCTTTGAAAATCCGGAAGTCTTCCGGCGTCGGCTGCTCGTATTCCGTCCCCGGCGGGCTGGCCATTGGGTCATCCTCAGGATAGTTTTCCGGCCCGAAGAATATCTTTCCATCACGCAGAAATTCGCTGTAAACGCCGCGCTGCGAAAAACCTTTACCCGCGGCAGTCATCTGTTCTCTGATCTGCTCAAAAGCCGGCGTACCCTTGTCCGCCGCCGTGAAGGTAAGTTTTTTCGCCAATTGAGGATTGACGGCGAAGGCAATCTCCTTTGTCTTGTCAAGCAGATGCTTCCGCATCTCGGCATCCCTGCCTGCCGCCCGCCGATTGCCGACCTGCCAGCTCAAGGCAAGCAGCAACCCTATCATCGCCACAGCCAGCGTCCCGGCCGTAATCTTCGAGCGGCGCGGTCGAAACAGCGACATTTTCAGTGAATACGGTCTTAATTTTTGCATTGTTGCAGTTCCTTGCAGGTTCACAGATTGGATTTTTTCAGAACGGGAATGTTGAATTATCCAGCCGATCAACACATTCGAGCCGTCCCGAAATACCCAAACTCAATCACTTTGAATCGCTTCTAAACAAGCGAGCTATGTTCATTATTGTTCCTTAAATAAAGCGCTAACTAATTTCTGTTGCGGATACGTGTCCGTGTCATTCCCGCGAAGGCGGGAATACAGTTTTTAGGCCACTACGCCTGTTTTTTCTGTACGCAATTTTCGTTTTTGTCTTTCCGCTCGGGTTGTCTGTTTACTGGCCGCTTTTTCATCGGGATAAAAAGAGTACAGAATAACCATGGCTTCGTCAAAATCAGCGATTTTCCGGATGCCGGGGACAAAGGGTGGGATGCAAGTCCGATAATCGGCGGCCATTGAGGACTTTTGCGATTGACAAGTCGTGGGTGGATATGTAATGTTATGGACAAAGGAATGAAAATCAGGCAGGGAGATCAGTATGATTATTATTACCGGCGGGGCGGGATTTATTGGTTCGGCGCTGGCGGCCCAATTGAATGCCCGCGGCGCCGACGACATTTTGATTGTCGATTTGCTCGGCACAAACGAACGATGGAAAAATCTTCGCAAACTTCGCTTTGTGGATTATATGGAGGCCGACGATTTCGCGCAGGCGCTGGATTCGGACCAGATCGAATGGGATGTCGAGGCGATTCTGCACCTCGGGGCCTGTTCGGATACCACGGAAACGGACGCGAGCTTCCTGATTCGCAATAACTATGAATACAGCAAAATGCTGGCGCAATGGGCCGTCGAACACCAGGTGCGTTTTGTTTACGCTTCCAGCGCGGCGACCTATGGCGACGGCTCGGCGGGATTTTCCGACAGCGAGCCGATTGAACAACTGATACCGCTGAATATGTACGGCTACAGCAAGCAGCTTTTTGACCTGTGGGCCAAACGCACGGGCGTGGCGGAACAGATCGCGGGACTGAAATACTTCAACGTCTTCGGCCCCAACGAATATCACAAGGGCGAGATGCGGAGTTTTGTCCACAAGGCCTTTGAGCAAATCAACGCCGGCGGCAAAGTCCGGCTGTTCGAATCGCACCGGCCGGAGTATGCCAACGGGATGCAGCTTCGCGATTTCCTGTATATCAAGGACGCCGTGGATATGACGCTGTTTTTCCTTGGGAATCCCGACATTAATGGCATTTTCAATATCGGCACCGGCCAGGCACGATCGTGGCTGGATTTGGCCAATGCCGTTTTTGCCGCGATGGGCAAAACGCCGAATATCGAGTTTATCCCGATGCCCGAAAAGCTGCGCGACAAGTACCAGTATTTCACACAGGCAGACATTTCTAAACTCCGTCAGGTGGGCTATCGCAAAAACACCACCGACCTCGAATCCGCCGTCGCCGACTATGTGCAGAATTATTTAATGAAGGATGAATACCTCGGAGCGGAATAGAGTTTTTAGTTCGTGTTCTTAGTTTTGAGTTTGTCAAGCGGGATGGCGAATAATACACAGGGTGGGTCAATGACCCGCTTTTTTAATTTACTCTTACGGCCAGATTTTTCTTCGGGGTTTGGTTTTTGGGGAGCTGCCGAAGAGCATAAAGGTAATCAAAATCAATCCCGCGCCGGACATAAACAGGGCGGAACGTATTTTCGGCCTGGCACATCGCCCAACCCATGCCGGCGTCCACGCGTTCGGGTCGGTCGGTTCGGCTTCATCGAGTACCTGCCGGGTGGCGGCGGTCAATTGGGGATTATAGCCGCTGGGGTAAACAACGTCCGCATGCTGTTCGGGTATCCGGCCCATCGCCACGTCCTGAAGCCGGCTTAGAACATTCGGCTCTCGCTCGATCAGTGTAATCTGGTCCTGATACTGACTGATAAGATTCTGAATTTTTTCGTTGTCTTTAAGGGTTTTATCCAGCGCGGCCCGGCTCCGAAAATAAGCGGTCATCTCGGAGTCGGCCAGGAGCGACAATGCTATTGCGCCGGCCCCGGCGGCGAAAAAAACGCAAAATACGATATAGCGAATGAATCGCATTAAATTACTCATTCAGGACAATCCCTGTCTTTACGAATTTTCCACGGTCAAACCAGTTTTTCGCTCTGCTCAAAACAGGCTTGGCCGCGCCGCCCGATGCCGGGGGAGATTTTGCTTTTTACAGCCATAAAAAAACGGCAGAGACGCCGGGATAAAAGACGCCTCTGCCGTAAAAATCGACCAAATTAACCTTTGTACTTGAAGATTTGTCCGCCATAGACGGCCGCGGAGCCAAGTTCTTCGTGAATCCGCAGGAGCTGATTGTACTTGCAGATGCGGTCGGTTCGGCAGGGGGCGCCGGTCTTAATCTGCCCGACGCCGGTGGCCACGGCCAAATCGGCGATGGTGCTGTCCTCGGTTTCGCCGGAGCGATGGCTCATCACCGCCGTATAGCCGTTGCGGCGGGCCAGCGCGATGGTTTCGAGCGTTTCGGTCAGCGTGCCGATCTGATTGACCTTAATCAGAATCGAATTGGCACACCCCTTTTCGATGCCCATAGCCAGACGTTTGGTGTTGGTGACAAACAGGTCGTCGCCGACAAGCTGATAATCGGCGCCGAGCTTATCGGTCAATTCTTTCCAGCCGGACCAGTCATCCTCGGCCAGACCGTCTTCGAGACTGACGATGGGATAATTCTTCATCCAGCCGGCCCAATGTTTGACCATATCACTGGACGAGACCTGTCTTTTCGGATCGGACTTGAAGAATTTGTATTTCTTGTTTTCGGTGAACATTTCCGTCGAAGCCGGGTCCAGGGCGATGGCGATTTCCTTGCCCGCCTTGTAGCCGGCCTTCTTGATGGCTTCCATAATCACGTCAAGGGCCTCATCGTTGCTCTTGAGCGAGGGGGCGAATCCGCCTTCGTCGCCGACGGAAGTGTTGTAGCCTTTGCTTTTCAAAACGCCCTTAAGGGTGTGATACACTTCGGCGCCCATCTGTAAAGCCATCGGGAAATCGGGAGCGCCGACGGGCATCACCATAAATTCCTGAAAATCGACGGTGTTGTCGGCGTGTTTGCCGCCGTTGAGGATGTTCATCATTGGAACGGGGAGGATATTGGCGCTGCATCCGCCGACGTAGCGATACAGCGGCAGGTCAACCGACGCCGCCGCGGCTTTGGCGACAGCAATCGAGACGCCGAGGATGGCGTTGGCGCCGAGCTTGGTTTTATTGGCGGTGCCGTCCAGTTCGCACAGGAATTTGTCCAGCTCTTCCTGAGCCAGCGCATTAAGCCCCAGTACTTCCGGGGCGATGGTTTTGTTGACATTTTCCACGGCCTGCTGGACGCCCTTGCCCATATAACGTTTTTTATTGGGGTCGCGCAATTCGCAGGCTTCGTGAGCGCCGGTGCTGGCTCCGGAGGGAACCGCAAACCGGCCGAACGAGCCGTCGTCCAGCATCACATCCACCTCTACGGTGGGATTACCGCGGGAATCAAGAATTTCTCTTGCTTTGACATCTACAATCGTCGTGAACATCGTTTTTGCCTTTCGATAATTATAAAGAGTACCGGATTTTAGTTTGCGGGTCATCCCGGCTTGCTGTAAACAGTCCGGCAGAGTACCCCAAACAGGCCAAATCGTCAAGGGAAATGTAAAATGAATAGGCGTCCGGAAAAATGTTTTTGCATTGAGGAAAAAAATCTTCAAATCAGAGCATATCCATTATAATAGCACCGTATTTAATGGAAAGGAACAACATGCGGTTCAAGAGTAAACAAGTCGCATTGCTGATTATGGTTTTGGGGATTGCTGCAGGTTCTTCAGTCGGTCAGCGGCAGATTGAAAAAATCGACCGCGGGATGGTTGCCATTGCTCAGTCCGACGGCACCGTCTATCTCGGATGGCGGCTGTTAAACACCGACCCGCAAACAGTCGGATTTAACCTCTATCGGCAGACGGCCGGTTCTGAAGCGGTCAAACTGAACGAATATCCGATTACCCGGACGACGGATTATGTGGATACCAAAGCGCCCAAAGACCGTGCGAACAACTGGTGGGTTTGTCCCGTGATGGACGGCAAAGAACAGGCCATCGGCGGCAAGACATCGCTGCCCGCCAATCCCCCTGCCATGCAATATATAGGGATTCCTTTTCAGGGCAAATACGTCTGCAACAAAGTCGCCATTGCCGACCTCAACGGCGACGGCCAATATGATTATGTCATCAAGCAGCCTAAACAGATAACCGACCCCGGCGTCTGGTTTCCCAGCACGGATACATGGAAAGTCGAAGCCTATCTGCATGATGGAACATTTTTATGGCGCAAAGACCTCGGCTGGAATATCGAACAGGGCATCTGGTATTCGCCGATGATTGTCTATGATTTTGACGGCGACGGCAAAGCCGAAATCGCCCTGAAAACCGCACCCACCGATGTCGATTACCGCAATCAGGAAGATGAGCTGCTGAAAGGGAAAGTAGCTGCCGGGCCGGAGTATTGTTCGATTCTCGATGGAATGACCGGCAAAGAAATCGACCGCGTGGACTGGATTGCGCGCGGCAAGATAGAAGACTGGGGTGATGCCAAAACCAACCGCGCCTCCCGGCATTTAATGGGCATTGCTTTTCTCGACGGCAAGCGTCCAAGCCTGCTGGTCCTTCGCGGGACTTATATGCTGATGCGGGCGGATGCGTACAATCTCGACAATAAAAAACTCAAAGCTGTCTGGAACTGGAGTGGCGACGATGAAAATCCGCCCGTCCGCGGACAGGGGATGCACGGCATGCACGCCGCCGATATTGATGGCGATGGCAAAGATGAAATCATCCTCGGCTCGGCGGTTCTGGATGACAATGGGAAAATCCTGTGGAATGTCGGGCTGGGACATCCGGACGCCTGTTACGTGACGGATATTCTGCCCGACAGGCCGGGGCTGGAGATAATGTACGGCATTGAGCCGGAACAGGAGAAAAACGGTATCTGCCTGGCGGATGCGCGGACGGGAAAACTTATCTGGGGACGACAGGAGCCGACCAACCATGTTCATTCGCAGGGATTGCTTGGGGATTTTGACCCGAATAATCCCGGTGTGGAATTTTACTCCTACGAAAAATTTACACCTCAATCTTATTATACGTACAGTATGAACGGCAAACTGCTATCGGATAAACCTGTCGGTGTCGGAAAACCCAACGTGCTGTATTGGACTGCCGGTGTTGTCAAACTGTGTTCATCCGGCGGACAAATCCGGCATTATAACGGCTCAGCCGTAACACCTTATGAAGGAACTGTTTTAGCGATTGCCGATTGCCTCGGAGACTGGCGCGAGGAATTGATTACCGTCGTTGAAGGCGAATTGCGGATTTACACAACAACCATCCCGGCCAAAGACCGGCACGTGACATTGATGCAGGACCCGATTTATCGCAATGATGTGGCACTGGTTTCGATGGGCTACTTCTATCCCCCGCAGTTGAGCTATTACTTGACTCAGGATTCCGCCAAAACAATCCCATAATTTGTCGATGTCGCCGTTTTCTAACTCTGCCGCAGCCAGCGGAAGATTTCACGGAATGACGGGCGTTTGCCGTACATCAGGATTCCCGCGCGAAATACTTTAGCGGCGACCCACACGGCCACAAGCACGGAAACCGCCATCAGCACAATCGAAACAACGATTTCCACAATGGGAATATTCGACGCCGCCGACAGCCGCAGCATCATCACCAGCGGCGTAATGGGAGGAATGAATGAAAGCACTCGCGCGAATAATCCGTTGGGACTCTGGACCAGGTTAAACCACGATATCATGGGGACAATGCAAATCATCACTGCCGGTGTCATCAAGCTCTGGGATTCCTTGAGGGTATTGCAGACAGCGCCGATGCCCGCCAGCAGCGCCCCGAAGAAAACAAACCCGAGGATATAATACACGACGAGATAAAAAAACATCATGCCGCTGATATCGACGGCCAGTCCCTGCCATCGCGCCGTGCCGTAAGCCGTCGCCGTCCATAGTGCCATCACCGCCAGCCCGATGCCTGTCAACCCAAGAATTTTGCCGGCCATCAGTTCAAACGGGCTGACCGCCGAAAGCAGAATTTCGATAATCCGCGAGCTTTTTTCCTCGATAACGCTGCTGAGGATTTGCTGGCCGATGACCATAATACCCATATAAATCATAAACATAAAGAAAAACGGCACCATCATCCGCGTAATCATCTCCGCCTGCTTCTGCACCCGCTGCTGGTTGGCGGACTCGCCGATTTCGACGTGTTCCGTCGGCACGTAGCGGATTTCCCGCAGCAGGGACGAAGAAATATTTTTCGCATTGCATCGCTGCTCGACCGCCGCGCCGGTCATCATATTTTCCGCCGTCTGGAAGATATCCATATCTGACGGTTTGGTCTTGTAGGTATAAAGAGACATTTTGCCGGCGCCGGAGATAATATCCTTGTCTATGACGGCATAAGCATTGATTCCGCCGGCGCGCAAGTCCGCTTTACCCTGTTTCTGCGCCGCATTGGGGTCATTGGCATTTTCTATCGCCCGAAACAGAATTTGCCGGTCGGAATTTTTTTTACTGTACTCGGCAAATCGTCCCTCGATATCCCCGGCCAGCCCGCCGGACAAGTCCGTTACTCCCACGATAAACGGCGCCCGCGCCCCGGGCGGCTGCGTGACTAACTTGCTCGAAAAGTACATAATCCCGCCCATAATCAGCGGGGCAAACAGTGTGCTGATGACAAATGTCTTGGTCTTCAGCATCTCGATGAATTCACACCGGGCGATAACGAGGATATTACGCATTGTCCGCCCCCACCAGTTGAATGAAAATTTCATGCAGGGAATGCGTTTTTATCTCGAACCGCCTGATTCGCACCTTGCCCGCCAGCGCCGCGAGCAATTCCTGCGGGTCGCCGCCCTGTTTCAGCGTGATTTCCATTTGATTCTGTCGTGGCCGGACTCCGGCAGCCATCGGCAGCGTCCCAAGAATCCCGGCGTCGCCGTCCAGCTCCACCAGCACCGAATCGGAATGATTGCGGCTGCGGATATCACTGAGCCGGCCGTCTAAAATATTTTTCCCCTTGTTAATCAGCAGTATCGAATCGCACAGCGTCTCGGCCTCGTGCATGATATGCGTGGAAAAGAGAATGGTCTTGCCCGCGTCGCGCATTTCGAGAATGATATTTTTCATCATCTCGTAATTCAGCGGGTCCAGCCCCGCGAACGGCTCGTCAAGAATCACCAGTGACGGCGCGTTGATGACCGTCACGGCAAATTGCAGTTTCTGGTGCATCCCCCGCGAGAGGTCTTCGACTTTTTTATCCGCCCACTTGCCCAGTTCGATGCGTTCGAGCCACTGGGAGACATTGCGGGAAATTTCATTGGCCGGGACACCTTTGAGCGACGCGAAATAAGTCAGCGTTTTGCGAACCGTCATTTTGCGATACAGGCCGCGCTCCTCCGGCATATACCCGACGTGATTGCGGGTTTGTTTTTCAGTGCCGTTTTCAAACAGGGTAATCGAGCCGCTGTCGGGGCGAAGGATGTTGACAACCATTCGCAGAGTGGTGGTCTTGCCGGCCCCATTGGGACCGAGGAAGCCATAAATACTCCCGACCGGGACTTTGACGCTCAGGCCTTCCACGGCATGGACTTGTCCGAATGATTTGCATACGTTGTTCAGTTCGAGGGCGTACATATTAACTAAATTCCGAATAATAACGAATTTGCCCGCATTGTATCAGGCATTAAGGATATGTCAATGCGACACCTCCGAAGGCACAAGAAGTGGGCTTCGTCAGGAATGATTTAGAAATCAGGCCGATGTTTTTCAACGGCACGGTTGGCCTGGTTGATTAAAAGGCAATCTATAACGCCCTGCAATCGCTTGGCGGCGGCCGGCGCCAGTTTGCCGCTGTCCCGGAGTTTGGCGATGGCGTTAAACGCCTTGCAGCCGTAAAAATCGGTGTTTTCTATGCTCTCAATTTCGATAACGCCGATGGTGTCGTCTTTGGTATGTTCCACATACAGCGCATAGATAAAACAAATTTCCGTCCGCGGACACTGCAATAACTTATTCATTTCTGCATCTTTCTGTTTTTGTCTGAATTTGTCGCTTTTAACCCCTCATCGTAATTTGTATCATTCTACATTACACCAAAAACGCGAAAGCGTCAAGGATAGAATTTGAAAAAAGGTTTCGGCTGATCTTGTCCTTCTTGTGTCAGGTGTTGAGGGGAGGTCAATGAACATTTCCGAAGACCTGAAAACCGCGAATCTGATGAAAATTATCTCCAAAAAAGATCGGCGAACGACCGCCCTTACGAAGACAGCCATTCGCCGTATCCATTGCTGAAACCAGATGCTTTTACTTCTTGCACGTGCACTCGTCAGATTTCTTTCCGCAACCGCTGCATTTGCCTTTTTCAATAGGCTTTCCGCATTTCTTACATGGGGTACATCCACAGCTCTGGCACATTTTGCACCTTCCTTTCTTTTCCGCGCGTCCATCGTATCTTTTTTAACGGTTTACTCTTTTTTAGTATTAATTTTCGAGGTTTCCCGTTGCGTATCATGATAACTATACGACCACTTTTTGCCGGCGTTCGACGGATTTTAGCCTCTATATTATATGTAACCCAAACGGCACAGGCAATAAGGATTTTGCTTATCTTTAAAAGCGGATTTCGCCTTTTTTGGCGCCAAACAGACGAAATGTCTCGGGCGGGGTCGATTAAAAAATCCAGCTTCTATTTTGACTGCCGGTGACAAATCCCGTATAATACCAACCAATGATTCGCTCAGGGGTGGTTTGCCGGGCGGTAAAACCGGCGAACCTGAGAAAGACCCTTTGAACCTGATCAGGCAAGCCGTAAGGCGTACCTGCGGAGGGAAGCGAGAGACAACCTTTGTCATCCACAAAGAATCGCTTCCCATTTCCAGTGCGATTCTTTTTTTATAACCACAAACAGAATATGGGATTGAAAATGAAAATTACACAAGCAGTACAACTGGAACTGGCAAGACAAAACAAGCTGACCGACATTATCCGGCAGGCGGCGACGAATGAAAATGTTGACGCCGAACTGTTGCGAACAGAAATAGCGGCCGGGCGGGCGGTTGTTCCTGCCAATACGATTCACCTTGCCCACGGCCTCAAACCCTGCGCCATCGGCCGATGCGTCTCGACCAAAATTAACGCCAATATCGGCCTCTCGGCCGTGCGGTCGTCCTTAGATGATGAAATCGAAAAAATGCACGTCGCGCTGGATGCCGGCGCGGATGCGATTATGGATTTAAGCACCGGCGGCGACCTCGACGCCATTCGTCAGCGCCTGTTAAGCGAATGTCCCGTGCCGTTCGGTACCGTGCCGATTTATGAAGTCATCATCGGCCGGTCGGTCGAGGAGATTGACCACGACGCGATTTTAAAAATCATCGAAAAGCAGGCACAGCAGGGCGTGGACTTTTTCACCATTCATGCCGGCCTGCTTAAAGAACATCTCGAATTAGTCAAGCCGCGCGTCATGGGAATTGTCAGCCGGGGCGGCGCGTTATTAGCCCGCTGGATGATATATCATAACCGACAAAATCCGCTCTATGAATTATTCGACGACATCTGCGCGATTATGTCGCAATACGACGTCTGCTTTTCGCTCGGCGACGGCCTGCGTCCAGGCTGCGGCGCCGATGCGACGGATGCGGCACAGCTTGCGGAGTTGAAGACGCTCGGCGAATTGACGCAGCGGGCATGGGACAAGGGCCTGCAGGTGATGGTCGAAGGGCCGGGCCACGTGCCGTTCAACCAGATTCAATATAATATGGAGATTCAGCAAAAAATCTGTCACGGCGCGCCGTTTTATGTCCTGGGGCCGCTGGTGACGGATATCGCGCCCGGCTACGACCATATCACCAGCGCCATCGGCGGAACCGCCGCCGCATACTGGGGCGCATCATTTTTATGCTATGTCACACCGCGCGAGCATCTGGGTTTGCCCGATGCCGAAGACGTCCGGCAGGGCGTCATCGCCTCCAAAATCGCCGCCCACGCCGGAGATGTTGCGCGAGGATTCGGCAATGCAGCGGCGTGCGATAAGGAACTGAGCATCGCCCGCGCCAATCTGGACTGGAAAAAACATCTCGAATTATCCATCGACCCGGCCACGGCAAAAAATATGTACGAAGAAGCCTGCCGGCAAAGTGCGCTCGGCGAGGGGCGGCACAACCAGGACTTCTGCACGATGTGCGGCAAGGAATGGTGCAGTGTACGGATCAGTAAGGAGTTACGGCGATAATTATTGAAGAGTTGTGTTCAGGAGGTTTAACGAAATGATGAAAAGCAGTGTTATGGTGTTAATCATCGTGTTTTTCGTAGGGCTTGCTCCCTGTCAATGTCAGACAGCAGGCGCCTCTGCCGCTTCCCGTCGTCCTGTAGAATGGGTTAAACCTGTTATCGACACCGTACACTCGCGATGGATATTTTTTTCGTCGGCGTGCCGTCCCTTCGGCATGGTCAATCTCAGTCCGGATACGACAACCAAAGGCGACTGGGGATCGGGGTATCTCTACACGGATAAAACCATTCGTTGTTTCAGTCATATCCACGACTGGCAGCTGGCCGGGCTGGCCGTGATGCCCGTCAGCGGGAATTGCAGCGGTCATTTAGGAATGGATAGCTATCAGTCCGATTTTTCCCACGACGATGAAGTGGTTCAAGCGGGCTATCACAAAGTCGTACTGAATAAATATGGGATTACCGCTGAATTGACTTCCACGACAAGGGTTGGATTTCATCGCTACCGGTTTAGTCCCGGACAGGTCGGGCGGGTGTTGATCGATACCGCTTCTCCATTAATGGATTGCTCAATGATCGCCTCGGAAGTGAAATTTCATCCTGACAAAAAGGAGCTGGAAGGATTTGTCACGCTGAGCAAAACTATGCGTCGTCCAAAACCGGTGACTGTTTATTTTGTTATTCAATTCAACCGTCCGTTTGATGCCTGTGGCGGCTGGAAAGACGGCAAACTCCTTGCCGGTCAGCCGGCCGAAATCATCGGCCCCAATGCCGGCGAATTTGTCGAATTCAAGCCTTCGGACGAACCGGTTCTGATGAAAGTGGCGATTTCCTATACCAGGATCGAAGGCGCCCGCAAAAACCTCAATGCGGAATTAGCGCATTGGGATTTTGACCGGGTGCGAAGAGAATCCGCCGATGAATGGAATTCGTGGCTCGGACGAATTGAAGTCCAGGGCGGTACAGATGATCAGAAGACTAAGTTTTATACGGATCTGTGGCATGCGCTGCTGGGACGCCGTATGGTCAGCGATGTGGATGGCAGTTACATCGACAATACCGGTTCTTCGCCGATGATTCGCAGGGTTACGCCGACGGCATCCGGCGACCTGTTTCCACACTATGGTTTTGACGCATGGTGGGGATCGCATTGGAATCTGAATATTCTGTGGCCGATGGCCTGGCCGGAAGTGATGGATGGTTTCTGCACAACCATGGTGGATATGTATCGAAATGGCGGACTTATTCCCCGCGGGCCATCCGGCGGCAATTATACGTTTGTGATGATTGGCGACCCGGCCGTCTCTTTCTTTGCGGCAGCCTGCCATTTGGGCATTCGTTCCTGGGATATCCAAAAGGCGTATGAAGGTTTGCGTAAAAATGCTTTCCCGGGAGGCATTCGCGATCACGCTGGCTATGAACACGATGCCAAGGCATCTGCAGGCGGGATGAGTTATTATGTCCAGCGGGGCTATGTGCCCGAAGGAATACCAGGCAAGGGCATGCACCGGGACGGAGCATCCATGACACTCGAGTATGCGTACCAGGACTGGTGCCTGGCTCAACTGGCGCTGTCTCTGGGAAAAACTCAGGATGCCGAGTTATTCACGAAGCGTTCACAAAACTATCGCCATCTCTGGAATCCCGAATCTTCATGGATGCACCCTCGGACACTGGACGGAGATTGGATAGCCGATTTTTCCCCGATTGGCAGCGGGAGCAGCACGAGGGGTTTTACGGAGGCTAATTCCGCTATTTATACGTATTTTGTACCGCAGGACCCCCAGGGCTTAATTGCATTATTCGGCGGGGCGGACCCTTTTATTCGGCGCCTTGACACCCAGTTTTCGAAAGCCCGTCCGTTTCGTTTTATTGTGCCGCACGGTAAGCATGCCGAAGGCTGGACGGATTATGAAAATCAACCCAGCCTGGGCATGGCTTACTGGTTTAGCTATGCCGGTTCGCCGTGGCTTACCCAGCAGTGGGTGCGTTGCATTCATGATGCGGCATTCAGCGATGTGTCGCCCATGGCCGGCTATAACGGCGATGAAGACCAGGGACAAATGGGAGCTTACAGCGCCTTGGCCTCCATGGGGCTTTTTGCTCTTGACGGCTGTGCGTCAGCCGATCCGCACTATGAAATAACCTGTCCGATTTTCGATACGATAACGATTCATCTTAATCCGAAGTATCATCCCGGAAAAACTTTCGTTATTAAAACAAAAAATAACGCCAAAGAGAATCTGTATATCCAGTCGGCCAAACTCAACGGCAAAGACCTGAATACTTTTCAATTCCCCTGCCGGGCGCTGACTGCCGGCGGTACACTGGAGATTGTCGCCGGTCCCGACCCCAACAAGCAATGGGGTGTTTCTGGAAAGTAAAGATGGCAGGCTCAGGCAAAGCTGAGATGTTAAACAATTCGACAAATTTTTGTCGAGGAGATATACTGTTTTCATGCCGAGCATTAAAACGCTGATATGGAAGACCGTAGTTCGTCCGATGCGGACGACATTCGCCACGTCGCTGGGTTCCAAAACCTGCGCGACCAGCGTCATTATTTCCGTCCATTGCAACGACGGCTCCGTCGGCGTCGGCGAAATACCCACCAGTTTTGTCCTGCCCAATGAAACCGTTAAGGCCATTGAAACAGTTCTTGCAGAAATAAAACCGCTGCTTTGCGGCAGACCAATTGATGATTACCCGGCGTCGATTCAGCGATTGCGAAAACGCCGCCCCGATTTTCACATGACGATATCCGGGCTGGAAGTCGCATTGTTTCGCGCCGCTCTGGCCTGTCAGAATAAAAATGAATGGGCCTATTGGGCCGGCGGGAGCAAAACCATCGAAACCGATATCACGATTCCATTTGTGCCGAACCTCAAAATAATCGAGCCGTGGATAAGAAAATCCATCCGCAAAGAATTCCGCATCTATAAAGTCAAAGTCAGCGGTGATGTCGACAGCGACCTCAAATTCTGCCGGGCAGTGCATAAAATTCTAACTGAATCAATACTGGGCGGCGCAGTCACTCAATGGGTGCCCTGCCCACGCTTGCGTGGGCTGGACAAATCCGGTCATGACAGAGTGCCGTTTGTTATTCGCATCGACGGCAATCAGGGCTTTACAGCCAAATCCGCGATGAGCCTTCTGGGGAAACTGGCCGGGGATTCAATCGCGGTGGAATTATTCGAACAGCCGCTCAAACGCGACGACTATAAAGGAATGAAAATGCTGTATAAAAATTCACCCGTGCCGATTATCGCCGACGAGACGGTTTTCTGCGCCGATGACTGCAAACGGGTCATCAGCGATAAACTCGCTCACGGCGTCAATATCAAAATCGCCAAAAGCGGCATCAGCGAATCATTGAAAATTTTACAGCTTGCCAAACGCGCCAAACTCAAATTGATGATTGGCTGTATGACGGAAACGTTTGTCGGCCTTTCCGCTGGCGTTTATCTGGCCGCCGGCACCGGCGCATTCGACTATATCGATCTGGACTCTATCCATTTTCTGCACCATCGCGGACGATACAAGGATATCGCCATTGACGGACGATTTTATCACATCGGGAAGAGAAAATGACCCGCCATCCCGTTTATATTATTATCGTTCTGCTGCTGATCGAAGGCGCGATTCTGTCGCTGGCCGACGGTGCTGTCGGCAAAAAGCTGTTTAAGTTTTTGCCGTCGATGTTCTGGATTTATTTTCTTCCGATGCTGGCCAATACGACCGGCGTTTTGCCCGCCGAAAGCCCGCTTTACTCGGAAATCACGCGATGGGTCCTGCCCGCAGCGCTGATTGTACTGCTGCTGTCGGCGGATATTCGCGGCATCCTTCGTCTGGGGCCGACCGCGCTGGGAATGATGACCGCCGGCGTCGCGGGTATTGTCATCGGCGCTCCAATTGTCACATTATTGTATCGGGCGTGGCTGCCCCCGGAAGCATGGAAAGGAATTGGCGCACTGAGCGCATCCTGGATCGGCGGCTCGGCCAATATGATTGCCGTCCGGGAAGCCATCGGCACGCCGGACAATGTTTTTCTCCCCGCTGTCATCGTCGATACTATCATCCCTTATTTTTGGATGGGCCTGCTGATTGCCGCCTCTGCGTATCAGTCATCCTTCGACCGCTGGAACAAATCGAACCTCCGCCTCCTCGATGACCTGGCCCGTCGCACGGCGGCGAATCATACAAAACACAAATGGACAATCTCCGGCGTATGCCTGATTGCGGCACTGGCTATCGGCGGCTCATTCGTCACGGTACGCATCGGCCGGTTTTTGCCGACGGTCAAAAATGGATTTGGCGCGAACGCCTGGGTGGTGATTCTGGCGACGCTGCTGGGCGTCATACTTTCCTTTACCCCGGCCAGAAAACTTGAATCCCGCGGCTCCAATAGTATCGGCTTTGCGCTGCTTTATTTTGTACTCGCCTCAATTGGCGCAAAGACGAATCTGTCGCATATCCGTGCCGTGCCGATTTTGCTTGCCGCCGGTGCAACATGGATTGTCATTCACGCGATTTTTCTTTTGATTGCCGCCCGGCTGCTGCGCGCCCCGCTGTCGCTGGCGGCCTCGGCCAGTCAGGCCGGTATCGGCGGCCCCGCCTCCGCGCCGGTCGTCGCCGGTATTTACCGCCCCCAACTCGCCCCTGTCGGCCTGCTGCTGGCGGTGCTGGGTAACATCCTCGGCACCTTCCTTGGCCTTTTCGCCGCCCGCCTGTGCCAATGGGTCTGGTAAATGAATCTAAATATGTTTTTTATTGAAAAAATTGGGTTTTATGCCACAATGGTAACGTAGCTCAAGCGTCTCGCTTGAGATTAAACAGCTTTCCCGACGATAGTCGGGAGTCGAATAGATTGGATCCGAAGCGGGGACGCTTCGGCTGTGTTTTATGATTCTGACGCTGCACCGATACATTTTCAGAGAGTTATTAAAAATCTTCGTGCTGTCAACAGTCGCGATGTCGCTGATTCTCAGCCTCGGCTTCCTGCTCAAGCCCATTCAGAATTACGGCATCAGCCCGGGGCAGATATTCCATCTTCTCGGGTATCTCCTGCCGATTACGCTGACGTTTGTACTCCCGATGGGGGCGTTATTTGCCGCCTCGATGGTCTATGGCCGATTTGCTGCCGACCGGGAGCTGGATGCCTGCCGGGCCAGCGGCATCAGCCTCTGGACGCTGGTCTATCCGGCACTGTGCCTGGCCATTCTCGTGGCGATGGCAAACCTGATTTTAAGTTTTCATGTCGCTCCGTCCTTTGTTCAACGCAGCGAGAAAAGCGTCAAGGCAAACGCCGAGCAGATACTCTTCCGCAATCTTCAGCGAAAAGGGTATTACACCCTGCCTAAGTCCACCTATAAAATTTACGCAGAAAAAGCCGACCCCCAGAGAAAACTGCTGGAGGGCGTGATTATCGTTGATACCAAAAATGATAATATTCAGCGGATGATTACCGCCGGCAGCGCCAAAGTGGATATTCAGGCAAATGCCGATTACAACCAGGCGACCATCACAGCCCTCGATACCTACCGCGTGGACGACCTGGCGCCGGTATATATGGAAGAACTGGTGGTGTCAAGCCAGTTTGAGTCGCTGTTGTCGGACAGTATCAAATTTCAGAAACTCGACCGGCTCAAAAGCATCCGCGCCGACAAAATGAAATTTTTCCCAGTTCGCCAGCTTGCCCAGCAGGCCTGCGCCCAATTGACCATCGAAGCGGCGGGGGAATATTTCAACCATGTGATTAGCGCTTCCGACAAGCCGATTCAACTGGAGGATGCCGAAGGCATACGAACGTATCTGATCCGGGCCAAAGGCTGCCGCATGGTCGAAACAAAAGATTATACGCTCGAATTTCTGCCGCCGATTCAACTGACGGAATTGGATAAAATCCGCAACGAAGTGATCTGCAAATACGAAAGCCAACAGGGGATATGCCGACTGCCGGACGACGCTATTGGCGCCAGACTCGAAATCGACCTCGAAAGCCCCGCCTGGGACCGTCGTGAAGGTATTCACGGCGTTGCGCTGCGAAAGTTTATCAACAATGTACTTGTCCCTGAACCCATACGAAGCAAACTGGCCGATAAACCTCTCCTGCAGACGCTGCAGCAGGTCGGCGAGGACTCGATATTGGTGTCACGGCCCAGTGCAAAATTGATGAATTACCGGAAAAGCCTAATGATAAAGCTGGCGAGTGTCAATGATGAAATCGACGCCGAACTCCATTCACGTCTCGTGCTGGGCCTGGGGTGCGTGTCGCTGATTCTGACGGGGACGGCGCTGGGCATTTATCTTCGCGGAGGCCATTTGCTCAGCGCGTTCGGAGCCAGCGCCATCCCGGCCGGCCTGTTGATTGTATTTATTATGGCGGGCAAACAAATCACAAAAAACCCGTCCACTTCCGCCGCGATGGGCGTGACCGTGATGTGGATTGGCTTTGTGACGCTGGCGGCCCTGACGCTGTTTTTGTATCGACGATTGCTGAAAACCTGAGGAAAAACCCGTGAAAATTCTCGACCGTTATGTCGTAAAACAATTTCTCATCGGATATGCCATCGCCCTGCTGGTGATGCTCGGGATGTTTATTACGGTGGATTTATTTTTGAATCTGGATGAATTTGCCGAACACGCCAACCTCGGCGCCGGGGCGGTCTTGTGGAATATCGCAAGCTACTACGGCGCCCACATCGTTTTGTGGTTCCGCGACCTGGCGGGAGTCATTACCGTCGTTGCCGCGGTTTTTTCACTGGCGCGAATGACCAAAAACAACGAACTCATTGCCGTGATGGCCTCGGGGATGAGCCTCAAACGGTTTATCGCTCCGATTATTGTTCTGGCGGCACTGCTGACCGGCCTGCAGGTGCTCGATCAGGAAATCCTGATTCCCCGCCTGGTACAGCAGCTTACACGCGGACACGACGACATGCCCGGAACAAAACAGTATGACCTGTGGTTTGCGGCGGATTCCAACGGCAACCTCATCAGCACGTTCCGTTTTAATGAACAGACGCAAAGGATGGAAAATGCGTTTTTCATCCTGCGCAAAGACATTACAGGCACAGATCGGAAAGCGGTCATTGGACGCATCAAAGCCGGACAGGCGGTCTATGATTTTACCCGAAAAGGCTGGCTGCTGATCGACGGACAAATGATGCGGGTACCCCAATCCAAAGACACAGCGCTGGTCGGGCCGCAAACTGTACCGGCGGATTTTTTCGCCAGCGATTTAACGCCTCAGCAGATCCCCATGCGTCGTCAGGAAGGATACAAATCACTGCTTAGCTCGGCGCAATTGCTCCACATGGCCAACAGCAAGGGAACGCGCCAAAGCGACCTGGCCGAACTGTACCTCCAGAAACATTCCCGCGTCACCGACCCCATTTTGAATCTGATCATGCTGCTGGTAACGCTGCCGGTGCTGGTCTGCCGGGACCCGCGGAATATGAAAACCGCGATTATGATTAGTTTTGCCGCCTCCACAGGCTGCTTCGCGCTGACATTTATCTGCAAAATGTTCGCCACCGAAGTCTTCTTTAACCAGGTTCGTCCCGAACTGTGGGCCTGGGCCCCGATTTTCCTGTTTGTCCCCATCGCGTTTATCCAATTGGACTCAATGAAAACGTGATCCATCGGAAAAACAGGCATTTTTCAATTTGTTAAATCACCCAAGGTCACATAATAAGCCTCTTTTTTTTAACCGCCTTGACATTTGAAATCGTTTAAAAATAAAAAAGTATTTTCCAAATCCCCCAAAACTCCCATTTTGATATTGCCGATGATTATAACGGTTGTTAACTCTTTACCATATTAAATGGAGTTCTTGCTATGGAAAGTATGGCGGTAGAACAGCGGAAAGACGTCAGGTCGGAATTGTCCTGGCCTGTAAGTGTCTGGCTTCCGGAGGCAAACCGGTTTTTTACGGGAAGAAGTATCAACATCAGCCGGGGCGGTGCGTATGTGACGGTTCCGATGGCCACGCCGGTCAGGCCGGGCCACGAGGTGGAGGTCAACTTCCCCCGTACGATGTCGCTGGCTAAACAAAAGGGACAATATGCCCGCATCAAGATGGGCAAAGTGATTCGCGTGGAGCGTTCCGCGATGCTCAGCAACGGCACGATTGGAATCGCGATACAGTTTTTGTCCTGAACCGGCACAACTGACAGGAGAGGAAAAGCAAACTAAAACGCCGGGCGCATCATTCGCCTCCGGCGTTTTTTTATTGCGCGGTGACAAGCGAAAGTTATCCACAATTGGGTTCGTTTCGTTTTTTTGGGTTGTTTTTTGACCTCCATTTCTGCGATTTTGATATTGATAACGCCTATTTGGTCGTGAAAAAATTGGGTTCGTTCTGCGAAAATGTCTGAAAGACATTTTCGAAATCAAAAATCAAAGTGCAAAAATCAAAATTAAGGAGTCGGCAGGGCCGACGGCTGAAATAAGCGGATTCCTCACCCGCAAGGGGTTCGGAATGACGGGCAAGATGCGGAGTTTTGCTGCGCGAGTTC
>VGXU01000011.1 GCA_016873215.1 Planctomycetota bacterium
AAGAGGTGTCAGGGTGCAGAGGAGAATATCTTTTGTGTATGACGTTAAATTTACTTAAAATAACCCAAAGAGCCTGAAAATAATTATGAAAAGTTTAATGCTGATTTCTAAGGAGAAACAAAAGTACGCCGAGATAGATTCTCGGAAAGTGACCAACGGGGCATTTCATACCAACATACACAAATGGCTTTTCCCGCAAATCGTTTCTTTTATCAAGGAAAGCGGACATCAGATTATCCTCGACCCTTTTGCAGGACATGGTGATATATTAAAAGCCTGCCAGGGACTTTTGTTTAAAAAAGCTATAGGCTATGACATTGATTCTGATCTTGGATGGGACATTAACAACAGCTTAAACAATATTCCGAAACACGACGATGCTCTTGTTGTGACAAACCCCCCTTACCTTGCAAAGCACAGTGCAAAAAGGAAAAGGGTTTTTGATAATATCAAAAAGTATTATTTATCTGGCAGAGATGACCTGTATCAAGTTGCCTTGGATAGATGTTTAGAACGATACTCCCATATTGTGGCGATCATACCGGAAACATTTTTTAATAGCGATTATCCAAAAGATAGGCTGCAAGTTTATACAATTGTCGAAGAGAGACTTTTTACTGATACAGACTGCCCTGTTTGCGCTGCGTGTTTCGGTCCTGAAAAAAACAAAAAGACCGTCAATTTCAGTATTTACAAAGATGCCGAATATATAGGTGAATTCCAGGGCATATCACAACACGTAATGAAGACAACTAATTCCATAAAGATTTATTTCAACGACCAAGATGGACAAATTGCTTTAAAGGCGGTTGATGGCCAAAAAGGGCCTGACAGAATACGCTTTATGAGCAGTGGTGATTTTTACTATGAGAAAAGCAATATCAAAGTCAGCTCAAGATTGATGACTTACATAAGAATAGATGCAACTCGAAAGCCAATAGACATAGAAAATCTTATTAAAGAAAGCAATCAAATACTGGAAGAGTACAGAATAAATACATCAGATATTTGTTTGTCGCCCTTTAAGGGGAACAATGAGCATGGCGTTCGAAGAAGACGGCTGGATTACTATACCGCCAGAGCAATAATTGAGTTGGCAGCAAAAAAAATTTCCGGTTTAGACAAAAAGAAAGAACACCAGCCTTGTCTGTGGAGTATGTAAAATGCTTAGCAATATGGAAGTATTGGAGTATTCTGTTGCTAACCCCGAATCTTATGTTGATGAGTATTATGAAAAAGAGTATTTCATAATTACAGAAAATAAGCAAAAAACAAATCGCCTTATTGAAGCCAACAACGAAATAGTAAAATGCATATCGGCATACGATGTCAACAGCAATCTCGGTAATGACGCAGCAAATGAAAGCATTATAAAAAAAATAATCGAATTACTCAATACTCCAGACATAAACAATTCAGAATTTACCAGTTTCTGGGAGATCAATGATATCTCTTTTAGCATGTACGCAAAATTTAGCAAAGAAGATAAAATTGTTTTTATGAAAGACATTGTGCCAAAGTATATAAAAAAGAGACATCAGGCATATCAGTCTCATGGCTATACTGCCACTACATTACAGGTCAAAGCAGACTCTTTTGGACACAAGAGATCCGGCAATCTTGGCTTGGCAAAGGTCGCCGCGATTTTTGAGATATTCAAAATAAACAAATTTAACGGCACAGGAGAAGATTTTTGCAGCAGCAACAATTCTTACATATTTTCTGATCAAGATGGCAAGGCAGTATTTGATGAATTCAAAAGAATTAGTGGCATTGAATTTGGATGGCAGAAAGAGCACAAGGGGAAAAGGCCTGACTTCGTTTTCAGGATAAACGATTCTACCTTTATTATAGAACATAAGCATATGAAGGAAGGCGGAGGGGGACAAGATAAGCAGATAGTTGAAATTTCTTCTCTTATTAGCTACTCAGATAAAAATGTCTCATACGTCGGATTCTTGGATGGGATATATTTTAATAAATTGTTTTCAAAAAGTGCAACAGGTAAAATTTTAGAACAAAGAAATCAAATATTAACCTCTCTTAAAGAAAGGCCCTGTAGTTATTTTCTGAACACGATGGGTTTTCTTTATTTTCTAAGTAAACTTAAGAAGTCTTAAACTCCAGTTGCTTGGAAACATTTGTTTTTATCTATAAATATAGGGATGAAAGATTTTTTGCAATTTTTGGCAATAGGATTTATGGCATTAAAATTATTTTATGTTACAAAAACTATAACAAAATACCCGTCCGATTATAACTGAGCATCTTGAAGAAGTTATCTTTTTGCCAATAAGAATAGGAGTTTTCTATGCCTCTGTTTGAGATTAAAAGCCAAAAGCTAAGCCCGGTTGAAAAAAGCAACTTCAATCAGGAAAAAGAACTTCAATCGCTTATCGAACGTAATCTTGACACGGTTTTTAGCTGTCGCCTTATTGCGTCGGAGTTTTCCACGGGTCAGACTCATGCCGGGCGGATTGATACTCTGGCCATATCAGAAGAAAATAATCCGGTTATTATTGAATACAAGAAAGTCGAATCTTCCGAACTGATTAACCAGAGTCTTTTCTATCTGAACTGGATTTATGATCATAGAGGCGATTTTGAAATCGCTGTTCAAAAAGCCCTTGGTAATAATGTTAAAGTGGACTGGTCTGATGTCCGGATTATTTGCATCGCTCCCAATTTCCGAAAATATGACCTTCACGCCGTCCAGATGATGGGGGCCAATATCGAACTCTGGAGTTATCGTCTTTTCAAAAATTCAACCCTTTATCTGGAACAGGTTTACGGGAAAAATTATTTTCCAACTCTTGTCGATGCTGAAACGAATAAAAAAAACCCTGTTATGATTGCTGCCGGCAAAAAAGCTGCGGCTACCCGAGCTACAGGTTCTTATACCTTTGACCAGCATGTCAAAGGGAAACCAGAAAAAATAAAAAGTCTTGCTATCATGGTGCAGGAATTTGTTCAGGGTCTGGATTCTGCTATTATAGAAAATCCAAAGAAATTTTATGTCGGCTATAAAACATCTCAAAACATCGTCTGCATGGAAGTAAAGACGCAGAAGATCATATTGTTTGTCAAATTAAATCCAAAAACCCTAGGGCAACTACCTAAAATCGCAAGAGATGTTGCGAATATCGGCCATTATGGAACGGGTGATTTAGAATTTTCGATTGCAAACGAAGCAGATTTTGAGGTTGCAAAACAATATATCGAACAAGCTTATAAACGTATTGGTGGATAAAATCACTATTGTCGGAAATTCAGATGAGTCTCAATGAAGGCGATCTATCGAAATAAATAAAGCTACCAGCGCCCAGCTTACAGCAGCCAGCGAAAATGGAGAATACTGGATTCCGGATTAAATCCGGAATGACACGGTATGAAGGCAATATATAAACACAAGACATCCGGCGATATATTTGCGATAGAGACAGACGAGCAGGGGGCTGTTATATCGACGTGCGGGCCGCTGCTGTTTAAGGAGCTTGACCCGAAATTGCTGGATTATGATGATTACTGGAATATGGAGATTGCGGCAAAGCTGGAAGATTTTGAGCGGGTCGGCCGGGCTGATTACCGGGAGATGTTAATCAAAAACGGGTTTGTGATCCAAAGTTCACAGCGATATCTGTTTTAAGGAAAATCAGACATTTCGGACTCGCAGGACGTGCAGGACCTATCCTTCGCCAAGGCTTCCTCCTTCGCACAAGGCTTCCTCCTTCGCACAAGGCTACGGAGGACAAGACGGAGGACAGGCCGGAGGGGAGGCGAAATGGACGGGGTGGACGAGGTGGACGGGGTGGACTATGTGTCGCCCCTTCGGGGCTTTAGGGAAGAGAGTGAGAGAATCGGTTCCGGCGGTTCACACCGCCGGCTATTGTATATCGTCCCTTCGGGACTCAGGAGAGGAATCCGCTCCCCGCCATCGCGAGGACAGGCTGCGCGGATGGAAATTTACCCGAACCGAGACGGTTTGGCTACGTTAACTAACCCTACATCGGGCGGCTTGCGCCGCGGCGCTTCTATTTCGAGGCGGCAAGGGAAACCGCAAAATTGAGAACTGAGAAATGGAGAAGGGATTGACGATTGGGGGAATGGGGGTAATAATTGTCTTAATAGATGTAAAAAGTGGAATTGCCGCCGGGAATGGCCGATATTGTAAGAGACAAGAGTCAAGAGAACAGAGACAAGAGATAAGGGCTTCGGGACAAGAATGGTAACATTGGCGGTTTGGCGGAAATTTAAGCAGCAGGTTGAGCACCTTGGCCGGTTCTCGCGTTTCAGCGGGTCGGCGTTTGGTGCGATGGGTTCGTCTATTGCGCACCCGAAGACATATCCATTGGTCTGGACGCAGATGAATATCATTGGTGTTAAGAGCGTTCCGGTGATTATGGCGACGGGTGCGTTTGTGGGGATGATACTCGCGGTGCAGGCGTACAGTCAGCTTGCGGCGATGGGGCTGGAAGAGCGGCTTGGGGTGCTGATTAATATCGCGGTGGTGAAGGAGCTTGGGCCGGTGCTGGCGGCGGTGATGCTGGCGGGGCGTGTGGGAGGGGCGCTGACGGCGGAGCTTGGGACGATGAATGTGACGGAGCAGATCGCGGCGGTGGAGAGTATGGGGACGGACCCGATTAAATATTTGGTTTCGCCGCGGGTGCTGGCGTGCCTGCTGCTGACGCCGGTGCTGATTGTGTATGCGGATTTGCTGGGTATTCTGGGCGGGTATTTTGTGAGCGTGATTCAGTTCAAGATTAACAGCGGGGCGTACTGGGATTACAGCGCGATGGGGGTGGAGTTGTGGGACGTCGGGACGGGGATTTTCAAGGGGTTCTTTTTCGGCGGGGCGATAGCGCTGATTAGCTGCTATAAGGGCTTTACCTGCCGGGAAGGTGCGCAGGGCGTTGGCGAGGCGTGTACGGAGGCGTTTGTGGGGTGCTTTATCTCGATATTGGCGCTGAATTATGTTTTTGCGGTGATATTAGATGCGATTTATAAAACATTCTGGCCGCTGCGGCCGCTGCTGTAGGAGTCGGCAATGACGCGTGTGGAAGTCAAGCCCGGAGACGGGATTTTAGTGACGCGGAATCTGACGAAGATTTACGGCGAGCGTGTTGCGCTGGAAAAAGTATCGGTGGCGATTGAGAAGGGCAAAACGACGGTCATCATCGGGCAGAGCGGATGCGGCAAGACTGTGTTTATGAAGCATCTGATTGCGCTGGAGCGGCCGACGGAGGGCGAGGTTTTTTTCAAGGGTCAGCGCATCGACCAACTGCACAATCACGAACTGGCCGAGGTCCGCACCAGTTTTGGATTTTGTTTTCAGATGGGGGCGCTGTTTGACAGCCTGACGGTGTATGAGAATATTATTTTTCCGATTCAGCAGCATCGCGAAATCAAAGATTTCAAGGTGCTGGGCGAGCTGGTGAAACTGAAATTGGCGCTGGTGGGGATGGACGGCTACCAGCATCAGTACCCGGCCAGTCTGTCTGGGGGACAGAAGAAGCGTGTTTCGCTGGCGCGGGCGATAGCGCTGAATCCAGAGGTAGTGCTGTATGATGAGCCGACGACGGGACTGGACCCGATTACGTCGGATGTTATCAATGAGCTGATTATCAAGCTGCAGCGGGAACTGAAGATTACGAGCGTGGTGGTGACGCACGATATGAAGAGCGCGTACAAGATTGCGGACCGGATTATTATGCTTCACCGGGGCAAGATTGCGGCGGATGGCGACGCGGATTATATCCGCAATCATCCGAGCGAAGTTGTGCGGCAGTTTATTGAGGGGCGTATCGGCGAGGCGGATTTGGCGGCGCTGCGTCTTGGGGGGACGAAATTTCCGACGCAATTTCAGCCGGAGGATTTCAGCGGGACGTAAGAGTTATGGGACCTGCAAGGGTGTTGGTGGGGTGTAAAGGCTCAAGAAACTCTCTGTGTTATGTCGATAAATCCATAGTTAAAAACGAATTATCGCAGGAGATAAGAAATGATAGAGTTTTTGCTGGCTGCGGCGGAAACGGCACCGCAGGGCGGCGGTCAGACGCAGATTGTGCCGCTGGATTTTATATGGGAGCAGATAACGAGCCTGACATGGCTGCAGGCGGTGATCGGGATTTCGTTCGGGATGGTGTATCTGCTGTACGGGTGGCGGATATTCCGGATTATGGTGGTCATCTGTTTTGCATTTGCCGGGATGTATGCCGGGATGCTGGTCGGTCAGCGACTCGGGGGTCAGGGGAGTGAATTGTGGGGCGGCGTCATTGGGGTCTGTGCGGCGGCGGCGGTGTCGATGAGCCTGATTAAGTGGGGCGTATCGGTGCTGGGTGCGGCGGCCGGCGGTATTGTGACGGGCGGTCTGTGGTATGCGTTTGGTCTGCCGGAACAGTATATCTGGGCGGGTGCGGTTATCGGGATTGTGGCCGGGGGGCTGATGTCGTTTATCCTGCTGAAAATTTCAGTGATGCTGTTCACGAGCCTTGGCGGTTCGGTGATTCTGGGCATCAGTTTTCTTGCGCTGCTGTATCAGTATCAGACGAAAGTGATGAATCCGCCGAGCGGTAATATTCATGAGATGATGTTCGGCAAGACGTGGTTTCTGCCGCTGATTATTATTGTGCCGACGATGATCGGGATGGTCGTGCAGAACAAGCTGATTAAGAAGTCCAGTGAGTGGGACTTTTGAAAATCAAAAGTTAAAAATCAAAAAGCAAAATTATTGAATCCGGCGTTGCCGGAAGACCCAATTTATGGATTACAAGTCTGGCAGGGGCGTTTGCCGGAGTTTATCGCTTCTTCCCGCGTTCCATAAGTGACTCGCGTGTTATCCTGAATACGTTTTGCGTGCGGGCAGGCGGATTTGTGAAAGACCTTGCCGGATTTAGAAGCGACGAAGCCTCCGGCGGGGGAGGATAACGGAGAAGAGGTCGGGGCGGCTGAGACGCCGGGGGCGGATTTTGGGATGATGATTTTTTTGGCGTAGCCTTTGTCCACCAGCATCTGGGCGAGATCGTGACCGTTGATTTCCACATCCGCGATGAGGCAAAATGTCTGGCCTCGCTGGATGTGTTTGAGGAGAATTTTGGGGGCGGCTGGCCGGTTGGGGTCTGAATTGGCGATGGAGTCTGAATTTATCGCGGCGGTTAGCGTTTCGAGGATAAACTGGCGTGTGGGGATATCGAAGGATTGCTGGGCGTCGAGGCCGCGAATCTGGATGGGAATTTCTCTTGCGATAATTGGGGGCCAGTTTTGGATGTCGCAGAAAATCCGACATTGGGAATCGACGCGCAGGGTTTTTTCGACGACGGCCTGGCCGTAGTCGTCGTCGGCGGCGGATGGGGAGGGGTTGTCGCCCGGGGCGGTTGAAAGAATAGACAAAATCAACGTCAGCACAAAAAACGCAGGGTATTGTCGGTTCATTTTTACCTCCATAAAGGTTCCCTTAAAAGCTCTTCAAACGACGGGGGGATTATACCGGAAGCGGGCGGGAATTTCCAGTGAGATTTAGCCGTTTCTAAATATAAGCAGCGGGCCGGCCTTATGCAGGAAAATTCTTGACAAGAGAGACCCTGGAATGTATAATTCCCACCCTCGTGATATGAGGGTTTAATTTTTCACAGAAAACAAGGGAGATAGTGATGAAAAAGCTGAGTTTTGCCCTGATGTTGTGTCTGTCCTGCCTGTTTGGTTCCAGTCTTTACGCGGCCTACGGCGGCGGTAGCGGAATTGAAGAAGATCCGTACTTGATCCAAACCGCCGAACACATGAACGAAATCGGTCTGCATTCGGAAGACTGGAGCAGCTATTTTGTCCTGATGAACGATATTGATATGTCCGCCTACGGCGGTACGACATACAACATCATTGGCAATTCCACGACAAAATTCACCGGCAATTTTAACGGCGCCAGCCATGTCATCCGAAATTTTACTTATGCCACTGCAGCGGCAGCCGAATATACCGGCCTGTTTGGCTACATTGGTCCGGCCGGGCAAGTTGGAAATCTGACTCTGGCTGCCGCATCGGTTCAGGGCGATTGGGATGTTGGCGTGCTGGCCGGGTACAATGCCGGCAGTATCACCCATTGCTCCAGTACAGGGGTAGTTGACGGAGATGAATTTGTCGGCGGCCTGATCGGTGAAAACGAAGGTTCCGTAATAAAGAGTTATTCTCTCTGTTCTATCGATGGTTGCGACAATTGCGGGTGATTAGCGGGTTCAAACACAGGGAATGTCAGCCAATGTTATGCCGGCGGAAATATTCTCGGCATTTGGGATACGGGCGGATTGGTTGGCGACAATACCGGAACGGTTATCGACAGTTATGCCGCAGGAATGGTTACAGGTGATAACAGTCATGGGGGATATATCGGTGGATTAATCGGGGTTAATTCCGGGCCTGTCAGCAATTGTTATGCAGCGGGAGCGGTTTCCGGTTTTGCGTATGTGGGCGGGTTAATCGGGGATAACGGCAGTACTGTGGGTAACTGTTTCTGGGACACGGAGACGTCCGGCCAGGCGACCAGCGCCGGGGGAGAGGGCAAAACGACCGCCGAAATGCAGACGCTTTCGACGTTTGCGGACGGGGGGTGGGATTTCAGTGCCGACGACGGGGATGCGGCTGACTGGCTGATGCCGGCGGTTTCTTATCCCCGCTTGGCGTGGGAAAAAATTATTACTTTTTCTCCCGACGGGGGAACGTATCTGAGCAAGCAACATGTGATAATCACCTATCCGTCACCGACAGCGACAATTCATTATACGGTGAATGGCAATACCCCAACCGAAAGCGATCCCGTGATTGCATCCGGCTCCAGTGTGTTAATCAGCAAATCTATGACGCTGAAGGCGAGAGCCTGGGAAGAAGGTTTGAATCCGAGTGAAATCAAGTCGGCGAATTATCAAATCGATTTGATTTGTCCGACTGCGGATTTAAACGGCGATTGCAAGGTAAATTTAGAAGATTTTGCTATCCTGTCCCAATGGTGGCTGGGAGTCTGCAATGTAACCAACGGCTGGTGCGGCGGTGCGGATTTAGACGCTTCAGGCCTGATCGACACCGACGAACTTGAGGATGTGACGAGGGACAATCTGGAGGAAGAAGAGGTTGCCAGCCATATCAAGGAGCTTACGGTAATCGCACAGCGGGATTATGGAGATGCCCATATTCAGCAATATTACGGCAAGACAATGACGTATGACATATATATCCAGGTCAGCACCGACGCAACAGTAACGGCTGTTGAGTTTACAACACCTGCAGGAAATACCTTCAGCATACCTGCGACCGTTTATACATGGAGAGAATCGCATCCGGACGGATTACTTTCATATGGACTGGGAATAATCAATCCCGATTGGCTTCTCTGGGAGTATGAATATAAATTTTTCAATGAAAGCTCGCTGGATGCATACGGGGACGGGTTATATACCTTTACCGTCCATTATACCGACGGAGGAAGTCAGCAGACTACCGCCTGGTTTGGCATCCCAGAAACAACGGATCCAATTCCAACGCCGACACAGATTCCGACATTTACCAGCTTTGTGAACGGTCAGACGGTCAATTCTCCGGTTACATTTACATGGCAGGCCTGTACGGACCCGGCAATTCAGGCTATGGCAATGGGTATTGTGTATGTCGATTTCTGGTCATTTGAGGATACGACTGCAACCGGACTTGCGGCACCGATCTCGTTATCCGCAGGCGAACATGATGTCTGGCTGTTATTTGAGTCTTATTACGGCTATGACAATGAAGACGGTATTTCAGTCGGCGCCTGCAAACAGAATCAAAGCCATTACAAGATTACAGTCAACTGACAATTAAAGATTGTTGGATGATTCAGGTTTTTCACAAAGGCGGGGCTTTTTATGCCCCGCCTTTTTTGTTTTTGAGGTCGTCGTTGATTGCGGTGAAAGAGGGGGGCTTTGGGGGTGTTTTTGGGGCGGGATGGGGTAAAATCAGGGGGAAACGGGGAAAAGCAGTTTTTTTAGAGTAATGAGGATGAGTTATGTGTGTAGTAATATGGAACGGTCGTTTCTGTTAAGGGTTTTGGATGCTTGAAGATGCACTGCTCATTTTGAGGTTCCGGTACGGCAGCGCCGAAGCGCTTGGCCGGATTTATGAGAAGTACCGGCATTACCTGCTGATTTATTGGCTTGACGAGATGCACTAAGGGTTCGTTTCTATTTTGTTTTCAGATACTCATTGATTGCGGCGGCGGCGATGCGTCCCTGGCCCATCGCCAGAATGACGGTTGCAGCGCCAAGAACGATGTCCCCGCCGGCATAGACGCCATCGAGGTTAGTTTTGCAATTGTCATCGACGACGATATTTCCCCACTTGTTAAATTGCAGATTCGGCGTGGTCTGCTGGATAAGCGGGTTTGAGCCGTTGCCGATGGCGACGATGACGGTATCGACATCGATTGTAAATTCGCTGCCGGGGATTTCGACGGGCCGGCGTCGGCCGGAGTCGTCGGGTTCGCCGAGTTGGTATCGCAGATTTTCGATACCGATGACACTGCCTTTGTCATCGCCGAGGATGCGTTTTGGATTTTGGAGGGTGCAGAAGATGACGCCTTCTTCTTTGGCGTGGTGGACTTCTTCGACACGTGCGGGCATTTCGACTTCGCTGCGGCGGTAGATGAGATAGACTTTTTCTGCGCCGAGGCGGACGGCCATACGCGCGGAGTCCATCGCGACGTTTCCGCCGCCGAGGACGGCGACTTTTTTGCTTACGGCGATGGGTGTGTCGGCGCCTTTGCCGAAGGCGTAGGCTTTCATCAGGTTTGCGCGGGTGAGATATTCGTTTGCGCTATAGACGCCGACGAGCTGTTCGCCGGGGATATTCATAAATTTGGGGAGTCCTGCGCCGACGCCGATATAGACGGCATCGAATTTGTCTTCCGTCATCAATTCATCAATGGTGCGGGTTCTGCCGACGATGAAGTTGCAGACGATATGGACGCCCATTTTTTCGAGGACGTCGATTTCTTTCTGGACGATGGCCTTGGGCAGGCGGAATTCGGGGATACCGTAAATCATTACGCCGCCGGGCTTGTGGAAGGCTTCGAAGACGGTGACATCGTGTCCCGCACGGCGGGTGTCTGCGGCGGCGACGATACCGCCGGGGCCTGAGCCGATGACGGCGACCTTTTTGCCGGTGGCGGGGGCGACCGTGGGGATACCGCCGTTCTGGTCGAGGTCAGCGACGAAACGTTCGATTCTTCCGATGGAGACGCTCATCGCGACGTCTTTGTATTTTTTGCCTACGGTGCAGGTTTCCTGGCACTGGACTTCCTGCGGGCAAACGCGTCCGCAGACGGCGGGCAGGAGGGAATTTTGTTTAATGATTGCCAAAGCTCTGGCGAAATCGCCGTCGGCGACGGCTCCGAGGAAATCACGAATTTGGATTCGCACGGGACAACCTTCGACGCAGGGAGCGTTGGCACACTGGAGGCAGCGAAGGGCTTCGAGTCGCGCCTGCGTTTCGGTATAACCCTGGGCGACTTCTTTAACGTTGCTCCGGCGGGCGTGTTCATCCTGCGAGGGCATGGCCTGCGGGGGGATCATATAACGGTCTTTGGCTTTTAATTCGCCTTTGGCTTTTTTCTCGAGCATTTCCTGTAATAATTTTTTGCAATCCACAGTACGATTCCAATCGTCAATCGAAAATCATCAATCGTTAATTACTTCAGACCGATTTTGCATTTGTGCTGCTGATACTGTTCGAGGGCCTGTTTTTCGAGGTCTTTGTAGGCGTTCATTCGTTTGGTCATTTGTTCGAAGTTGACGAGATGGCCGTCGAATTCGGGGCCATCGACGCAGACGAATTTTGTTTTGCCGCCGACTTCGACGCGGCATCCGCCGCACATGCCGGTTCCGTCCACCATAATCGTATTCAGCGAGACCTGCGTCGGGACGTTGTATTTTTTCGTCGTTTCGCAGCAGAATTTCATCATAATCGTCGGACCGATGGCGACGGCGAGATTGGGTTTTGGGTTGCGCCGGCATATTTCATCAAGAGGCTGGGTGACGAGGGCTTTTCGGCCATAGGAGCCGTCATCGGTGACGACGATGAGTTCGTCGCTGACGGCCTTGAATTCGTCTTCGAGAATGAGAAGGTCTTTTGTTCTTGCGCCGAGGATGCTGACGATTTTGTTTCCGGCCTGTTTCATCGCCGCGGCGATGGGCAGCAGCGGCGCGTTGCCGATACCTCCGCCGACGCAGACGACGGTGCCGAAATTTTCAATGTGTGTTGGTTTTCCGAGCGGGCCGGCGACATAGCCAAGAGATTGTCCGGGCTGAAGGTCGGCCAGTTGCGTCGTGGCTTTTCCGACGCGCTGGAAGATGAGGCGAATGGTGCCGTTATTTTTATCCGCCCCGGCGATAGTCAGCGGGATGCGCTCGCCGGCGTCGAGGTCGGGCGAAACGATGACGAATTGCCCGGCCCGGCAGGTGCGAACCACGAGAGGGGCTTCGACGTCCATCAGAAACACGTTTTGGGACAATTGCTTTTTTAGTACGATTTTGTACACTTTTTATTCCTTAATCCGACAGTCCGCAAAAGGCGGTTATTGTATCCGAAGTCGGGGTAATTTCCATCTTTATTTTATTACCAGACTTGGCGTGCGATAACGTACATAATTCTTCTAATCGAAGACATCTGTTTTTTTAATGACGCTGTAAAACAAAAGAGGCTTTGAGGAAGTTGTCCCCAAAGCCTTTGGACGGGTTTGATGTCTGTTATATGGAAAAGCCGGAATCCAGCCATTCGCTGATTAACTGTTCGAGGTCATCGGCGTCCACCTGATGGGTTTTGTTGTAGTCGCTGTCGTCGCACCAGTAGGGTTCGCCGCAGGTTTGCAGCCAATGATCTGCCAGGAGGGCGAAATCGCTGAAGTTCACGTAGCAGTCCCTGACGCCGGCCCATTCGGGGCCTGAGATGTCGGCAAAGGGGCAAGTGACATTGCTGGTATAGCGTACCTGATAGTATGCGCCGTTTATATACCAATCCCGGTTTTCGATTTTGAGGTAGTATCGTCCGCTGACGGGACAAGTCCAGCAGAAGCTCATCATGGAGCTGGAATAGCGTGCGATTTCATAGATATCGTCATTCCCGTTTCGGCCGTGCAGCGAGAGGGCGAAATAGGTTTCAGTCGTAGGCTGCAGTTCGAAGCAATATTCGGCGCCTTTAACGGCGTCAAAAGCGAAAACAGCCGTGCGTTTTGAAACCTCATCGAGTTGTCCATCCATCCAGACGTCCTGCTGGAGAACAGGCGGATTTTCGAGGACGAGATTGACATTTTTGAGCAGCGGATACCGCAGATACGCTTCAACAACGCTTTCTATCGTGATGGCGTCCAAATCCGTCAGATTCAGGCCGAACAGCGGAGTAAAGGCACGAACATACCCTTGCCAGCCCAGCGGGATGCCATCCAGTTGATAAGGACCGGGGGCGGCAATCATTGTGGAAGCGACGACGCTTTCGTCGGGATTCTCCAGGTCAACAAAGGCCTGAATGTAAATCGGCGCGCCGATATAGCCGTTATAGGAAACGGTTCCGGACAATGTGCTGCAGGTGCCGATTTGAATCTGCGTTTCGTTAATATCTTTTGCCGTATAGTACCAGTCTTCCCATCTCCGCCAGAAACTGTTGAGCGAAATATAGCGACCATTGATACCGGCCGGGATTATCCAGGAGGGGACGCGGAAGCAAATACGATTATCGTTCAGAAGGACTTCGATTAAAGCAATATTACTCCACATGGCGGCAGGGGAAGCGTAGTGTATTCCCGGACCCCCGTAAATCTGCAAATCGGCGTGAATGCCGTCGCCATAGACAATATGTATGCGGAGTGAACCGGGGACTTCGGGCTGTGTGGGACAATAACTGAGTATTACATCATAGACATAATAACCATTTTCAGGCATTTGGTCGCAGGTGATTTCGCCTTGGAGGTAGTTATCCCAGTCGTATCCCATATAGAGCGCGGCGATGTCCACGCCGGGGGGACAGTTTTCAATATTTTCATCGTCCCATTGTACGTCGCCGAGGGGGTCTTCAAAGATTAATTGCTCATTGAACCAGAAGTACGGCCATCCGTGTACCAATTGCCATGTCGGGATTTCCTGCCAATCAAGATGTGCGGTTGGCTGGGAATTAAACATCAGGTTCCAGTCGAACTGGGTCATTTCGGGCAGGATGCCGCCGAGTGTGGGGTCGTCCGCGAGGCCGTAGCCCATAGTAGAAGGAAGGGGCCGATTCCACCACGGGTTAAATTGCGGCGCGAGATCCCGCGGATTGACAGGCTGCGGATAACGGGGCGTCGAGCCAAGAAGCGGATTGAGGTCCAGCAGGAGGTTTTGTGTCTGTGTTTCCTGCGGCACGGCGGTTAAATTATTGAGAGAAGCGTAAGGCTGGCCCCAGAAGGACAACTGAAGATTATTGATGGAGCTATCATTGGGGTCGATTATCCCGCTGAGATAACCCCAGCTCCAGGCATTCCAGCCACTTGTGAGATAAATGGTTGACTGCCAGTTTCCATTGCCGATGCCGACATAAGGGGAAAGGCTCTGATTCCCGTAACCGTAGTCGAAACGGAAGGAACCATTGCGGTACAGAACGACGGCGAAATTGCAGGGGTAGGATGTGTTATAGTAATGTGCGGCCCATCGGATAACGAGCTGATCGGGGTCGGGCTGGGCGATATAGATATCGCCGCCAGCCAGGTCGGTTCGCAGATTATATCCGAAAGGTTCGATACGGATGCGGTCCGACAGATAATCATAATATGAAGGTTCGGCGCCGGTGAAATCGATGAAGCCGTTAGAGGAGACATAGATTTGCGTGTATGTTGTGCCGAAGAAGGGGAACTCAAACGGCAGCGTGTAAATCCACATTTGGTCATCGGCGTGCCAGCCTTGGGCGGTACCCATCTCACTGAACAGGCAATCCGGCAGGACTTCGACGGTGTATGCGGGACTGCCCTGACACTGGGGTGGAGTAAACAGCACAGAGGGAGCGTAATACAAATTCCCGTTCCAGCAGTAATTGTAAGCGGGGTCGGAGTAAAGATGGCGGAGTGAGGCGGAGATTTCAGAGTCGATGACTTCAATATCACTCAATTCCCATGTGGAGGGGATACCGGCACATTGTATTGTTTGGAGAGCTCCATCTTCGGGCTGTTCAAGAATGTCCAGATTTAAATCAAGCCGTCCGACGGCCGGTTCATCGCAGCCGGCGCATTCGATATTATAGGTTCGCAGGCTTTCATAAACATAATTTTGCGCGGTATCGTTTTGCAGGGAATCCAGCAGTTGGGCCAGGCGTTCTTTGAGTTTTTGGTTTTGTGCCCGGTCTTCATTTGCGATATAGAACAGTTCGTCATCCTGGGGGTCTGTGCCTTCGGGATTATCTTCCTGGTCCATCGAATCCATCGCCAGTTGATAATAGGTCAGGGCTTCAATCCATGTCTGTCGGGCCTGTGCAAGAGCGGCTGCGCCGTCGGCGGGCAGGACGTTCATAAATTGGGGATTTGGCAGGAGGAGGTCATTGTTGATGCTGAAACATTCACCATAGAGCTTTTGCACGATTTTTTCTTTGTTAGCGGGGTTAAGGTCGTAGGCTGAGAAGGTCTGGATGCCGGCCTTGACGGCGGAGAGAATGCCCTTGAGCATCAGCACATCCGTGTAGTCCACTTCGAGGTCGTAACTCAGCGGCGGCGACATCGGGTCCATAAAGGCGTGCGTTTCTTCGGGCGTTAAAAATATCCGAAAGCGATTTTCCGGCGTTTCGGTAATGCCGTCGAGTTCGGCAAGGACGGCATTGATTTCCGTCAGGCCGTCGGTGCCGAGAGAAACGGCAATATTCAGGATAATGGCTTCGAGATCGGCGGGGAGGTCATAAGCGTCGCGGCGGTTGATTTTCCAATCGCTGGAAAATTCGATTTCGCTGAGCATATCACCGGTCAGATGGAAGCCGTTCTGTTCGGCCAGTTCCAGTGCGCTGTCGGTTGGAGCGCCGTCATTGCGTACAGCCCACATTGCCATTCGTGACAGGGCGTGGAAGAAAATCAATTTCCGGCTTGAGGCGCAGTCGGGGCAGGCGGGGTCGTTTATGCCGGTTTTAAAGATGTCGTATCCTTCACGAATTCCCGACAGGGAACCGTTAAACAGATGCAGCCTGCCGGACGCCACATATTCGTCGGCGGTTGTCGCATACGCTGCGCCGCAGGCCAGTACGGCCAGCGCCGCGATTGTCCATGTTATCACCTTCGTCTTCATTTTATTTTTCTCCTTTGTTTGCGAAAGTTCTTCGCTGTTCGATTTTTTTCAGCGCGGGGTCGAAACACCCACCCTGTCCTTTTTTCATTTGATTTGCGCAATGTATGATATAAGTTCCCTGCACGTCGAACGTCTGGTTTTGAATGTCCCAGCGGACGCAATTGCTTTCAAGCATTGCCTGCGGCGTCTGCAAAATAACGTGTCCCTGCAGAATGATTTCGGCGGATTTACCGGGTTCGATAGAGACCTTTCTACTCTGGATGGTTAATGGGATATTTTGTCCTTCGAGAAATCGGCACTGGAAATCGCTGACGCGTATCTGCACCAGATGGCTGAAATCCGGCCAGGGTATCCGCAGGGAGTCATCTTTATCGGCAGTCTGTAATGCCACTGTTTCGAGGAATGATTTTTTCCAATTTCCGAATGTGCCGGCGGAAGATGAATTATTCGAAGAAATTACCTTTGAATCTGAGACGGAAGAAAGGGGATTTCCGATGGCGTCGATTTTAAGATTCTGATCTTTGGCGGTATCTGCGGAGGAAACGTTATTCGCGAGGATGGATTTTGGATTCGAGGCGAAAGAAAGCGGATTTCCGATAATATCGATTTTGAGATTCCGGATGATCATCGCACGGCATGCGGCGGTTTTGAAGAAGCCGAGGTCGGCGCTGTCTGTTTTCAGATTTTCAAAAGCGACCGAGCCGAGAGGATTTTTGCTGTCGGGGTCGTAAAATTCGAAACGGCAGCATCCCAGTTCGTTTTTGTGGGTTGAAATGGATGAAAGGACTTTTTCGACAGCGGGGTCAATAGTCGAGCGTCTGTTGTAATCGCTGCTCAAGACATACAAAACACTCAGCGATACCAGCCAAAAAGCAAAGACAAAAACAACTTTTTGTATTCCCTTTCGGGAAACAAAGATACCCTTATTCCCGCCAAACATAAAGGTTTTCCCTTCTCCGTTAAAACACCATAGTATATTTATTGCCGTGTCAAAAATCAAGTATATTCACAAAAAGATATGGCGTGTCCTGTTTTGTCTTTCAAATACTTCTCTTTCCGGCGTTTCTATTTGACTGGGCGGGGTAAAATCAGTAAGACAGCAGTAATGGACACGCGAATGATTGAATTATTGGCACCGGCAAGGGATGCGAAAACCGCGATAACGGCGATAGAATGCGGTGCGGACGCGGTGTATATCGGCGCGCCGCGGTTTGGTGCCCGGCAGGCGGCGGGCAGCAGCCTTGACGACATCCGCCGGGTGGTGGAATTTGCTCATCCGTATTATGTGAAGGTTTATGCGGCGCTGAATACACTGCTGTATGATGAAGAGCTGGCGGAGGCGGAGAAAATAATTCGCCAATTATACGACATCGGTGTTGACGGGGTGATAGTTCAGGATGCGGGCTTGCTGGATGCGGATTTGCCGGCGATATCGCTGATTGCCAGTACGCAGATGAATAATGATTCGACGGAGAAGGTGAAATTTCTGGAGGGGGTGGGGTTTTCGCGGGCAATTCTGGCGCGGGAATTGACGCTGTCGCAGATTCGGGAGATTCGGAAGCACACGTCGATTGAGCTGGAATGTTTTATCCACGGCGCGCTGTGCGTGGGAGCCAGCGGCCAATGTTATTTGAGTTATGCCATCGGTGGCCGCAGCGGCAATCGCGGGGTCTGCGCGCAGCCGTGCCGGAGGATATATACGCTGAAGGATAAATCCGGCGGTGTTGTTGTGAAGAATAGATACCTGTTGTCGCTGAAGGATTTGAATTTGTCGGGGTACCTGGAAGAGATGATTGACGCGGGCGTCTGCGCATTCAAGATTGAGGGGCGATTGAAGGATGCGTCTTACGTGGCCAATACGGTCGGATTCTATCGACAAAAATTGGATGCGATTCTGGCTAAAAAGGGATTGCGGAAAAGCTCGTCCGGCGGGGTGCGTCTGAATTTTACGCCGGATTTGGGTAAGACGTTTAATCGCGGCTATACGGATTATGGAATCGCCGCCAAATGCGAAAAGATGGGGGCAATGGATACACCCAAGTCCGTCGGTGAGTTTGCCGGCGTTGTGTCGCGCGTGGACAAGGGCGGTTTTGTTTTGGACGGCAAAGTAGAACTGCACAACGGCGACGGAATATGCTTTTTTGATACGCAAAATAACCTGGGCGGGACGGTGGTCAACGGCATTGAGGGACGTAAAATTAAGCCGCAGAAGATGGAGGATATCCGTGCGGGGATGAAAATCTATCGCAATTACGACCACGCGTTTAACAAGCTGCTGGAAAAAAATCCGGCACAGCGAAAAATTTTAATTTGGATGGTTCTGCGTGATACGAATGAAGGCGTTTCATTGACTGCCAAAGATGAAGACGGCAATGAGGCGATAGTGGACATTAAAATAGAGAAAATACCGGCGCAAAAAAAAGACGCGGCGATGGAAACGATTCGGACGCAGTTGAAAAAATTAGGCGGTACGATTTTTGAGTGCGTTGAGGTGCGGGTCGAGACGCCGGAGGTTTATTTTTTTGCGGTTTCGGCGATGAATGAATTGCGGCGGGCGGTGGTTGGAAAGCTGCTTGAGGCGCGTGAGCAAAACCGGCCGAGGAAACGGGGCGGGGCGATACGCAATGCCGTGCCATATCCGGAAAAGCATCTGAGCTATCGGGGCAATGTGCTGAATACCAGGGCGCGGGCGTTTTATCTGCGGCATGGCGTGGAGACGATAGACCCTGCGGCGGAGACGGGACTGGATTTGACGGGCGGGGTGGCGATGACGACGAAATATTGTCTGCGACGGGAGCTGGGATTGTGCGACGGCGCCGGACGCCAGTCGGAGGCGATGATTCTGGAGGATGAGGACGGCCAACAGTTTGAAGTAAAATTCCGCTGCGGTCCCTGCGGAATGGAAATTGTTCCAAAGTGAATTTAAAATTCGAAACTTAAAAACCAAAACCAAAATTTAAAAATTTTAAATAGCTTATTTCTGTTTAATATTCAGCCCGAAGGGCGGCATTATTCAATCCAGATAATGTTGCGGGTCATAGTCGATGCCATGCCGTTCCAAAAATGATTTCAATTCATCGGCAAAGCTGACTATCTTGTGATGTTCCTGTTGATTTTCAATATATTGCCTGACGCGATTGACCGATGATTCACTCACGGTAAAGCTGGAAAATCCGTTTTGCCATTGATAACCAAGAGGGAGGTCAAATCGCTCCTTGAGCCAGCGGGATGAATTGGCTTTCAATTTGCCGACGAAATCCGAGACGGCCAATGCAGGTTTGATTTTGGCCAAAAGATGAATATGATCGGAGACGCTGTTAATTACAAGAATAACGCTTTCCTGCGATTGTGCGATACCGCAAAGGTAGCGGTGTGTTTCGTTGCGAAAACGGTCTTCTATGATGCCGCAGCGGTCTTTGGTGCTGAAGATAATATGATAAAGATTGTTTGCAAATGTGTGTCCCATGGAATCTCCTTCTGTCGCCCCCTGCGGGGGCTTGAAATAGTGAGTTGGTTCTCCTTTTTTTCCACGGGCTAACGCCCGTGGCTACACTATATCGCCGCCTGCGGCGGCTCGAAACAAATAATACTATTTTTTCCACGGGCTAACGCCCGAGGCTACACTATATCACCGCCTGCAGCGGCTAAAATAAAAAACAAAATTGGTTCAGAGTTTTTCTCTCATCCATCCGCCACGGGCTAACGCCCGTGGCTACATCATGCCGCCCTGACGGGCTTTTAATTTGTTTGTAATCGATTATGTCTTACCTTTGTATTCGCGGACAATATATTATAGTTTCATCCACAGAGTGGAAGTAAAAAACCGGGATTATTCGTTTTTTAGCTCGTAGAGCGACATATTGCAGCCACACCCACAAGGGTGTGGAACAAAAATATCTCATAAACAAATTGAGTCCCCGCAGGGGACGGCATAGTGTCGCTATGAAGCGGTAATTGCCTCTCTAATGATGTTGCTCAATTTAAACCAGAAATCTTGAATAGTTTTAAGTGAACGCCAGCAAAAAGATGTTTCGATAAGAAGTTGTTTTTCATCTATTGTGATCCCGTCAGTTTCTTCAATAAAATCTTGCAAGCAGTAGATATCTTTCCCTTTGTCGTCGCAGCGTCCCAGATTGTGGGCGATGACATTCCGAATTTTGTATAGCTTCTCTATGGTATTCCAGTCGCAGGAAGAAGTATCGGCTTGTATGGCTTTTTCTATATTTTTTTGAATGCAGTCAATTGTTGATTTCCCCTTTTTCTCCCCAATTCCCTTGTACGACAAAAGATCCCCATATATTCTCGTCAGGTATGACTCGAAATACGAAGTTAAAGATAATATAAATGTTTCTTTCCACATTTCTTGAAAAAAGGTTTCCCAGTAGTGCGGATAATTCCATTCAAAGAATTCATCGCGTTTGTTCTTAGGTAATCTATTGAGTTTTTCTGTAAATTCGGTGCCGGACTTTTTGGCCTGTTCGGCCATGAAATCTTCTACTGTCTTGAAGTAAAAACGGAGTTCCTCTATCGCATCGTTAAAAAAACTACATTGAATGTCAAAATGTTCAAGACATCCACTGCGATTATCGCCAAACATGTCGTCTATATCTTCGGTATTATCCATGGACTTCTAAATTCACAAAAACGGGAGTATGTCCTTTACTTATCTATTGTTTTTCCGTCAATGATTTTCCAGGGCAGGCCGTAGAGGTTGAGGTCGGCCATAAAGGGGTCGGGGTCGAATTGTTCCATATTAAATACGCCCTTGCCTTTCCATTTGCCTTCTAAAATCATCTTTGCGCCAATCATCGCAGGGACGCCGGTGGTGTAAGAGACGGCCTGAGCTTTGGTTTCTTTGTAACATTCGGCGTGGTCGCAGACGTTGTAAATCATCATCTTTTTTTGTTTGCCGTCTTTGACGCCGTCGAAGATGACGCCGATGGAGGTCTTGCCTTTGTAATTGACGCCGAGCGAGCCGGGGTCGGGCAGGACGGCCTTCAAAAATTGCAGCGGGATGATTTTGTGGCCTTCGTATTCGACGGGGTCGATGCGGGTCATTCCGACATTCTGCAGGACGCGGAGGTGCGTCAGATATTGTTCGCCGAAGGTCATCCAGAAGCGGATGCGTTTGAGGCCTTTGATATTCTTAACCAGCGATTCGAGTTCTTCGTGGTAGAGCAGGTAAGAGGCCTTGGGGCCGACTTCGGGATAGTCGATGTCTTTGCGGATGCTCATCGGGTCGATTTCGACCCATTTGCCGGAGTCCCAGTATTTGCCTTTCTGCGTGACTTCGCGGATGTTGATTTCAGGGTTGAAGTTGGTGGCGAAGGGGTGGCCGTGGTCGCCGGCGTTGCAATCGACAATATCGACATAGTGGATTTCGTCGTAGTAATGTTTTTGGGCGTAGGCGCAGAAGACATTGGTAACGCCGGGGTCGAACCCGCTGCCGAGGAGGGCCATAATACCTTTGGCTTTGTAGCGGTCCTGATAGGCCCACTGCCACTTGTACTCAAACTTGGCCACATCTTTCGGTTCGTAATTGGCCGTGTCGAGGTAGTCCACCCCGGCCTCAAGACAAGCGTCCATAATCGGCAAATCCTGATATGGCAGCGCGATATTGAGCACCAGTTTGGGCTTGTGTTTGCGAATCAGAGCGACGGTCTGTTTGACGTTGTCGGCGTCCACCTGCTCGACCGTGATGGGCCGGTTAATGCCGGCGGCGATATCCTGACATTTTTTAATTGTCCGACTGGCCAGCACGATTTCCGAAAAGACCTGCGGTAACTGGGCACATTTGTGTACGACGACGTTGCCGACGCCGCCGGCGCCGATAATCAAAACCTTTGCCATCCTAAAGCCTCCGTACTGTAAAAGGTTATTTTCTGCAAGAATCCGTAAAATCAACGTTAAGAGTATATTCGGCCGGGCGGTAAAATCCAGTTTTTTTGTAATGTTTTCCAGGGCGGGATCTAAATAGGTTCTTCTGATGTCCTTTATAATTACAGCTTATCTTAAGACTGCAAAATATGTTTCTTGATACTATTATAGCGTTTTTTGACAAAATTCGGAGGTGAATTCCTCTTCAAGAGCGAAACTTATGAAAACCCCTTGTCCCTGCAAATTTAATTTGGTAGAATGCCCTCCGCTTTATGCTGTATAAAATGACATAACCACTGCGGCTTTAAGGGAGAATGAATCGATGGACCATGTATCAATACAACCGTCCGGCAGCATCGGCAGGAATTTCATCCCGTCAGAGTTTCTTCCGCCCGGCAAAGACGAATACTATCTTCGCAATGAGCAAAATAATCGCCCGGCCGGGCAGTGGCGACAATTGCGGGCCGAAGAATTGGAGCAACTTGTCAAAAACGGGAACACCTCCAGCAACTGGGACGAACTTCTTGTCTCCGAAGAATTTGACCCGCAATTAATTCGCAACACGGATTTCTTCGGACTGGTGCGCATTGGTCGGCTGCGGAATGTGATCCTGGAACACCACGAGCTTCAGATTTCCGCCGGCATCAGCAACAGTGTTATTGTCGCCTGCGACATCGGCGACGACGCGGCGATTCACGGCGTGCGATACCTGGCGCACTATATCATCGGCGACCGATGCATTCTGGCCAATGTTGACGAGATGCACACGACCAACCATGCCAAATTCGGCAACGGGATTGTGAAGGAAGGCGAGGATGAAAATGTTCGCGTATGGCTGGACCTGATGAACGAGACGGGATGCCGGAAGGTGCTGCCGTTTGAGGGGATGATTCCGGCCGACGCGTATCTGTGGGCCAAATATCGTGACGACAAGGCCCTGATGGCCAAATTCAAGGAGATGACGCAAAAGCGGTTTGATTCGCGTCGCGGCTATTACGGAACGGTCGGCGAACAATGCGTCATCAAGAATTGCCGGATTCTCAAAGACGTCAAAATCGGTTCATACTGCTATATCAAAGGCGCCAATAAGCTTAAAAATCTGGCGATTCATTCCTCGGCGCAGGAGCCGGCGCAAATCGGCGAAGGTGTGGAATTAGTCAATGGGATTATCGGTTTCGGCTGTCATATTTTCTACGGCTGCAAGGCGGTGCGTTTTATCCTGGGCGACAATTCCAACCTGAAATACGGCGCTCGGCTGATTAATTCATTCTTGGGCGACAACTCGACGATTTCGTGCTGCGAGGTGCTCAATAACCTGATTTTCCCGGCGCATGAGCAGCATCATAACAATTCGTTTTTGATTGCGTCGGTGGTTTTGGGGCAAAGCAATATGGCCGCCGGCGTGACGGTCGGGTCCAATCATAACAGCCGGGCCAACGACAACGAAGTGCAGGCGGGACGCGGATTCTGGCCGGGGCTGTGCACCAGCGTCAAACATTCCTGCAGGTTCGCATCGTTTACGCTGCTGGCCAAGGGCGATTACCCGACGGAGATGGATATTCCGCTGCCGTTTGCGCTGCTCAATGACAATACTTCCGACGACCAGCTTGAGGTGATGCCGGCGTTCTGGTGGATGTTCAATATGTACGCGCTGGCGCGGAACACCTCGAAGTTTCTGGGCCGGGACAAGCGTGTCAATAAGATTCAGCATATTGAGTTTGAGTCTCTGGCGCCGGATACGGTGGAAGAGATTTTTCACGGGCGGCGTCTTCTGGAGATATGGACGGGCAAGGCCGAGCTTCGCCGGGCGGGGAAATACAAAGACAGCCTGTCGCAGGATGAGTTGGCCCGAATCGGCAAAGACATCCTGAACGGGCCGCAGGAGCGTGCGGCCGGATTGGAAATTCTCGGCGAAAAGATGGAAAAATCGCAGCGCAAGGCGGTCATCGTCAAGGCGTGGGAAGGTTATCATGCTTACGGGCAGATGCTGTTGTACTACGCCGTTAAAAATCTGATTGAGTATCTGCGGTTCAATACCAGCGCGAATTTTGGTGCGATGCAAAAGGCCCTGAAGGGTCCGCGGGTACGGGAGTGGGGCAATCTTGGCGGGCAGCTTGCCCCGGCCAAAGATATCGACCAGCTTCGCGCGGACGCCGGCGGCGGGAAACTCGCTTCGTGGGACGACATTCACAAGCGATATGATGCGCTGTGGGCGGCCTATCCGCTGGAAAAGCAAAAACACGCGATGGCTTCGCTGTGTGAGATTTACGGCGCTGCAGAATTGAAAAAAGAACAATGGCAGGATGCCCTGCAGAAATCCGTCGGCGTTCAGGAATACGTTCGCGACCAGGTTTATATTACCCGCAAGAAAGATTTTGACAATTCCTTCCGGCAGGCGACGTTCCGGAATATGGACGAGATGACGGCTGCCATTGGAACGATAGAAGATAACGGTTTTGTCAAGCAGGTACGCACCGAAACGGAACAGTTCAAACAACAGGTCGCTGAGATACTTCAGCGGGGTTGAAAATGAAAAGCGAAAAATTTATTTCTACGTAAAGGAGAAGAACGCATGAATTTACAGGACACCAAGTACGCCAAACACGCACTGGTTCAGGAAATGATGGACACGGTCAAAGTCGTCAAATCGTTTAACCTCAACCAGACGAAAGAAGTGGCCGGGCAGATTAAATCCGCCGGCCGACTGCTGATGACGGGGGAAGGTTCCAGCCGGATTTTCCCGGCCAAGAACGCCATCCGAAAATCGCTGAAGTGGGGCATGGGGCTGAACATTTTCACCGAAGGTTCTCGTCAGGCTGCGCAGTATGACCTGGCCAAATTCGCCGTATTCTGCGCATCCAATTCCGGGCGAACCAAGGAAGTGGTTTTGTTGGCGAAGAAACTGGCCGAGATAGGAAACAAAAACCGCTTTGGTCTGACGGCCAACGAGGGCACGATGCTGGCGGAAGCCTGCGCGAAGACATTTGTTCTGACCTGCGGGTGGGAACAGGCGGTTGCCGCGACCAAAAGCGTTATCGAGCAGGCGTTGTTTTATGAATCCATCCTGCGTCATATTACGGGCACGATTGGCGCGGTGGACTGCAAGAAACTTTCCAGTCAGGTTGAGACGGCGCTGACGCTGTCCGTTCCGGCCGACATCGTGAAAACAGCCGTGAAGGCACCGACGATTTATTTCGCGGGATACAACGACGGCGTGGCGGAAGAACTGACGCTCAAGACCAACGAGATTACGCGGAAAAAGTCGGACTTTCTGGAAGGGACATACGCGGTTCACGGCATCGAAGAAGTGATGAGCCCGGCCGACATCGTTTTTGTCGTTGACCCCATCGAGGAAGAAATCGGCAAATTCCAGGAAGTGCTCAGCAAGGGCGTCGGTCTCAAAGTGGTGGCCATTGCCAACCGCGAAACGCCGTTTCCCACGATTCGCGTTCCGGACGCCGGAGAATTGACGCCGTATGTTTATTTGTGTGCCGGCTGGAATGTGCTGGTCGAAATCGGATTAGCTTCAGGCATCAATCTGGATAAGCCGGAGCGGGCCAGAAAAGTCGGCAATGAGCTGATTGTATAAGTTCCGGCAGCGGCGAGAAATTCCGAATCAAAAAGAAAAAGAGCCATTCGTTTTAACGGGTGGTTCTTTTTTTGTCTTACATTCCGCGTGTGATGTGTGTGGTGAGTTTATCGATGCGGCTGCGGAAGTTGGCGTCGGATTTATAAAGCTGTTCGACCTTGGTACAGGCGTGCAGAACGGTGGAGTGGTCGCGTCCGCCGAGGTGGCCGCCGATTTCTTCGAGGCTGTGACGAGTGAGCGTGCGGGCCAGATACATACACAACTGTCGCGGCAGGGTGATACTCTGGCTGCGTTTTTTGCTTTGCAAATCCGTGATGCGAACGTCGAAGGATTCCGAGACGGCGGCGATAATATCGCCCATGGACAGCGATTTGGCTGTCGGGTTGTCCTGGAATCCCAGCGCCTGTTTGGCGAGGTTCAGCGTAATCGGGCTTTGGGCGGTCCGCGCAGTGGCGTAGATGATGGTCAGCGCGCCTTCCAGCTCGCGGATGTTGCTTTTGATGTGTTCGGCGATTAATTCGGCGACGCCTTCGGGCAGGTCGAGGCCGCGCAGCGAAGCCTTTTTCTTGACAATGGCGATGCGGGTTTCGTAGCTGGGTGCATCGAGACGTGCGACAAGTCCCCATTTGAACCGGCTGATGAGACGTTCCTCCAGCGACTGTAAATCGGCCGGAGCGCTGTCGGCGGTCAGGACAATCTGGCGACGGTTGTTATAAAGGGCGTTGAAGGTGTGGAAAAATTCCTCCTGGCTTTGTTCCCGCTGCCGCAAAAACTGTACGTCGTCGATAATCAGCACGTCCACCGAGCGATACAGGTTCTGGAAATCCGCCAACTGGCCTTTTTCAATGGCGCTGATGAATCCGTTGACGAAGACTTCGCAATTGAGGAACTGAACCGACAATGTTGGTTTATTCCGCAGACTTTCATGGCAGATGGCGTGCAGGAGGTGTGTTTTACCCAGCCCGACGTTACCATATAAAAAGAGGGGGTTGTAAATGGCGCCGGGATTCTGGCTGACGGCGATACAGCTTGCGTGAGCGAGCCGATTGCAGGGGCCAACGACAAAATTGTCAAAATTGTAATCGGGATGGAGTTTGACGCCGGATTGGACTGTGGCCGGGATGATGGGTTCGGCGCCGACACGGACGGGCCGAAACTGGACGCTCACGAGATGGCCGGTGACATTCTGAGCTGCCTGAGTGAACGCGGCAAGGCAGCGGTCGTGCAGATACTGGGCAATCGCGGCATCAGGGCAGCCGATGTGCAGGATGCCGCCGTCAAAACTTTCCAGCACGAGGTCGTCGAACCACTTGCGGGTGTTGGCGGGATCCAAAGCTCTGGCCCGTTCGAGAATATTTTCAAATAATTGCCTGGAATCTTGTGTTTTTACCACGAGTTCTCCGGCTCCTCCGGCTGCTGCGATGTTCTTCCATTTTTTTTGACACACCCGGCGTGATAAAACCTCATGAACTACCGGGATAAACACTCTACCGCCGCGGTCCCGTGCTGTCAAAGGAATTTCATTATCTGCTTCCACGGAGAATGTCCGACGGAATTTGAATTGAAGACTTGAAAAGACGGGTGTTTTCTGCGACACTGGCGGTTTATAAGATGATGATTATGGAGAGATTATGGGTTTTTTCTCGAAGACGGTACAATTTTTACGAGAACATCTGGCCAAAACGAGGCAGAAAATCGGTTCGAGCCTGTCGTCGATATTGACGATTGGACGTAAAATCGACGCTGAGCTGCTGAATGAGCTGGAACAGACGCTGATCAGCGATGACATTGGTGTGGAGACGACGGAGCGGCTTATCGAAGACCTCCGGCAGGCGTGGAAGGCGGGGGAAATCAGCGCCAGTGAGGATATCGTTCCTTTTCTGAAGGAGCAGATGAAAAAATATTGGCCCGCGCAGGACCGGCAGCTTCGTCTGGCCGAGACGGGGCCGACGGTGATATTGGTGGCGGGCATCAACGGTTCGGGCAAGACGACCAGTATCGCCAAGCTGGCGTATATCTTAAGCCGCAACGGGAAAAAAGTAATTGTGGCGGCGTGCGATACGTTCCGTGCCGCGGCGGTGGAGCAATTGAGCATCTGGGCCAAGCGCATCGGCGTTGAGATTGTCCGCCATCAGCAGGGCTCGGACCCGGCGGCGGTGGCGTATGACGCCTGCGAGGCGGCGGTGTCGCGCAACGCGGATTATTTGATTTTGGATACGGCGGGGCGGCTGCATACGCAGAAACACTTAATGGATGAACTGGGCAAAATTCGCAGTGTCGTGGTTCGGCAGATTCCCACAGCCCCGCACGAAGTACTTTTGGTGCTGGACGCGACGACGGGGCAGAATGCGATTATGCAGGCGAAGATGTTCACCGAGACGGTGAAGGTCAGCGGGATTTTTTTAGCCAAATTAGACGGCACGGCCCGCGGCGGCATTGTCATTGCGATTAAAGACATGCTCGATATTCCGGTTAAATTCGTGGGGCTTGGCGAACAGCCCGAAGACATCGCCGAATTTGACCCCGATGAATTTGTCGAAGCATTGTTTGCGTGAGAAGCCTCGTAAAAAATAATCGAATCATTCCACAGGGATTAATACTTCGTTTCGTCTTAAAAACCATAGTTGAAATGGCGGGTCATAGCGGGCAAAGACAGGTTCTCCTGTAGAAGAGAGTCCTTTCTTTTGTATAAACTCATTTAATGAGGCTTTCTTCGCCTCATAACGTTTCTGGCTCCATGTTCCTGAATAGCGGATGGCGGCTATTTTCCGAACGGGGACTTCTTTAATTACAACGGCTTCATTCGATGGTACGGGAAGGGTTTCCAGGGTGTATTGGGAGGGCATCAGAAAACTTACGGCATATTTACCCTGTGTTTGCTGCATATTAACCGGAGCCGTCATTGCAATCTTTTCAGAGGTACCTGTTTGGCTTACCGGAGCCGTCATTGGAATCGATACCTGTTTTCGGTTATCGCCCGATATGTATTTGAACAGCCGTCCAAAAGCGATGTTTCCCGCCTTGTTGAAATCGGCATCGACGACAGTTTCGGCAACCAGACAGGAGGGATATTGTCGGAGTTCAAATTGTCCCTGTTTTTCAAGTATCGTATATTTTGGCTTTTCTATTCCCACAGCACATGAATATAATAAAAAAGGTAACGAAAGTAATATGGATAACAGGATGAGTCTGTTTGTTTTCATAAAAACCCCTTTCAATGATTGACTGTTTTTCTTTCAAGAACTGTTTTGGCGTTTAGTTCGGCTCGCTGTTTTAGAGTCGCCGGCTGTCTGATTTGAATGTCTCCTCATAAAGGTACTTTTATGTTTTTGAAGCATACAGACTATTATATAGAATTGTCTCGACAGGAAAAGGATTTTTTGAGGATTTTGGCGAGACCCCCTTTTTCTTCAATATTGTGGACTTTTCGGTCGATAAAAGAGAGGGTATCGTATTTTTTGAAGATGCGGAGCAATTTCGATGGAAACATCGTTTGGACAAAATAGCGTAGAGGCCGGGAATTTCAAGAAGTGCCCGTATTGCGCCGAGCAGATTCAAAAAGAAGCGATTCTGTGCCGGTATTGCCACAAGGAATTGGCGCCGCCGGACCTGTCGAAAGACTGGCGATATTCGACGCTTGTAGTGGTACTGGCGCTGTTGACGCTGGGGCCTTTTGCGCTGCGGTTAATCTGGAGACATCCGCGTTATAGCAAACAAACCAAATGGGTCATAACTGTTGTTACTATTATTCTGACGATTGTTCTTATCGTTTTGACGGTCGTTATTTGTTATCTCTTTTACATCTGGGTTATAGTTCCTCTTCTTGAGAAGATGAAGCCCGGAATGTAGCGTTAAGACGGAATAGTTCAGATACCGCACTCCATAGTTTTATACCCGCCGGGTTTTATTATTCAAAGAGCAATAGATGCTCAGATAGAAGCCGGGCCGCCGAAGACAAAACCTTTGGCGGCCCATTTTATTTTCCGGCTTACGGGTGTACGATTTGAGAGAATTGTATTACGTGGTCATCAATTCGTTCAATTGCGCCAGCGCGCTGCGCTGAATCTGGCGGACGCGTTCGCGTGTCAGGCCGAGTTTTTTGCCAATCTGCTTGAGTGTCAGCGGCTCTTCGCCGCCCAGCCCGAATCGCAGCCGCAGGACTTCCGCTTCGCGGGAATCAATCTGGCCGAGCAGTTCAACCGCCCGATGGAGTTCCTCGTCGGAGCCGAATACATCTTCCGGCATCGTGATTTTATCGTCCTCAATCGACTCATTGAGACCGGTGTTTTCTTCCGCCGAATCATGCTGAAATCCATCGTTGACGACGGCGACAATATCGCGAATGGCGACGGCTTTACGAACGGAGACTTTCATCGCGGAGGCCATTTCTTCCAGACTGACCGTCCGGCCGAGTTTGGTTTCCAGTTCGGCATAAGAATGACGCCACTGATTGATCAGTTCGACCATATAAGTTGGAATATGAATCGGCTGAGAATTATTCAAAATGGCCCGTTTGATGGCCTGTTTAATCCACCATGCCGAATAGGTGCTGAATCGTACGCCGAATTCGGGGTCGAAAGTATCGACGGCGCGCATCAGGCCGAGATTGCCCTCTTCAATCAGATCTCCGAGCATCAGACCCCGGCCGGAAAATCGCTTGGCGATATTGACCACCAGCCGAAGATTGCTTCGCACAAGGCGTTCGCGAGCCTCCGGGTCGTTGGTTTCCATTACCGCTTTGCCCAGTGTTTTTTCTTCTTGCCAACTCAGCAGCGGCGAGTTATCAATTTCGTGCAGATATTCCTTGATTGTCACATCGAAAATCATCGTAAAACCCTTTCACCCTGGCACTTATTATTTAAAAAAACAAGACCACAGAGAGCAAGAACAAAACCATCCTTATTCTCTGTGGTCTTTATCGGCCTGCAGAGACAGGCGACTTAACCCGTCTCCGTAAAAATACGGATGCCTGCAAGGCCTTTTAATTATTATTGTACGAGGGGTCCATCGAGTCCGCCACGGCGTTGCGGGTTGTTGTCTTTCTCGGACGTTTCTTCAGTATCGGGAGCGGCGGCACTTTGCTGGGCATGGCTTTGCTGGTCCTCAGCGGCCCACTGTACCCGTCGCAGGCTCAACCCAATCTTTCTGGAATCCGTGTCCACCCGTAAAATCTTGACCTCGACTTCGTCGCCGATTTTGACTACATCCTGCGGCGATTCGATTTTCTGGTCGGACAGTTCGGAGATGTGCAGCAGCCCTTCCAATTCCGATTCCAGTTCCACAAATACGCCGAAGTTGGTCAGCTTGGTCACTTTGCCGCGGACAATTTGGCCGGGGATGTATTTTTCTGGGATGGCGTGTACCCACGTATCTTCGGTCAACTGTTTGAGTCCCAGCGAGATGCGATGCTTGTCTTCATCGACTTCGAGCACGACACAGCGGATTTCCTGGCCTTTCTGAAGACATTCGCCGGGATGATTGAATTTTTTCGTCCAGCTCAGGTCGGAAATGTGAATCAGTCCGTCGATGCCCGGCTCGATTTCCACAAACGCGCCGTAATTGGTCAGGCTGGTGACGGTGGCGGCGACCATGGTGCCGACGGGATATTTCTGCCCGGCGACCGACCATGGATTGGCTTCGAGCTGTTTGATGCCCAGCGAGATTTCCTGTTTTTCCTTGTTAACATCCAGGACGACGATTTCGATTTCCTGTCCGACCTGAAGGATATCGGAGGGATGACCGACGCGTTTTGTCCAGCTCATTTCGCTGATATGGACGAGGCCTTCGATGCCTTCGTCGAGGCGAATAAACGCACCGTAGTTCATGATGTTGACGACGGTGCCTTTGACGCGGCTGCCGACGGGGAATCGCTGTTCGACGTTTTCCCACGGGCTGGGAGTCTTTTGCTTGAGCCCCAGCGAGATTTTTTCGGTGGTGCGATCCACGCCGATGACCATACACTCAATTTCCTGGTCGAGTTGTACGACTTCGGAGGGGTGCGCGACCCGGCCCCAACTGAGGTCGGAGATATGCAGCAGGCCATCGAGGCCGCCCAAATCGACGAATACACCGAAATCGGCGATATTTTTAACAAGCCCTTTACGAATCTGACCGACTTCGATTTCGCGCAGCAGGTTTTCTTTGCTGACCTGACGGTCTTCTTCGATGAGTTTGCGGCGGGACACCACGATGTTATGATTTTCTGTGTCGATTTTGAGGATTTTGCATTCGATTTCCTGGCCGATGAACCGGCTGATGTCGCCGGGCTTTCGGATATCGACCTGCGAAGCCGGCAAAAAGACTGGTACGCCGATATCGACCAGCAATCCGCCTTTGATGCGTCGGCTGACGATACCCTTGACGACGTCGCCTTCTTTGTTGGTGGCGATGATGCGTTCCCATCCGCGAATGCGGTCGGCTTTGCGTTTGGACAGGACGATGCCGCTCTCGGCGTCCACTTCTTCGATGAGCACTTCGATTTCTTTGCCGGATTCGATTTCTTCCGGGCTGTCGAATTCGGAGGCTTCCACGACGCCTTCGCTCTTGAGGCCCAGTTCGACCACGACGTCGTTTCCGATTTGACTTACGATTTTGCCCTGTACGATGGTGCCGGGAACAAGCGCTTCGATTTTCTTGTCCAGGACCTTCTCGAGCATGTCCCGATGTTCCTGGGTGTACATTTCATCGAGCTGCTGTTTGAGTTGTTCGTCCGTGAACCCCAGATTTTTGATTAAATTTCTGTCAACCATAAATAATCTCCTGTGGCGTCTGTTTGGCTTCGTTTGCGCCCCACATTTACGCAAACAAGCGTACAACCTTAAAAAAGGTTAGTCATAAAAACGCATCGGCCCACACAGCCGACACTTTGGCCTATAGTTTTGTCATTCGGTGAGTTGGCCTCCACCGGCAAAATTCAGATTTGCCTGAGCTTATCGACGAACTCTTTGATGACCTCATCCGGGGTGGATGCACCGGCAGTGACGCCGGCGATACGCTTGCCGGAAAGGATACTTATATCAAGTTCGTCCCAATTTTGCAAATGCCAGGTTTGAGAATTGTGTTTTTTGCACAACTCGGCCAGTTTGCGGGTGTTGGCGCTGTGCAGGCCGCCCAGCACAAACATAATATCCACCTGCCGGCAGAGCTTGACGGCGGCTTCCTGCCGGGACATTGTTTCACGACAAAGCGTATTGATAATCTTGATTTCAGAAAATTCCAGACGGCCGATATGGCCAATCATATTTGCAAAGAAATCAGGGCTTTGGGTGGTCTGGCAAATTACTCCTAATTTCTTGTATTTACTTAGCTTATCGAGGTCTGATTCGTCGCCGACCACTTCCACATCCGGCGCGGAGCCGACAACGGCCTTGACTTCAGGATGGTTTTTATCTCCTATTATGACAACCTTGTAGCCTTCTTCGTGGAGAACGCGGGCGATTTTCTGGACGCGTTTGACCAGAACACAGGTGGCGTCAACAATATTGACTCCCTTTTTTTCAAGAGCCTGGAGTTCTTTTTGTGTAGCGCCGTGCGAGCGAATCAGGACCGTTCCGGTAGAAATCTGGTCAACGGAATCAATGGTTTTCAGCCCGGCTTGGGCCAATTGCCGAACGACTTCCTCGTTATGAATGATCGGGCCGAGGCTATGAACCTCTTTTTTTCCCTGAATGGTCTTTTTGGCCAGGGTGATGGCATTTCGCACCCCCGGACAAAATCCGCATTTTTCCGCCACAAGTACTTCCATCTTTTCTATCTTTCTTTCCGCCTTGTAGAAATCTTCATTTTTCAGACCCCGAAGGGGTCAAATAAAATAGCAAAAGACACGATGCGCTATCTTATCGCATTTCAGGACGGACTTCCACCTTTTGCTTTTTCATTCTGCTCCTTCCCATTGCGCGATGGTCTCCAGCCGGCGCATAATATCGAGGTGCTGTGTGCAGGCCATTTCGCAGCGTCCGCACTGGACGCAGTCTTTAGCGTCGGCCCGGCGGTCGGCCAGAACCCCCCATTTTTTTTGAAAGTCCAGCTCTTTGGCCATTTCCACGTCGGTCTTGCCCGTCAGCACTTTGGCGTTGTAATACTGCATAAACGACGCCACCGGAATATCCTTTGGACACCGCCCCATACAATAGCCGCAGCCGGTGCAAAGCTGGTTCATATTTTTCGTGATGTGCCGGCGGATGCGCTGAATGTCTTTTTGTGAAAATGCCTTTGCCGCATCCGCGACCCGGCAGACGGCGTCGATGTGTTCCCGGGTCGTGAAGCCGACCAGCGTAACGGTAATCTGCGGACAACTGACACAAAAGCGAATCGCGGCCTCGGTCGGCGTTTCGCCGGGATCGGCCAGAAATGCCAGTTGTTTTTCATTTTTCGGGATGACGCCGCCGGCCAATGGATTCATTGCCACAACACCCATCCCCGCCTGATGTGCCGCTTCAACGCCCTGCCAGCGGTAGAGGAAGTTCAGAATATTGACGCCCAGCAGGATACCTTCAAATTCACGATTCTGGATGATACGGACGATTTCCGGCCCGCGAAGATGAGACGAAATCACAATGTGCCGAATCAGACCTTTTTCCTTGCATCGCAGGAGGCCTTCATATTGTCCGCCGGGGCGCATCGCCAGTTCGTACTGTTCCGCCCGGCGGATGCACCAGACGTGATAGAAATCCAAATAATCGCATTTGAGCCGCGATAGCGATTTTTCCACGGCCGCCACGGCCTTGGCGGCGGTGTCGTGGTCTTCCGGCATTCCCTTCGTCGAGACATAAAATTTCTCCCGCTGCGATTTCATTTTCGATAGCGCCAGCCCGAAGATGTCTTCGCTGTGGTCCTCACAGTAGCCGGGAGCGGTATCGAAATAATTGATGCCGCGGTCGAAGGCATAATGCAGCAGCTTGGCGTTATCCTCATCCCCTCGGCTCACGTCAAACCGCATCCCGCCAAATCCCACTGCGCTGACGGATAGCCTCGTCTTGCCGTATATTTTACAAATCAATCTGTACTCCGCCAGTATTGTCTTATGTGAATCTGTTTTCCGCTTACAATCATACGCGAAAACAAATCCGGGATAAATGTTTTTTTGTATATTGCTGATAAAAGGGGAGCATCGCGGCCAGGATGTTGCCGTCGGCGCATAAAAAAAGACCCGCACCCGCTCACCGGCTCAGGGTCTTGAGTGTGCGAAATAAAAACTCGTATTTACGATGTTTTGGCGTGAGCCTTGCCGTCGCCGTTGCCGTCTTTCTGGACGGGAACCACACCTGTCCCGGCTTCCAGTTTTTCCTTTTGAATGGCCAGATAGATTTCCTTGCGGTGAACGGATATCTCACGCGGGGCGTTGATGCCCAGCCTGACCTTGTCACCGCGGACGTCAACGACGATAATTTCCACATCGTCGCCAATCATAATCGACTCATCCTTTTGCCTGCTTAAAACCAACATGTTTGTCTCCTTGGCCGCATTTGTCTTCGGATTACTATTTCCATTCCTTTCCGAATACGTCCGGCCTATCTATTTATACGTTTTTCAAACGCATCCGGACGCAACATCCTTCGGCGATTCTTGTCCGGCAGGTCTTTTTTCGGCAGTTTTGGATGGTGGGGTAATTCCTTTATCATTCCCGGGAATTTTTTTAAAAAATGGGTTTTATGGGTGAATTTTAAGTAATTGTCAAATAAGGACTTGGCGGAACACGGACAATTTTTTGTTTGAGCTGAATTTTGAAAAGCAGGAGGTTTATCGGACGTAATCAGGCTTGTTTTTGTCGTTCGAGGATTTTTTTTGCGGATTGGTATCCGGTAAAAGCCCCTATAGCTCCGAAAGCGGTCATTTGCAGGGGCAGAACGGCACAAACGGAGTTTGCAAAATAGGCCACCGACCAGTTGCGGACCATATTTTCGAGGACGGCGGGCGTCGCGGCGTAGCGCATCGCCAGATAAACCGCCGCGGCCGTGCAAAGCGTGGGAACAAAATAGCCGATTTTGGCGAAGTATTTGGCGACAAACCCGGCGGCCATGAATGAAACAAAAACGGCAAAAACAATTTGGCCTTTGCCGGGCTGACCGATAACCTGTCCGAGTTGTGAATCGGCCTGGCGAACGTCCTGGGCGAAGATGTTTATAATCAACTGTGTGATGATAATAGACGCCGCGATGGCAACCGCGGCCCAGAAAGGTTTTCCGTCGGCGGTCAGCGAGGCCGGAGACAGCGATGGTTTTTTTCGGTTTTGAATCATCCAGCCGACCCAGACGCCAAGCAATCCGGCCAAAACGGGCAGAAGCCAAAACAGGCCTTCCCAGCCAAGCGTTGCAAACACCTTTTGTCGTTGTGCCACGGCGGAATGATATAGCAGCAGCGTACGCATATCGCCGGAGGCGAAGACCCAAACCGCCATGCCCGCCGGCGCCGCCAGCGGGGCGGTCAGAAGCCCTTTGGGCCAGCTTGTCAGATACGCGATAAGCCCTGCGGCAAACGCAAGGCCGCAAAGACAAACCGTTTCGCCGGGTGTGATCAACCCATCGACCAGCGTAATCGCTCCCAGCGGGTCTTCGGGTCGAACCATAGGCCAGCCCATCCAGCCGAGAAGAACGACGCCGATCAGCAAGCTCAGGATTGTTCGTATGCGGGTCAGCCAGTGAACGTCAAAGAGACTCAGCAGCAAATAAACGCCTACCAATCCGCCGCCGATTCTCAACAGGATGTCATAACTCAATTCCATAACCGTCTTTCCAATTCGGCCATACACTATCACTGCCCCGGCAACAGGTCAAGACAAAACAGAAATGACACTCCCATCAACCCCATCAAATCCTGTGGAATTATTTGCTTAACGTGGCGGCGATATATTACTGTACCGCCTCCGGCATGGTCGCACCGAATTAGAATTTCCCGTTGCCGGTCTGTATCATTATCGCTTTGCAAGGCTTCCAATTTTCCAATATCGACGATAACAAGACGATGCTTTCAAGCTCAATCACACTGCCGCACGATGAACAAAAGGATTGGCTCATTATTGAAGATGCTCTCTTATTGGTTCTGTTGGCCCTAATTTTTCCAATCGCGGCGTAAAAAATGCAATTTTTTCTGTATTGGCGCAAGTGTTTTCCATGTATGGAGTTACGCCGAAACAAAAAAAACAATAAAAATGAAAGACGCAGCCAGTTTTTGACATAACTCTTTTTCTATAAATAAGTAATAGCATTTTCCTGTGATTTTAGAAGTGCTGTGTAACAGCGGGGTGAAAAATTTTTATGATTTTATGCTTGCAGAGGGCCGGTGCTTTAGTTATTATGCCAGCGCCAAATCTTGTCGAGGGATAATAGCAGGAAATGACGGAGGATAGAAGAGAGAGATGGCGGGAAAGAGAAAACAAAGCGCAGTAGTGGTTTTTGTTTTTTGCCCATCCGGTGTAAGACGGAGTGGTTTCTATGCACGCCTGAGCGATCCCTCTTTTATTATGTCCAGTGAGTGAGTATGTGTACACATTGCGTGCGGATGGTCCGTGCGTGATATAAAATGAATGTAAAAGCGTGAGGTCGTGATTTACTTATGCTTAAAGGAAGAGAAGAGAGTTTTTGGTTTTAGATTGGAGGATGGAGCCATGAGAAAAATGATTTTTGTAGGAATGCTGCTGTTGGCGGGTGTCGCCAGCGCAACACTGACAGGCCTGGCGACCGACAAGATAGAACCTGTGTGGCGAGGGCAGGCCAACACGACCCTTCAGGCGTGGAGTTTTGATACGCCAGATAACCCGGCTCTGGTAACGCTGGATGCAAATCCTTTCGGCACGCCTTCCGCGGAAGTTCATTGGCCGGACACGGGTTTCCCCAAGCAGACCTATTGGATGACTGAAAACGGTAACGGCCACAAGTGAGTATGGCGCATCTACGGCGACGACTATCTGCTGCTGCATCTTCCGAACAGTCAAGAGCCCAACCCCGCCAAGATAATCTGGCTTCAGATTACCTACTCGGCCGGCTCGATTGACAGAAAGCCTCAAATACAGACGCTTCCGCAGTATGCATCGATTCATGCCGTCCAATCCACGACCATCGACAGTCTGTATTATCACGACATCTTCCGTATTGTTCTCAAGCCAAATCCCCCGGAAGAATGGATTGCGATTCAGCCTCGCGACTGCACTCTGTATATTGACGAAATCGTGGTGGATACCATTTGCATCCCCGAACCGGCGACGATGCTGATGTTGGGACTGGGAATAGTTCTTCTGCGAAAGTTCAAATAAACAAAAAAGGTGTCTTTCAGCGAAAGATGAACTTTACAAAATAAGGGCCTGCGAATAGCGCAGGCCTTTTTTATTTGTTCCGATCTTTCTTCTCTTCCAGCAGTTTGGTCTGCAGATAATGGGCGGTATGGCTGGCGGCGTTTTTGATTAATTGTTCGGGAGTGCCCGTGGCGATCACCTGTCCTCCGGCCTGTCCGCCTTCGGGTCCGAGGTCAATGATGTAATCGGCGGTCTTAATCACATCCAGATTATGTTCAATCACGACCACCGTGCTGCCCATATCCGTCAGGCGTTTCAAGACGTTGAGCAGATTATGAATGTCGGCGAAATGCAGGCCTGTCGTCGGCTCATCGAGGACGTACATCGTATGTCCCGTGCCGGGCCGTCCGAGTTCGGCGGCCAGTTTCACCCGCTGCGCCTCGCCGCCTGACAAGGTTGTGCTGGATTGGCCCAGCGTCATATAACCCAGTCCCACGTCGCACAGGGCCTTAATCAGCCGCACGATTTTCGGGAAATTGGCGAAAAAGTCGCGGGCTTCTTCAATCCGCATATCCAGCACGTTGGCGATGTTCCTACCCTTGTAGGTGATTTGCAGGGTTTCGGGATTGTATCGCGTTCCTTTGCACTCCTGGCAGACGACATACACATCGGGCAGAAAGTGCATTTCGATTTTTTTGGTTCCCTGACCCTGGCAGTGTTCGCAGCGTCCGCCTTTGACGTTGAAGCTGAAGCGTCCGGGTTTGTAGCCGCGGATTTTGGCCTCGCGTGTCAGAGCGAACAGGGAGCGAATCAAATCGAAGACGCCGGTATAGGTTGCCGGGTTGCTGCGGGGCGTTCGGCCGATGGGCGACTGATCGATTTCAATGACCTTATCGACATTGGACAGGCCGAGGATATTTTTATGTTTTCCGGGCTTGTCGCCGGAGCCGTGGAGTCTGCGGCGCAGTCCTTTGAGCAGGATTTCGGTGACGAGCGTGCTTTTTCCGGAGCCTGAGACGCCGGTGACACAGGTCAGGACGCCGACGGGAAACCGGACATTGATATTTTTGAGATTATTTTCCTGCGCGCCGCGCACCTCGATGCAATGCGACAGGATGACGCGGCGGCGGACGTCGGGGATTTCAATGCGTTTTTGTCCGGACAGGTATTGGCCGGTCAATGATTCGGGATTGGCGCAGATGTCGGCCAGGGTTCCCTCGGCGATGAGTTTTCCGCCGTGGTCGCCGGCGCCGGGGCCGATGTCGATGATGTGGTCGGCCTGAGCGATGACGTCTTCATCATGCTCGACGACCAGCACGGTATTACCGATGTTGCGCAACTGCTTGAGAATTTCCAGCAGGCGGTCGTTGTCGCGGCGATGCAGACCGATGGTGGGTTCGTCGAGGACATAACAGCAGCCGACGAGGCCTGAGCCGACCTGGGTGGCCAAACGAATCCGCTGGGCTTCACCGCCGGAAAGTGTTCGGCTGGCGCGGTCCAGCGTCAGGTACCCCAACCCCACGTCCGTCAGAAACTTCAGCCGGGCACGAATTTCCTTGAGGGGTTGAGCGGCGATGAGCGTTTGTTCTTCGTTAAAAGTCAAACGGTCGAAAAACCGCTGTACCTCTTCGACGCTGATGCATGTCAGGTCGCTGATATTTTTGTCCTGGATGGTTACCGCCATTGCCTCGGGACGCAGGCGGGCTCCTTTGCAGCTTTTGCAGGGCTGTTCGGACAGATACCCGTGCAGCCGTGCCTTGACATATTCGCTGTCGGTATTTTGCCAGCGGCGTTTAAGATTGGGAATGACGCCTTCAAATTCCACGCCGAGGCGGGATTCGTCTTCGACTGTGGTGCCGTAGAGAAGAATTTTGCGAATGTCGGCGGGGATGTCGCTGTATGCTGTGGAGGGGCTGACGTCGAAAGCCCGGCAGAACCGGCGAATCAAACGGTTGTAAAAGATGTTCATTCGTTTGCCGCCTTTTCGCCATGCGTCCACGGCGCCGGTTTCGAGAGTGGCGGATTTGTCCGGCACAATCAGGTCCGGGTCGAATTCGAGAATTGTCCCCAGGCCGTCGCAGGCGGGACACGCGCCGTAAGGGCTGTTGAAACTGAACAGCCGCGGCGACAACTCTGACAGCGATGCTTCGGGATGGTCGGTGCAGGCGAATTTTTCACTGTAAATGATGTCCTGCCAGTGGTCATTGGAACCATTGGTATTTTCGACGGGATGATTCGGGTCGGGTTCCTGCAGCATCGCGACAAGCAGGCCATCGCCGACTTTCAGGGCGGTTTCGACCGAATCGGCCAAACGCACCCGAATGGAAGGGCGGACAATCAATCGGTCGATGACGGCGGCAATGTCGTGCTTTTTATTTTTGTCCAGCATGGGGACGCCGCGAATATCATAAACCTGCCCGTCCACACGAACACGAACGAAGCCTTCCCGCAGAATGCGGGCGAAAACGTCCTTGTTTTCGCCTTTTTGTCCGCGAATCAACGGCGAGCAAAGCTGAAGTTTTGTTCCTTCCGGGCGGCTCAGCAGCGAATCGACAATCTGTGTGGCGTGCTGACTGGAAACCGGTTTTCCGCAGACCCAGCAATGCGGTTTTCCCACCCGTGCAAAGAGCAATCGAAAGTAGTCATAAATTTCCGTTGTGGTCGCCACGGTGGAGCGGGGGTTGCTGCCCGCGCTGCGCTGTTCAATGGCGATGGTCGGCGGCAGGCCTTCGATATGCTCGACGTGGGGCTTTTGCATCTGTTCGAGGAACTGCCGGGCGTAGGCGCTGAGCGACTCGACATATTTTCGCTGTCCCTCGGCGTAAATGGTGTCAAAGGCCAGGCTGCTTTTGCCGGAGCCGGAGATGCCGGTGATGACCACGAACTTATCGCGAGGAATATCAATGCTGATATTCTTCAGGTTGTGTTCGGATGCCCCGACAATCCGGATATATTTGTTATCGTTGGCCGTCATTTTGCCTGTTACGTATTCCTCTCTTGTTAAAGCAGAAAATAAACAATAAGCCAAACTTGCCATTCTACACCAAAACGTCTATAAAGTACAATAGTTTTTATGTCGGATTTTTCCTAAGAATATGCACATACGGGAGTTACATCCGTGGGATTTGACGGTCGCAGGAGCCGTCCAATTGCAGCGACAATTGGCGCAAACGGTGATTTTGTCGCCGCTGCGTTCAAAGCCCCGGTTTGTCGCCGGGCTGGATTGCGCGTTCAGCACGGATACAAAACGCATCATCGCGGCGGCGGTGGTGCTGGAACTGCCGGACTTTCGATTGGCGGAAATGACCGAGGCGGTATTGGATGTGCAATTTCCGTATGTGCCGGGTTTGTTATCGTTTCGAGAAGCCCCGGCGTGTCTGGAGGCGATGCGAAAACTACGAACGATTCCGGAGGTGGTTTTGATTGACGGGCAGGGCATCGCTCATCCGCGAAGGCTGGGGCTGGCAAGCCATTTGGGGTTGTTTCTGGACACCCCGACTATCGGCTGCGCGAAAAGCAGGCTGATTGGCGAGTACGGCGATTTGCCGACGCAAAAGGGGGCTTGTGTTCCGCTTCTGGATAAAAATGAGAGAATCGGTTCTGTGGTGCGGACGCGCACGAATGTCAAGCCGCTGTTTATTTCGCCCGGCCACAAAATCACACACCATCAAGCGGTGGAAATAGTTTTGAATTGCTGTATCCGCTATCGTCTGCCGGAACCCACCCGTCTGGCGCATCAGAAAGTTACAAGCCTGCGACAAAAAATGATCGGATAGAAAAAAAGGTGAAAAACATCTGATTATTCGGCTAAAATCGTGTAAATTTTCACAAAAAGGAATTCTGCAATAAACGATTTTGTCCATGCGTCTCAAACACGGGTCATTTCAAGCAACGCGTTGCGGATTAAATATTGAAAGGGATTTTTATGTTCAGAAAAAGTATGAATTTTATGACAATTGCGGTACTGTTGCTGGCAGCCTGTGTCAGCGCCAAGGATGTCAAAAACATCGTGGTGATCGGATGGGATGGCTCTCAGAGGAATCATGTCAAGGAGATGATTGAGCGTAAGGAACTGCCAAATCTTATGGCGCTGAGCAAGGAAGGCAAAATGGTCGATATCGATGTCACCAGCGGCGCCACCGATACCAAGGCGGGATGGACGCAGATTCTGACCGGTTATCGCTGTGAAGTGACCGGTGTCTATAGCAACAGCAGGTATCAGCCCATTCCGGAAGGTTATTCGGTCTTTGAACGGCTGGAAAAACACTTCGGCCCGGACAAGATTGATACCGTTGCCATTATTGGCAAGAAAGGTCATGTCGATAATGATGGGCCGCAAAAAGTGCATTACGAAAAATGGCTGGCCAGAGAGAAAAAACAGGAAGCGATCAATAAAAAAGCAGCCGGACTTGGTAACATGCAGGGGGGTAAAATTATTGAAGAAAACGGCAAGAAGTTTGTCGAGACGCCCGGCAAACCCTGGTATCTCGCCAGTCAGCATATGGATTTGTTTGAAAACGGCCTGATAGAAAATGAGAAGGTCGGCACCCGGGCGATGGAAGAACTGGAAAAGCGAAAAGATCACCGGTTTTTCTTTTTTATTCACTTTGCCAATCCAGACCATGATGGCCATAAATTTGGTGAGAACTCGCAGGAATATACCGATGCGCTAAAATCTGACGATGAATGGACGGGCAAGATTGTCGCCAAAATCAAAGAATTAGGGCTGTATAAAGATACTCTGGTCTATATTGTTGTTGACCATGGTTTTAATGAAGGCGAAAAAGGACACAGCTATGCACCGTATGTGTTCATGGCCACGAACGATTCGAGAGTTAACCGCGATGGCGACCGGATGGATATCGCCCCGACAATACTCAAGCGATTTGGCCTGGACTTGTCTAAGGTCGAACCAAAGTTGGACGGTACGCCGTTAGATGAACCTGCCGAACGCAAGATTGCCCCGGCGGAAAATCCGAATCCAAATTCAAATAAGAATGCCGCAGGTCTGGGAAAGGCAACTGGTAAGAAGAAGTCTGGACAGACGACAGAAAAGAACGCGGCTGAGTCTAAAAAGAACGGCAGGAGGAAAAGCAGGGAAAAACAGCAGGAAGCTGCCGCTGCCAACACAGATGTATAACAGAATGATTTAACCCTAAGCGGGGTAAAGTGTCCCCGCTTTTTTTATTCGCATAAGCAAAACTTTTATTGGCCGCAAAGACTACCCAATCCATTGCTTGCCGGAGCCAGATTAACCGACGGTTATTTGGACTCGGCAGGTGCCGGGGCAGCAATGAGCTTTGGCGGCAGGGTCACTTTTTCAATCTTAAAACATCCCAGTGTATTGACCAGCGAGAAGAAATCCGTGGGATTGCCGTCGCCGCGGGCCAGCGTAATATGGCCTGCGGAAAAGCCGTTCGGCGCCCGCGTCGGGTCGATTGGAAACCATTTTCCGTCCAGAAAAACCTCGGCCCACATGTGGGCGCCGAAGACATTTTTCTTTGTTCCTATCGCATCGGTATAGACTAATCCGCAGACGACTCGCGCGGGAATCCCGGCCGAGCGGCACATCGCCGCGGCCAGGATGGCGTGTTCCGTGCAGTCTCCCTGTCGTGTCTGGGCCACTTCCGCCGCCGAGGCATAGCCGACGGACATATCTTTTTTCGTGATGTAGCCTTTCACAAAACTTTCAATCTTCTGGGCCGCCTTGAGAACATCATCCGTGCCGCTGACGGCGCGCTTTGCCAAATCCACGACTTTAGCGTCTTTGGTTTGGAGATATTCGGTTGCCTCAAGGGCTTTTATGACTTCTTTGTCTTTGCCTGCGTAGGGAAATTTCACCCTGCTGGGCGGCTGAATCGGACCCACGGTGACTTCGAACCGGCCCGGCGTGATTTCTTTTACCGCCTGCGTATCGGTGTTGGGCAGCAGGAGAGGTTTGCTGGTTGTGGCCGTCAGTTCGTAAATAATCGGTCCGGCAAAGCTATCGCTGCCGATTGGAGTGGGGCTGGCCACGCAGAGTTTGTCGAGGAAATCCACAATGTCGTCCTGGCTCAGGGCGAAATCTTTTTCGCAGGCGATCATTTCCAGATTCATTCCCATCATGGGAATAATGCTTTTAAGAGCCATGAAATTTTCATCCACGTATTCGGTAAAAACAATAGCCTGCTGCCCGACCTGCATATTGATTTTGACTTCGCTGAGTTCCCGCATTCTTCCGAGCAGATCGATACTGGTTTTTTTGCCCACTTCGACTTTTGCGGGCAAGGCCTGAGCCATGTCAGGCCTGAAGAGCAGGGCGTCGTAAAGTTGTCCCGGCTGCAGGCCTTTTTTGACCTGGAGCAGTCTCAATCCTTCCGCCATTAAGGCGCCGACGGGATACGCGATGGTGGACTCCGTCGATGTCGGGCCGTTTTGAAGAATCATTTTTATCTTGCCATTATTAACCGTCCCTTTGCGGGTTTGTTCCATACCGCTGATATTCTGAATGGTTTCAAAGGCAATGGGTTTTCCGGCGATACTTTCGATATTGACTTCCCGTCCGGTGTACCGAATGGCCGTTGGACCCCGGCCGATCAGCATATTCATATCGTTGGTGGTCGTCACCTGCGCCCCGTCAACTTTGCGGGCATGAATGGCGTAGCCGATTTTATGGCCGTCCAGGAGAATCGCCATATAATCCGTTTCCTCCGATGGCGCGGCGAATATAGTACTGGTCAACAGAGATGAAAAAAGGATTGCTGAAACAAAGAAGTTCCTTTTCATTGGACATCCTTTCCTGAATTTTTGTGGTTTCACGATTCAAAAAACCGAAAACAAGTCATATAATATAATTGCTTTTTGGGATAATGCCGTTTTCCGCCGGCACAAAGGAAGTATTGTACCGTTTTGTACCGGCCGGAGCAATAGAAACCCGGCTTTTGCGGCAAAGACAGCAGCCATAGCCGGATTTTGTTGAAAAAATGGTGGTTTTGTCCGCCCGCGGCGGAGTTCATTTTTACGCGACAGGAATTTTTATGACGTTTACACAGCTTTTGGCTTTAGTAGGATCGCCGGCCGCCGATATCGGCGTCAGCGCCGATTCCCGCCAAATTCGCAGCGGCGATGAAGTTTCCGTGAAAGTTTATGCGGACTGCGGCAATCTGGTGTGGTCGCAGACCTATGACGGAAACGATATTGCGTATTCTATCCCTGCCGAGATTACCGGCCAGCATGAGATTGATTATATTAATTTTGATAAAGACGATGGAACATCCATTACCAAATTTACATCTCAAACACTTCATCTTTCTAAAAGTGATCCTAATATTAAAGCTTTGATAATCCTTCCTGATACATTTTCGAGAATAGGAGATATTGTAACTGTATCAAAGGTTCAAACAGCTTTCAAGAACAGAGGTATTAAATATCAAAAGTTATCTTTGTGGTCAGCTACATTTGATAATATTGCATGGTTTGCTCAGAATAGAAATATCAAATATATTTACCTTAGTTCACATGGACATTATATCGCGGATGACAGCGGAACTTCGAGGACAACCGTAAAATTATGGGATGGATGGGCTGTTTCTGTCAAACAATCCGATTTCCCTCCGGGCCAGGCTCCTTCTTGGTGTGAAAGACTTTCCGGCGATTTGGAACTAACAGCAAAAAGTTTTGCCTCGATGGATTTTACATCTCTTGAATTTGCTTATTTTGACTGTTGCTACGGAGGAAGATTGAAGATAAGTTCTCATGGATATTTGATTATGGGTGGTTCGGGACAAATAGGTCTTCTTTTTGATGGGCCCCATTCCGACATGAGTATTGCTTTAGGCATGAATGATACCTCAAAGAGCCGTGTTTATCAGGGTTGGTATGATATGTCATCAATGACTTTTTGGTGGACAATCTGGTCAGCATCAGAATATCAAAAATGGACTCGGCTCGAATGGGAAAGATTAGGCGCAGGAGATAATTTGTATGATGCCTTAGATTATACAATTAACCATCAAACTGAATTTGACCCCAACAAAGCTCCGGTGAACAATTACCGACTGAAAGGACAAGGGTCTTTTACAGAGATAAAATTAAGATCAAATTGAGGAGAGCAGAAAGGAATATTATGCGTAAAAATATTTCACAATGGTTTTTCGGGTTGACCGCATTTTTAGCAATCTGTTTAATAGGTTTATGGTTATATCCGTCAGCCATTTATACAGACGTCTTTTACAAAATCTGCGGCTATACAATAACCAATGCTTTTATTCTTATCGCCAGCTACGTCTTATTACGGAAACTCAGGTTGCTTGCTTTGTGGAGATTTATAGTATATCTTGTATCTATTGTGGCGGGAAATATTTGCATCGACTTCATTCTGCCTATGAGGCAACTTTGCCCTTCTCCTTTTATGGCGTCTAATTATTTTCTGTTTTTTGCTTTCGGTAATTTTGTACTCCTCGCTCTCTTTAATTTTATGCTCTCAAGGTTAATTTTTTTCATGAAGATCAGAGACGCTATTGTATTCGGTGTAATTATAAGCTTAATCAACAATGTATTCTGCATGGGACCGTATTACAAATAACTGATTAGAACAACCCAATCGCTCTGTCCGGCTGATTCAGAATCTGGCCAAATGAAATGCCGGTTTTCACCGCAACGGGATTGTGGATGAGTGGGATTTGGAACTGATGAATCTTTGTATGGGCGCGGTCAGCGACCCCAACATTGTCCGGCTGGATATGGATTATGACGGCCGGGTTGATATGCCGGATTTCGGGCAAGCATTGGTGGAACCTTGATGAAAAGAGTAGGGTATTTTCCTATTTCAATCTCCAGGAGCTGCTGCCTGATGACTGGGATCACAGGGGGTTTAGTTTATGGAGTATCGGAATGCATGATACAGTGAACAAATGGATTGTCTTTGTGGATTGCTGCAGATCAGCGGCGTTTGATACGTTCGATGTACAGCCGGATATGGCACGAACCTTTGGAATTTTTAACAGCGGCAATAACAATCAGATATATATAGGATGGCATTACAAGATTACCACAACTCAGAGTGGACACAGAGAAATCTTTTCTCCCCGAAATTTTGAAAAATACAAAACGAAAATCGATCCCGGCATTATACGGTTCTGGGAAAAGATGGGGACAGGCAGTACGGTAGAGCAAGCGCTGGAAGCAACAACTCAAGCAAGTTATCTGGGCGAGGATACGCCTCTCACGCTGTGGGGTTCGAATACGAAAATGGATCTTGCCGTACCAAACAGTGATGATAGCATCCGTGTTTATGGCAATGGACTGACAAATAAATTAAGCAACAGCAATTAGCGAGGATTAAAATGAAAAAGATGATTTTCTATGCGCTATTGGTTTTGATGACATTGGAGTGTTCATCCTGTCAGAAAAGACAGGAGAGAACTTCTTTGCCAGTTGAGGTTTGGGATGGTAAAAGTTTTTTACGAGAACGTGGGCTTCCTGTAAGTATTGTCTGGTTTAGAGGGCCGGGCGCAGAACTACCTCATAAGGGGTTTTGTCATGCAAAAGAGATTAAGGAAATTGTAGATCGGCTGCTGTGGCCTGAAATTCCAGGTTCACCGCCGGATATGTCCTTAGTGCCGGAAACTCGGAATCTGTTGTGTTTATCTTTTTTTGAGGCAGGCCAATATTATGTTTCGCGTGTAGTGGTGGTTGATTTTGATATTGATAAAAATGGCGTTTTCCTCGGGCCTCGCGGCAAAAGCCCGGCGTTGGGCAAACTGTTGCAGGAAAAGGAGGAATCCGGCTTGAAAGGGTATTCTGTTTACGGCAGTCCTGACACTGAAGAAGAAATGATCGACAGAAGTGAAACAATAAAACGTTACATGCAAGACCATCAAAAACGTTACGAGGAGGCCGTAGCACGCTACGAAATCCTCGGTGTTACGCATCCATTTGAGCTTGTGGATATAACCATTGACGACCTTTTGAAAGACACCCCCAATAGCTTTGATGGCGTCCTCATTCGACGAAGCAACGACCCTGATCCGAACCATGTGATGGCGATAGCCGGAGAACTTCGTAGTGCGCAACCCATTGTTGGCCACAAAATTAACGCCGATAAAATATTGGGGTATCCCTGGCCTATCCGTATCTTTGAAGGATTCCAAAAGGCCGACCGAGTAAAGCTTCCCGCCATGGACAACTACCAGTACGAAGTAATCTTTCTAAATGGCAGTAATCGAAAAGGCTACAGGATTAAAATGGCCGTCGATAAGAAGTATGTCTATGGCGCAGGCTATCGCTCCAAACAGCTTCGCAAAGACTTTGCGAAAAGGGGGTTATTTGAGACAAAATAAGAGAGATTTACGATGCTATTTTCCGATAGGCGTCCAGGGGAGCTTCGGGATACCGTCCAGCCCGGCGGATTTTAATCAGGACGGGATTGTGGATACGCAAAAAATAGATAATCATTCTCTGGCATATAAAATTTCAAAGCAGGGGACTGAAACGCTCCTGCTTTTTTTATCGCGTTCACGAAAAGCAGGGCTTGTAATGTCGTGTAATTTTGATTAAATAGAGTTTAAATACAATTGTCATAATCTTTTGCGGGAAAGACGGGATGCGTGGCCGAATTTTGCTGAAAAAAAGGCGGTTTTGTTCGCCCGCGGCGGAGTTCATTTTTACGCGACAGGAATTTTTATGACGTTTACACAGCTTTTGGCTTTAGTGGGATCGCCGGCCGCCGACATCGGCGTCAGCGCCGACTCCCGCCGGATTCGCAGCGGCGATGTGTTTGTCGCCGTACCCGGCGTGCACGCCGACGGGCACAATTTTATCCCGCAAGCGGTCAAAAACGGCGCTGCATACATCGTGTGCCAAAAACCCGTCGATTGCCGTCCGGCCCAGATGGTTCTGGCCAACCGCTGCGCATACGCTCTTGGCCTGCTGGCACAGGCGGCCCAGGGAAATCCCAGTTCCCAGCTTACCAATCTCGCCGTCACCGGCACAAACGGCAAAACCACCGTCAGCTACCTGACCCGCTCGGTCATTGAAACCGCCGGCCTTGAGGCCGGATTGGTCGGCACAATCATTCTTTCGGCCGGCAGGGCCGTTCAGGAAGCCGCGATGACGACGCCGGATGCCGTGACGATTGCCAAAGCGGCCCGGCAAATGGTCGAAGACGGCGCGAAATATATGGTTATCGAGGCCAGCTCCCACGCCCTCGACCAGGACCGCCTGGCCGGGATTTCCTTTACCGCCGCGGCGTTCACCAATCTGACCGGCGACCATCTGGATTACCATAAAACGATGGAAGACTATCTTGCGGCCAAGACGAAACTGTTTCTGGATTTGCCGCCGCACGCCATTGCCATTTTGAACGCCCAGTCGGAAGCGTCTGAAAAAATCGCCGAAAAATGCCGGGTTCGTATCCTTCGCTATGCCATTGACGAACCGACCGACATCACTGCTCACGTCCAGTCGATGAATGCCGCCGGAAGTGTATTCTCGATTGAATTTAACAATTATATGGAAAAAGTCCGCACGCCGCTTCCGGGAATGCATAATATCAGCAATCATCTGGCTGCGGCGGGTCTTTGCTTAGCGGCGGGGTTTGATTTGGGAATGGTTGCTAAGGGGCTGTCGGCGCTGAAAACCGTCCCCGGCCGGCTGGAACCGGTAATTTGCCCGGCCGGGCAAAAGGCCGGCATCGGCGTTTTTGTCGATTACGCCCACACTGACGACGCAATGCTTAATGTCCTCAATACGCTTAAACCGTTGTGCAAAGGCAAGTTGATTACGGTTTTCGGCTGCGGCGGCGACCGCGACAAGACCAAACGCCCCCGCATGGCCGCTGTGGCCGAGCGGCTCAGCGATTCGGTCATCGTCACCAGCGACAATCCGCGAACCGAAGACCCGCAGCAAATCATTGCCGACATTCTGGCTGGATTTTCCGATTTGGCGCGCCGGCAAAAAATTCGTATCGAAGTGGACCGAAAAAAGGCGATTGGACTTGCAATTTCCACCGCAAAAAGAGATGATATTATACTGATTGCCGGAAAGGGACATGAGACGTACCAGATTATCGGGACGACCAAGACCCATTTCAGCGATCAGGAAGTCGCCCGCGAAATGATGGAAGCGATTTTGTAAAACGGGAAAATTTCAGACAGCGTTCTGTTTTGGGAAGCGGAACAAAGGTGGTGCGAATATTGACGTTGGTGATTTGAAAAGTGGATTTTGTTCTATGATTGATCTTCAAACGCTGCGGCAAGTTCTGGGCGCCCGCCCCAACGGACATGATAAAGACGCCGAGATGATTATTCACGGGGTCAGCACGGATACCCGTACCATTCGGCGAGGGGATTGTTTCTTTGCCGTCATCGGGCCGAATTTCGACGGGCATAATTTTGTCGTTGGGGCGCTGGAAAAAGGTGCTGCCTGCGTCGTAGTTCAAAAACAGGTTGCGCTGCCGTCGGAATTACAATGCCGGGCCTTGTGGGTGGAAGATACGGTTAAATCGCTGGGACGGCTGGCGGCGTGGTATCGCGGCCGGCTCAAAGCCAAAGTGGTCGCCATCACCGGCTCGGCGGGAAAAACCACGACCCGTCATATCATTCATCATATTCTCAGCCGTCGTTTCAATTGCCATCAGGCGACCGGCAGTTTTAATAATCACATCGGGCTGCCGCTGACGATTTTGTCGGCGCGGGACGAGCACGATGTGCTGGTTCTGGAGCTGGGGACCAATCACCCGGGTGAAATCGGTTATCTGACCCGGATTGCCGCTCCGGATATCGCGATGGTTCTTAATGCCGCCCCGGCCCATCTGGAAGGGTTTGGGTCGATTGATAATATTATCCGCGAAAAATTGTCTATTCAGGAAGGATTGGCCGGCGGCGGACTGTTCATCCTCAACGGCGATCAGCCGGAGCTTGTCGCATACGCCAAAACGCTGAATCGCCCGTTTATTACATTTGGCGTTTCACCGACCTGCGACATTCGGGCGCAAAATCTGCAAACCGACGGCGACGCCGGCCAACTCACAATAGAAGGGCGGACAATGACTATCCCGCTGCCCGGCCGGGCAAACCTGCTTAACGTGCTGGCCGCATGGGCCATCTGCAAAGCCGTCGGTGTTTCATTGCCGGACTTCGCCGAAGCGTTATCGAGTCTGCAGCCGGTGGTGATGCGGATGAGTGTTGAATCCGTTGGGCCGATAAAAATTATCAACGATTGCTACAACGCCAATCCCGCCTCAATGGCTAATGCCTTGGATTACCTGGCGACGGTATCTCAAAAAGAGCAGCGCCGAGCGGTTTTTGTTGCAGGCTGTATGGCGGAATTGGGTTCTGCCTCGGCCAAACTGCATTATGAATTGGGACAAAGAGCCGCTCAGGCCGGCATTGGATGTGTTGCTGCCGCCGGAGCGTTTGCGTCCGATATTATCGCCGGCGCCGTCGGTGCTGGTTTCGATGCCTCCGCCTGCCAGACGTTTACGACCACACAAGCGCTGTGCGATAATCTGCACAATTTTATCCAGCCGGCCGATATAATACTGGTCAAAGGTTCCCGTGCGGCGGGCATGGAAAAAGCCGTGGAGCGATTGCGGAGCTTGTTTGGCTCCGCCAATGGAAGACATCCGGCTTTGTGTGAAAATAAAAAATAAGAGTCAAATCAAAGATAGAAGATGTAATTCGCCCGCCGATTGACAGAGGGTCCCTTTTTTTATGGATGTCTGATTATTCAGTGTCGTTTTTTTAAGGCGATGTTTTTTCAGGATGTGTCGGCTTGCTGTATCATTTTTGCCATTACTCTAAAGATTTGATGTACGCAGTCGGCTTTTACGCCTGGGAGGATGTTCTGTTCCGGGCGATTATGGCGGCGATGGCGGCGTTCGCGGTTGCCGTCTGGATGGCGCCGCGAACCATTTGCTGGCTGATGCGGATGAAAATCGGCGACCGCCCGGAGTTTCATCACGCCGCGCTGAATGAGTTGATGCGCGAACGCGCTAACACGCCGACAATGGGCGGAATCATTATTTTGACGGCTATCGCCGTCGGCACGCTGCTGTGGGCCAATTTAACCAACCCCTTTATTCACAAGGCGCTGTTTATTCTGATCTGGTTTGGAGGCATCGGCGGCGCCGATGACTGGCTTAAGCTGACCAGCAAGACCCGTCAGCGCAGCCGCGACGGTCTGCGGCCGTGGGAAAAATTGGCCTTTCAGTTCGGCGGGGCGATGCTGGTCGCATATTTTCTCTATTCCGACTTTCGCAATATCGAAGACGCCAAACGATTATGGCTGCCGTTCTATAAATACGGCATCCCGCTGGCAAGCTGGATTTTTATCATCTTCAGCATCCTGTATATCTCGGCCACCAGCAACGCCGTCAACCTCACCGACGGGATGGACGGTCTCGCGTCCGGATGTCTCGGCATCGCCTCGACGACGCTGGTGATTTTGTGCTATATCGCCTCGGAAATGATGAGCCGCTCCAGCCGGATGAGCTGGGCAGGCTATTTATTATTGCCGCATATTCCGCAGTCGGGAGAACTGTGCATTTTCTTCGGCGCCTTCACCGGCGCCATCCTCGGATTCCTCTGGTACAACTGCCACCCCGCGCAGGTCTTTATGGGGGATGTCGGCTCGCTGCCGCTGGGGGCGGCGCTGGGCTACGGCGCGATTGTGACTCGCAATGAAATCCTCCTGCTGCTTATCGGCGGCGTCTTCGTCATGGAAATGGGCAGCGTGATATTACAGGTCTGGTACTTCCGCCGCACCGGCGGAAAACGCATCTTTCGCTGCGCCCCCATCCATCATCATTTTCACCTTGCCGGCTGGTCCGAACCGCAGGTCGTCGTCCGCTTCTGGCTGCTGTCCATCGCCTTCGCCGTCATCGCCTTAGCAACCCTCAAACTGCGATAGCTGCCGAACTGGACAGCGATACAACCGCGGACTACGACGACTTTAGTGTCTTCACCCAATACCGGCAGGACTTCTGCCCCAACGGCTGGCAATTTAAATGAGGACTTTTGTCGAAGGATTGATAACTGTAAACTCAGTATATAAAATGCTTTACGCTATAGTTTTTGGGTAGGCACGGTTTCGCGTTTTTTTAACGTCGGACTGCTTTTGATTTTGACTATTCGAGTCCATTTTTATACAATAGTGGTTGTTTTATCAGCGTTCTGCTGCTTTGCGTGGTTTGGTGGAGTGGGTGCGGAGTGGGGTATGAAAGTCGATCGGATTGGTTATATATGCCTTATCCTTTTTTCCCTGTTCCGAATACAAAGAGAAATATTTTGTCGATGCGGTTGTGTGGTTAGGGTAGAAAATGGTTTGAAAAACCGCCTTTGGAAATAACAAATATTTTGTTATGGAGGTGTTTATGAAAAGCAAAACATTCAGTATTACCATTTCAGCTCTAATGATTTTTGGGAGTCTGTCACAAGCGGCACATCTGATGGTGTATACTGAGAATAGCGGGCTTTGGGGACAGGTGGACCGCTACATCAGTGATTCGAACTCAGTAATTCCATCAAGTCCTATTGTTGATGCCGGCAGTACGTCGGCCTATGCCGGCATTTCCGGAGCCACGGAGTATTCAAAAA